>NZ_JBEZZJ010000014.1:0-182073 GCF_040639095.1 Micromonospora sp. NPDC023966 | reverse complement strand
ACGCAGGAACCGTACCCACCCCACCCGGGGCGAGGCGCGGACGCCCGAGAAGGGCGCTGTCTCACAACTCCACCGAGTTATGAAACAGGCCGTAGTGCAGCCGCCCCCGGACCCGGGCGGCGTCCCGACCGCCGCCCCGACCCTCCCGGTCGCCCGCTCCGGGGATCGTCCAGCCCGGCGGCGGACGGTCGGCGTCGGCGACCCCGTCGCACGCCGTTAACCTTGTCCGCGATGGCCGTGCTGACTGACCCCCCGCCCCCCGCCCCCGCCGGACCGACCACGTCCCCCGACGGCAGACGCCGTCGCGGGGTGGCGATGGTGATCTGGGGGATCGCCTTCGTCGCCGCCTGGCTCGCCATCGGCCTGCCGACCGACCCGGCGTACGCGTTCCTCTGGATCTGGGCGGGCACCATCGCCTGGCACTCGTCCCGCCCGTGGCGCAGCCACCTGCGCTTCGCCCGGGACTGGATCCCGGTGGTGCTGCTGCTGGCCGCGTACAACTTCTCCCGGGGGTTCGCCGACAACGGCGCGACGCCGCACGCCATGGAGCTGATCGTCGCCGACCGGTTCCTGACCGGCTGGGCCACCGGTGGCGAGGTGCCGACGATCTGGCTCCAGCAGCACCTCTACCGGCCCGACCAGGTGCACTGGTGGGACGTGGCGGTCAGCTGGATCTACTTCTCGCACTTCGTGGCGACGCTCGCCGCCGCCGCGGTGCTCTGGCTGCGGGACCGGGCGCGCTGGGCCGGGTACATGCGGCGGTGGGGCTTCCTCTGCGCGGCCGGGTTGGCCACCTACTTCCTCTATCCGGCCGCCCCGCCGTGGTGGGCTGCCCAGAACGGGCTGCTCACCGAGGTGGCCCGGATCTCCACCCGGGGCTGGAAGGAGATCGGCATGCACGGCGCGGGCAATCTGCTCAACGCCGGGCAGATCGCCGCCAACCCGGTGGCCGCCATGCCGTCGCTGCACACCGCGTTCGCCCTGTTCGTGGTCCTGTTCTTCCTGCGCGCCACGCGGAAGCGCTGGTGGCCGCTGCTGCTGGCGTATCCGCTGGCGATGACCTTCACGCTGATCTACAGCGGCGAGCACTACCTGATCGACGTGCTGGTCGGCTGGACGTACGTCGGGCTGACCTTCCTGGTGGTGGGGCTGGCCGAGCGCTGGTGGGCGGCCCGCCGGGCCCGCCGGGCCGCGCTCGCCCCGGCCGGTGGGGCCGCTCCGGCCGGCGAGGCCGCCCCCGCCGTCGGGGCGACCCGGGCGTCCGACGCGGCCGACGCCGCGCCCGCCGCCGACCCGGCCACGGTGCCGGCCGAGCGCTGACCGCTCAGCCCGGCTCGGCGCGGTCGTAGGAGCCGGCCGAGCGCTGACTATCCGGCTGCTCAGCCCGGCGGCCGGCCCCGGTCGGTCCGCCGGGCGGCGTGCGCCCGCGTGGTCAGCTCCGCCGCCAGCTCCCAGGCCTCGGCCAGGTCCCGGTCCAGCGCCGCCGCGCCCGTCCCGCCGGCGGTGTCCGCGTGCACGGTGGCCAGCCGCAGCCGCCGCTGCGCCGGGCCCTGGGTCACCCGCACGCTCTGGATCCGGGCGTACGGCACCAGCGTCAACCGGCGGGTGAGCAGCCCGGACCGGGCCACGAAGACCTCCTCGTGGAGGCCGGCGCCCACCCTCGCCCGGCTCAGCGGGCGCAGCCAGCGGGCCCGCCGGGGCGGCAGCGTGGCGGGCAGCGCCCCCAGCCGGACGCCGGGCAGCACCTCGGCGACGATCAGCTCGCCGGTGGGCGCGTCGCCGACCGGCAGCAGCCGGTCCGGCCGGTTCCGGTCGTCCGGCTCGGCCGCCGAGTAGCCGGCCACTTCCAGCCGCAGCCGCAGCCAGCCCTTCATCCGCCAGAGCAGCGGCCAGGTCACCCCGACGGTCTGCACCCGGTGCAGTGGCACGGTCTGCACCCGGGTCTCCAGCAGCCCGTTGCGTACCCGCAGCGCGTCGCCGTCCCGGTCCAGCCGGAAGCCCCAGTCGTCGAGCACCCGGCGGACCGGTTGCAGCACCACGCCGGCCATCGCGGTCAACGTGCTGGCGACCGCGATGAATGACCAGGAACCCTCGGAGAGGAACTGTGCCACCACGAAGGCCACGCCGAACGGGAGCAGGAACGCCTGCGGGGTGAGCAGTTGGCTGACCAGGAGGTCCCGGTTGCGGACGCCGTGCAGCAGGCGCCCGGCCGGGGCCGGCGCGGGCGGAGTGCCGGCGGCGGGCGGGGCGGCCTCGGGGGCGCGGCCGGCCACGGCGAGCAGCCGGTTCCGCAGCGCGGTCGCCTCGGCCACGCTCAGGTACGCCAGCGGCGCCTCGGTCTTGCCCCCGCCGACCACCTCCAGCCGCAGCTCGGCCAGCCCGGTGAGCTGCGCGAGCAGCGGCCGGACCACCTCCACTGCCTGCAACCGCTCCAGCGGGATCGCCCGGGTACGCCGCCAGAGCAGCCCCTCGTGCACCCGCAGCTCGCGGCCCACCACGTGGTAGCCGGTGTTCCACCAGCTGATCACGGAGAGCACCGTGGCGCCGAGGACGAAGACCGCGACCAGCGCGGCGAACCAGCCGAAGCCGACCCGCGACAGCGTCGACCAGGAGAGTCCGGCGATCACCACGACCAGCGACTTCGCGCCGTGCAGCGCCGGGCTCAGCGGGTGCAGGCGCTGCCGCGGCTCCTCGCCGGCCTGGGCGGGCGCCCCCGGTCCACCGGGCGCGGGCGGTCCCCACGGACCGGGTCCGCCCGGGGCGGAATGACTGGCCGAGGGCCAGGGCGGCGCTTGCGGGCCGTACCCGGGCGGCGGCGCGGGGTGGCCGTATCCGGGCGGGGGCGCCGGCGGGCCGTGTCCGGGCGGGGGTGCCGTCGGGCCGTATCCGGGCGGGGGTGCCGTCGGGCCGTATCCGGGCGGCGGCGCGGGCGGGCCGTATCCGGGCGGAGGTGGGGGCGGGCCGTATCCCGGCGGCGGCGCGGGATGGCCGTAGCCGGGCGGGGGTGGGGGGTGGCCGGGCCACGGTCCGGCCGGGGTGGCGGGGCCGGGCGGGTGGGCGTACCCGGGCTGCGGTGGCCAGGGGTGGCCGTTGTGTGTCGGCTCGCCCGCGGCCGGCGGCGGGGCGGCGGCCGGGTCGCCGTGGTCGGCGGGCGGGTGCGGCGGCGGGGCGCCGGGCTTCGGCTCGGCCGGGCCGTCGGTCACAGCCCCTCCGCCCGGTCCTCGCCCAGCGCGGTGAGCCGGTCCCGCAGCCGGGACGCCTCGGCCGGTCGCAGGCCCGGCACCCGGGCGTCGCTCGCCGCCGCGGCGGTGTGCAACTGCACGGTGGCCAGGTCAAAGGCGCGTTCCAGCGGCCCCGCGCTCACGTCGACGAACTGCATCCGGGAGTAGGGCACGATGGACAGCCGCCGGACCAGCAGGCCGTGCCGGACCAGCAGGTCGTCCGGCCGCTCGGCGTAGCCCCAGGCACGCACCGCGCGGACGATGGTGACCGCCCGCCAGGCGGCCAGGAGCAGCGCCACGCCCAGGGCGGCGCCGAACAGCCAGTGGCCGGTGACCGCCCAGGCCACGCCGAGCAGCACCAGCGCCACGGCGAGCAGGATGCCGAGCCGGATCAGTTCCACCCAGATCAGGTCGCGGGAGATCGGCTGCCAGCGGACGGTCTCCGGCCAGGGCTCCAGGGGACTGGTCGGGGCCGGCGGCCGGCCGGCGAGGTCGTCACCGTTCACCGGTTCGCTCACGATTCGAGCGTAGGCGATCCGGGCACCGGTACGACCTCGCGGAGGAAGCCGCGCGCGTCGAGGAAGTCGCCCAGCGACCCGTGGTGCGCCGCGCAGGCCAGCCAGGTCTTGCGCCGTTCGGGCGGGTGCAGGCGGGGATTGTTCCAGCGCAGCTCCCAGACCGCGAGGGCGCGACATCCCCGCGCCGAGCAGATCAGCTCGTCGTCGGGGGGAGTGGGAGTGGTCACCGGGGCGAGTCTACGGCCGTGCGCCCGGGAGCTTTAGCGCCGGGCGGCCACGGGGGGAGCCGCCCGGCGACGGGGTGAATCGTACACACGCCGGACCCCTTGTTGTCCACCCGTGTTCAGCGTTTTCCGTGCCCCGGGACGGCGCGGCGAAAATCGTCCCTCTCCCGCCCTCGGCTCTCAGCGAGGCATGACAGTCTTGATACGCACGACACCGCGACGACGACCAAGCTGTGGAGGACCGGTGGCCCAGCCGACCACGCCCGACGCCCCGACCCCGACCGAGGCCGCCCCGGACGCGCCGTCCCCGGCGACCACCACCCCGGCGCAGGACGCCACCCTGCTGGAGCGGGCGCTGTTCGAGATCAAGCGGGTGATCGTCGGTCAGGACCGGATGGTCGAGCGGATGTTCGTGGCTCTGCTCGCCCGGGGCCACTGCCTGCTGGAGGGCGTGCCCGGCGTCGCCAAGACGCTGGCCGTGGAGACCCTGGCCAAGGTGGTCGGCGGGTCGTTTGCCCGGGTCCAGTTCACCCCCGACCTGGTGCCGGCCGACATCATGGGCACCCGGATCTACCGGCAGTCCAGCGAGAAGTTCGACGTCGAGCTGGGTCCGGTCTTCGTCAACTTCCTGCTCGCCGACGAGATCAACAGGGCCCCGGCGAAGGTGCAGTCGGCGTTGCTCGAGGTGATGAGCGAGCGGCAGGTGTCCATCGGCGGCGAGACCCACCGGGTGCCGGACCCGTTCCTGGTGATGGCCACCCAGAACCCGATCGAGCAGGAGGGCGTCTACCCGCTGCCGGAGGCGCAGCGGGACCGGTTCCTCATGAAGATCGTGGTGGGCTACCCGACCGACGCCGAGGAGCGGGAGATCGTCTACCGGATGGGCGTCGCCCCGCCCGAGCCGGCCCGGGTCTTCGACACCCCGGACCTGATCGCGCTCCAGCACAGGGCCGACCAGGTCTTCGTGCACAACGCGCTGGTCGACTACGCGGTCCGGCTGGTCCTCGCCACCCGGGCCCCCGCTGAGCACGGCATGCCCGACGTCGCGCAGCTCATCCAGTACGGTGCCAGCCCCCGCGCGTCGCTCGGCCTGGTCCGGGCCACCCGGGCGCTGGCCCTGCTGCGCGGCCGCGACTACGCCCTGCCGCAGGACGTGCAGGACATCGCTCCGGACATCCTGCGGCACCGGCTGGTGCTCAGCTACGACGCGCTCGCCGACGACGTGCCGGCCGACCACATCGTGCACCGGGTGATGTCGACCATCCCGCTGCCCGCGGTCGCGCCCCGGCAGCAGGCCACGCCGCCGCCACCGGCCGTTCCGCACGGCGGCTGGCCCGGGCAGCGGCCGTGACCCCACCCACCCGGCTGCCGGCCGGGAACGAGCGCTCCGGCGCCGTCCTCGCCCGGTTGCAGCTCATGGTCACCCGGAAGCTGGACGGGCTGCTCCAGGGCGACTACGCCGGGCTGCTGCCCGGACCGGGCAGCGAGGCGGGGGAGTCCCGCGAATACCGCCCCGGCGACGACGTGCGCCGGATGGACTGGCCGGTCACCGCCCGCACCACCATGCCGCACGTCCGGCGTACGGTGGCCGACCGGGAGCTGGAGACCTGGCTGGCGGTCGATCTCTCGGCCAGCCTGGACTTCGGCACCGGGCAGTGGCTCAAGCGGGACGTGGTGGTCGCCGCCGCGGCCGCCCTGGCCCACCTGACCGTCCGGGGCGGCAACCGGATCGGCGCGGTGGTCGGCACGGGCGCGCCGGCACCGGCCGGCCGGTGGCGGGGAGGTGCCCTGCCGGCCGGGCCGGGGACACTGCGCCGGCTGCCCGCCCGGGCCGGGCGGAAGGAGGCGCAGGGCCTGTTGCGGGCCATCGCCGGCACCGACATCCGGCCCGGGCGCAGCGACCTGGGCGTCCTCGTCGACATGCTCAACCGCCCGCCGCGAAGGCGGGGCGTGGCGGTGGTGATCTCCGACTTCCTCGCGCCACCGCAGCAGTGGGGGCGGCCCGTCCGTAAGCTGCGGGTCCGGCACGACGTGCTGGCCATCGAGGTGGTCGACCCGCGCGAGCTGGAACTGCCCGACGTGGGGGTGCTGCCGGTGGTCGACCCGGAGACGGGGGAGCTGCACGAGGTGCAGACCGCCGACCCGCGCCTGCGCCGCCGCTACGCCGAGTCGGCGGCCGCCCAGCGTGCGGCGATCGCCGCCGAGCTGCGCACCGCCGGCGCGGCCCACCTGCGACTGCGTACCGACCGAGACTGGCTGCTGGACATGGTGCGTTTCGTGGCCGCGCAGCGGCACGCCCGTACCCGAGGGACGACCCGATGATCCGTTTTCTGCAACCGTGGTGGCTGCTGGCCGTGCTGCCGGTGCTCGCCCTCGCCGCCGCGTACGTCTGGCGGCAGCTGCACCGCCGGCAGTACGCCATGCGGTTCACCAATGTGGACCTGCTGCGCACCCTCGCGCCGAAGGGGCTGGGCTGGCGGCGGCACGCGGCGGCCACCGCCTTCCTGCTCTGCCTGCTGGTGCTCGCCACCGGGCTGGCCCGGCCGGCGATCGACACCAAGGAGCCCCTCGAACGGGCGACCGTGATGCTCGCCATCGACGTGTCGCTGTCCATGCAGGCCGATGACGTGGCGCCGAACCGGCTGGAGGCCGCGCAGGAGGCGGCAAAGCAGTTCGTCGGCGAGTTGCCGGAGAGCTACAACCTCGGGCTGGTCTCGTTCGCCAAGTCGGCGAACGTGCTGGTCCCGCCGACCAAGGACCGGGCCGCGGTGACCACCGCCATCGACGGCCTGGTGCTGGCCGAGGCGACCGCCACGGGCGAGGCGGTCTTCACCTGCCTGGAGGCGATCCGCTCGGTGCCGGCGGACGGCGCGGCCGGCATCCCGCCGGCCCGCATCGTGCTGCTCTCCGACGGCTACCGCACCTCGGGCCGCTCGGTGGAGGAGGCGGCCGCGGCGGCGCAGGCGGCCAACGTGCCGGTCTCCACCATCGCGTTCGGCACCGACTCCGGGCAGGTGGACATCGGCGGCCAGCTGCAGCGGGTGCCGGTGGACCGGATGGCGCTGTCGCAGCTCGCCGAGACCACCCAGGGCTACTTCTACGAGGCGGCCTCGGTCAGCGAGCTGAAGCAGGTCTACCAGGACATGGGCAGCTCGATCGGGTTCCGGACCGAGCCGCGGGAGATCACCCAGTGGTACGCGGGGATCGCGTTGCTCCTCGCGCTCTGCGCGGGAGGGCTGAGCCTGCTCTGGTCGTCCCGCCTGATCTGAGGCGGGACGGCCGGGCGCGGCCGGTGGTGGTCAGTGACCGCCGCCGGCCAGGACGAAGACGACGGCCACCCACATGGCGGCGAGGGTGAAGCCCAGCGGGGCGACGTAACGGCTCATGGGACTGCTCCGTGGCGACGGACGGTCCGGGCGGGACGGACCGCGGGGGTGGATCAGGGCGTACGCACACGAAGTCGTGACCGGGGTGCTCCGTCCGGGCCGCGCAGCACGGTCGCCCCGGCGGGAACGGCCGAGGAGACGGGGCGGTGCGGAGGGCGGGGGAGCGGGGTCAGCCGCGCCGACTGAGTCGTGGCTCAGCGGGACTGACGGTCGGCCCGGCCACGACTGGGAGGATCGCTATCTCGCACAGCGATCACCTCCTGCGGTCGGCGGGGCTCGACGATGCGGGCGATCCACTGCCCGCAAACGCTGATCATCGTACACCCGGCGCACCCGTGGCGCGCACTCGGCCGACCGGTCCACGGACCCGGCCCGACCGGGTCGTCGGGGTTCCCGGCGGGCCGCCCGCGTTAGCGCTTACCTACCGGTAACCCCTAGGCTCGCCACCGACCGAGAGATCAGCTGAGCAGAGGGGGAGCCGTGGCCCGTACCGTGCTGGTGACCGGCGGAAACCGGGGAATCGGCCTGGCCATCGCGCAGGCCTTCGCCAAGCAGGGCGACCGGGTGGCGGTGACCCACCGCAGCGGTGAGGCCCCGGCGGGGCTGTTCGGAGTGAAGTGTGACGTGACCGACGCCGAGTCGGTGGACGCCGCGTTCACCGCGATCGAGGCCGAGCTGGGCCCGGTCGAGGTGCTGGTCGCCAACGCCGGCATCACCGACGACACGCTGCTCCTGCGGATGTCCGAGGAGCAGTTCACCCGGGTGCTCGACACCAACCTGACCGGCGCGTTCCGGGTCGCCAAGCGGGCCTCGACGAAGATGCTCCGCGCGAAGTGGGGCCGCATGATCTTCATCTCCTCGGTGGTCGGCCTCGCTGGCGGCGCCGGTCAGGTCAACTACGCGGCCAGCAAGGCCGGCCTGGTCGGCGTGGCCCGGTCGATCACCCGCGAGCTGGGCAGCCGCAACATCACCGCGAACGTGGTGGCGCCCGGCTTCATCGACACCGACATGACCGCCGTGCTGTCTGAGGAGCGCCGGGCGGAGATCCGCAAGTCGATCCCGGCCGGCCGGATGGCCAGCCCGGACGAGGTCGCCGCCGCGGTCACGTGGCTCGCCTCGGACGCGGCCGCGTACATCTCCGGCGCCGTCATCCCGGTCGACGGCGGCCTGGGCATGGGTCACTGAGAAAGTACGGAGGGAACTGCGAATGTCCGGACTCCTGGCCGGTAAGCGGCTGCTGGTCACCGGCGTCATCACCGACGCCTCGATCGCCTTCTCGGTGGCGAAGCTCGCCCAGGAGAACGGCGCCCAGGTCGTGCTCACCGGCTACGGCCGGCTCTCCCTGGTCGAGCGGATCGCCAAGCGGCTGCCCGAGCCGGCCCCGGTGATCGAGCTGGACGTGACCAACGCCGAGCACCTGGCCGGCCTGGCCGACCGGGTACGCGAGAACGTCGACGGCCTCGACGGGGTGGTGCACTCGATCGGGTTCGCCCCGCAGAGCTGCCTCGGCGGCGGCTTCCTCGACGCGCCCTGGGAGGACGTGGCGACTGCGCTCCAGGTCTCCACCTACTCCTACAAGTCCCTCGCCATGGCGGCGCTGCCGCTGATGTCGGCGGGCGGCGCCGTGGTGGGCCTCACCTTCGACGCCACCAAGGCCTGGCCGGTCTACGACTGGATGGGCGTGGCCAAGGCCGGGCTGGAGTCCGCCTCCCGCTACCTGGCCCTGCACCTGGGCAAGCAGGGCATCCGCAGCAACCTGGTCGCCGCCGGGCCGCTGCGCACCATCGCCGCCAAGTCCATCCCCGGCTTCGACCAGTTCGAGGAGGCCTGGGCCGGGCGCGCCCCGCTGGGCTGGGACCTGACCGACCAGGAGCCGGCCGCCCGGGCCTGCCTGGCGCTGCTCTCCGACTGGTTCCCGGCCACCACCGGCGAGATCGTCCACGTCGACGGCGGCTACCACGCGATCGGCGCCTGAGACCGGGCGCGAAACCCGCTCGTCCCGGGGTGGTCGCCGGAGCGACACGGCCGTCGGGGGAGAATGGCAGCATGGCGTACGACGCGTTGGTGCTGGTCTCCTTCGGCGGCCCCGAGCGGCCCGAGGACGTGCTGCCCTTCCTGCAGAACGTGACCCGGGGGCGGGGCGTGCCGCCGGAGCGGCTCGCCGAGGTCGCTGAGCACTACCTGCACTTCGGCGGGGTGTCCCCGATCAACCAGCAGTGCCGTGACCTGCTCGCGGCGATCCGGGCGGACTTCGCCGCGCACGGCGTCGACCTGCCGGTCTACTGGGGCAACCGCAACTGGGACCCGATGCTCGCCGACACCGTGGCGCAGATGCGCGACGACGGGATCCAGCGGGCCCTCGCCTTCGTGACCAGCGCCTACGGCGGCTACTCGTCCTGCCGGCAGTACCAGGAGGACATCGCCGCGGCCCGGGCCGCCGTCGGCCCGGACGCCCCGCTGATCGAGAAGCTGCGCCAGTTCTGGGACCACCCCGGCTTCGTCGAGCCGCACGCCGACGCGGTCCGGGCCGCGCTGGCGCAGCTCGACCCGGCCCGGCGGGACAGCACCCGGCTGGTGTTCACCGCGCACTCCGTCCCGGTGTCGGCGGCCGCCACCGCCGGCCCGCACGGCGGCCGGTACACGGCCCAGCTCGCGGAGACGGCCCGGCTGGTGCACGCCGCCGCCGCGCCGGACCTGCCGTACGACCTGGTCTGGCAGAGCCGCTCCGGGCCGCCGCAGGTGCCGTGGCTGGAGCCGGACATCAACGACCACCTGGCCGCGCTCGCCGGCGAGGGCGTGACCGGCGTGGTGGTCAGCCCGATCGGGTTCGTCTCCGACCACCTCGAGGTGGTCTGGGACCTGGACACCGAGGCCCTCGACACCGCCAAGCAGCTCGGCCTGGACTTCGTCCGCGCCGGCACGCCCGGCACCGACCCGCGCTTCGTGGCAATGGTCCGCGAGCTGGTGCTGGAACGAGCCGCCCCGGACGGCGAGCGGTACTTCCGCCGCCTCGGCGAGCTGCCCACCTGGGACACCTGCCCGGCGCTGTGCTGTGTGCCCCCGGCCCGCCGTCCCTGAACCCGACCACCTCCGACACCCCATGGGGACGACAGATGCATGACCGCAAGCCGGTGCAGAGCTGGCTCACCGACATGGACGGCGTGCTGGTGCACGAGGGCCAGCCGGTGCCCGGCGCGCCCGAGTTCATCAAGCGGCTGCGCGCCTCCGGCAAGCCGTTCCTGGTGCTCACCAACAACTCGATCTACACGCCGCGGGACCTCCAGGCCCGGCTGGCCCGGATGGGGCTGGACGTGCCGGAGGAGGCGATCTGGTCGTCCGCGCTGGCCACCGCCCAGTTCCTGGCCGACCAGCGGCCGGGCGGCACCGCGTACGTGATCGGCGAGGCCGGTCTCACCACGGCGCTGCACGCGGTGGGCTACGTGCTCAGCGACTTCGCCCCCGACTACGTGGTGCTGGGCGAGACCCGCACCTACAGCTTCGAGGCGATCACCAAGGCGATCCGGCTGATCAACGACGGGGCCCGGTTCATCTGCACCAACCCGGACGCGACCGGCCCGTCGGTGGAGGGCGCGCTGCCGGCCGCCGGTTCGGTGGCCGCCATGATCTCCAAGGCGACCGGCGTGGAGCCGTACTTCGTCGGCAAGCCGAACCCGATGATGATGCGCTCGGCGCTGAACACCATCGACGCGCACTCCGAGTCGACCGCCATGATCGGCGACCGGATGGACACCGACATCCTCTGCGGCTTGGAGGCGGGGCTGGAGACGATCCTGGTGCTCACCGGGATCAGCAGCCGGGTCGAGGCGGAGCGCTACCCGTACCGGCCGTCGCGGATCGTCGACTCGGTGGCCGATCTGATCGACGAGGTCTGAGCCGGGCTCAGGGGCGCAGCGGGGCGTTGCAGGCGGCCACCAGGGCCTGCCGGCAGGCGGTCGTCAACGGCCGCAGCGCCGCGTCCCGCTGCTGCGCCTCGTAGGTGTTCACCGCCCCGCCCGGGGCGCTTTCCCCGGCCAGGGCGAGCACCCGGTCCAGCACGGCCGCGCGGGCGAACAGCCGGCGGGACCGCGGGTCGAAGCCGGGCGGCAGGTCGGTCCCGCCGTCCGGGCGGCGCAGCGCGGCGAGCGCGCCGGCCAGCTCGGGCCGCCACTGGGCCACGTCGAGCCGAGTCAGCGCGGCGGTCGTCTCGGCCAGCGCGGCGGCCAGTTCGGCCTCCGCCTCGGCCGCGCCGGGCGTGATCAGCGATGCCTTCGGCGCGTCCACCGGCAGCGGGTAGACCCGCCAGAGCACGGTCTCCCAGGTCATCCCCGAGCCCGAGGTGTGCGTGCGCACCTCGGGGACGAAACCGAGCCCGCTGGCCACCACGGCCTCGCCGGCCAGCAGCGCCGCCCCGGCGAAGTCGCCGGGGCCGGGCAGCCCGCGCGGGTCGCCCGGGGCGGGCAGCACCAAGCGGATCTCGTCCGGGGAGAGCTTGGCCAGGCTGGGCAGCGCGTCCCGCAGAGACACGTCGGTCCAGGTGCCGGGGGCGTCGGCGACCAGGTGCTCCTCGTCGCCGGCGATCTCGTCGGCGACCTCGTCGAAGGGCACCAGGCCGGCCCGCCAGGCGCGTACCCAGGCGACGAAGCGGCTCGACCGGCGCGGAGCCAGCGTGGCCGCGCCCGTTGCGGGGGAGGACATGCCGAAAGGGTACGTGCTCGCCGCCGTCGCTGTCTCGGCTGCCGCTCCGGCGGCGTGACCTGCCCCCAACTACCCCCTTCGCCCCTTTCTGTGCCACCGGTGGGGCGGCTGCTCGGCGCGTCGCCGGGCGACACGCCGGGCCGGTGGCTAGCGTGATCCACATGGCGGGGCGATACGACGGCGACGTGCTGGCGGGCGACTGGCGGCGGCGGAAGGTGACCCCGGAGGTCGACGCCGAACCCGACCTGGTGGTCGAGGACGCCGACTCCGGGTTCTGCGGGGCGGTGGTCGGCTTCGAGGCCGGCGCGGTGGTGCTGGAGGACCGGCACGGCCGGCGACGCAACTTCCCGCTGCTGCCCGCCGCGTTCCTGCTCGACGGCCGGCCGGTCACCCTGCGCCGCCCGGCCCGCGCCCCGGCGCCGGCCGCCCGGCGGCGCACCGCCTCCGGCTCGACCGCGGTCGACAACGTTCGGGCCCAGGTCGCCAAGGCCAGCCGGATCTGGGTCGAGGGCGTGCACGACGCGGCCCTGGTCGAGCGGATCTGGGGCGACGACCTGCGGATCGAGGGCGTGGTGGTGGAACCGCTCGACGGCATCGACGCCCTCGCCGCCGAGGTACGCGCCTTCGACCCAGGCCCCGGCCGCCGGCTCGGCGTGCTGGTCGACCACCTGGTGCCCGGCTCCAAGGAGAGCCGGATCGTCGCGCAGGTCACCTCGCCGCACGTGCTGGTCACCGGGCACCCGTACGTCGACGTGTGGCAGGCGGTGAAGCCGCGCGCGCTGGGCATCCCGGCCTGGCCGGTGGTGCCGCCGGGGCGGCCCTGGAAGGAGGGGGTCTGCGCGGCCCTCGGGGTGGCCGAGCCGGCGGACATGTGGCGGCTCATCCTGTCCCGGGTGGACAGTTTCGCGGACGTGGAGACGCCGTTGATCAACGCGGTGGAGCGGATGATCGATTTCGTGACTTCGCCTGAGCTTGATCTTTAACCTGTTCGGCGTGGACGGGGATTCGCGGTCTTCGTTATCTTGATGCCCGGTTTGTTGGTCTTTTTGGTGGTCGCGATGTGGACGTCGTGACGCGGGGTGGGCTGGGTGTTGCGGCGGCCGGGTGGCCGTCCAGGTCCTGGTCGGGAGGGTTTCGGTGCGCCGGCGGGGCAGGTGGCCTTCGCGCGGAGGTGTCGAAATCCCCGCCGGACGCGGGCGGGTGACAGGCGCTGCGGTGGTGCTGGTTTCTCCCAGGGACGGCGCAGGTCGGTGGCCAGGGCGCGGGCGAGGCGGAGCTGGGTGTAGGCGGCGAGGATCAGCCAGGTCCATCGGTCGGCGGCCTGCGGACCGCGGATCTTCGGGCAGGTCCAGCCGAGGGTCTGTTTGAACAGGCGGAATGTGTGCTCGATGTCGAAGCGGCGCAAGAACGTCTGCCAGAGCCGGTCGACGTCAACGGCGGTGGGGTCGACGCCGGACCACCACAGCCACACCGGTTTCGGGGTCGCGCCGCTGGGCAGGTGGCCGACCTCCAAGCGGATGACCGTTCCTTCGATGACCGGCAGTGTCTTGGCTGAGTTGGTCCAGGCGTTTCGGTGGGTCAGCCGGGGGTGCAGCCGGTTCCAGGCCCGGGCCCACGCCGTGCCGTAGAGGCGGGTGTCGGTGACGGTGGCCGCGTCGGGTTCGCCCCAGGTGGCGGGATCACCGAAGACGAACTCGCCGCCGTGACGGGGCGGCCGGCCGATCGTCCCGGGCTGCCGGGGTGGCGTGGCTCGGCGCAGTACCCGGTCCGAGCGCATCCGCGCGAGGACCTGCACGGGCAGATCGGCCAGGAGGAACGCCAGGCGGGGCGCGTCGTAGCCGGCGTCGGCCACGACCAGGATGTCCGGATCCCCGGCCTGCCACTGCCCGGCCGTGACCAGTCGCCCCACGATGTCCCGTAGCTGCCCGGCGGTGACCGTCGCGGCGTCAGCACCGGGCGCCAGCCGCACCGCGTCCAACGGCGCGGTCCATGAACTGCGGCCCGGCTCCAGCGCCACGACCATGGAATACGGCCAGCCTGGGACCATGATCGTCTGGTCCTTACCGCGGCCGTAGGTGTGGCACAGGATCCGCTGCGGCGAGGTGTGCGCGTCCGGCCGCAGCCAGCAGGTGATGTCCACCGCCAGCACGAGACGCCCGTCGGCCGCCCGCGGCAACGGCACCCCCGCGAGGGCGGTACGCAGCCGGTCGACGTCCAACCGCCCGCACGCGAGGGCGTCGTACAACGCCCCGTGACCACGACGGTGCTCACCCACCAGCGACAACTCCACCAGCGACCGCACCGGCCCATCGGCGCACAACACCGCGTCCGTCAGGTCGAACAACGCGTCCGCACGCGCGGTCAAGCAGGCGTAGAACACTCGCCGGAACCTGTCCAGGTCCCCCACGGCATCAGCCGCACAACGCTCATGCACACTGGTCACCAGAACAGCCCTTGGTTATCGATGTTCTTCCCTAGACAAGAAGATCATCGACCAAGGGCTGTTTCCGTGATCAGCCAGGGTCGCTAAAGGACCTGCGGGGGTTAAAGATCAAGCTGAGTAGTGGTTGCGGTTCAGGGCCGGGGCGACCGTGCCCGGCTCCGGGCGGTCAGCAGTGAGTGTGCCGGACATCTTTGGCGTTCTTAGTACCTGTGGTGATCTGGGTGAATCTTAAGGAGTGGGCGACGTCGCAAGGCGTCGCGTGCATCACCGCTCGGCGGCAGTACGCGGCAGGGACGTTGCCTGTTCCCACGTTTCGTCTTGGCGGCATCGTCACAAAGCTCGGGCCGACGTGAAGACGTTGCAGGCGTACCGGTTCGCCCTTGACCTCACCCCTGCGCAGGAGCGGGGGGTGCTGGCGCATGCCGGGGCTGCCCGAGTCGCTCATAACTGGGCGCTGGCGCGGGTGAAGGCTGTCATGGAGCAGCGTGCCGCCGAGCGCACTTACGGCGTGCCCGAGGAAGTGCTGACTCCGGTGGTCGGTTGGTCGCTGCCCGCGCTGCGCAAGGCGTGGAATGCCGCCAAGGAAGATGTCGCGCCGTGGTGGCGGGAGTGCTCGAAGGAGGCGTTCAACACTGGCCTCGACGCGCTGGCCCGCGCGTTGAAAAACTGGTCGGACTCCCGTGGTGGCAAGCGGGCCGGCCGCCCGGTCGGGTTCCCCCGGTTCAAGTCCCGCCGTCGCACAAGGCCATCAGTGCGATTCACGACTGGCGCGATCCGGGTGGAGCCGGACCGCAAGCATGTGGTGTTGCCCCGCCTGGGACGGTTGAAGCTGCACGAGTCCGCCCGGAAGTTGGCCCGTCGCATCGACAACGGCACCGTCCGGATCATGTCCGCAACCGTCCGGCGTGACGGCGGCCGGTGGCATGTTTCCTTCTGCGTTGAGGTTGAGCGCGCCGAGAACGTCCCGACCCGACCAGCGAGCGTTCTCGGCGTGGACGTCGGTATCAAACACCTCGCGGTGCTGTCCACGGGCGAACTGGTGCCCAACCCGCGTCACCTCGATGCCGCTCAACGTCGGCTGCGGACCCTCGGCCGGGCGATGTCCCGTAAGACCGGGCCGGACCGACGGACCGGCCGCCAGCCGTCGAGCCGTTGGAAGCGTGCCTGTCTCCGGCTCGGTCGCGCTCACGCTCGGGTGGCTAATCTGCGCCGTGACGGCCTGCACAAGCTGACCACCCGGCTCGCGCGGGAGCACGGCACGGTCGTGGTGGAAGACCTCAACGTCGCCGGGATGTTGCGTAACCGGCGGCTGGCCCGGCACATCGCCGACGCCAGCTTCGGTGAGCTGCGCCGGCAGTTGGCCTACAAGTCTGAGTGGAGCGGTGGGCGGCTTGTCGTCGCCGACCGCTGGTATCCGTCCTCGAAAACGTGCTCGGGCTGTGGCGCGGTGAAAACCAAGCTGCCCCTGTCTGAGCGTGAATATCAGTGTGAGGCGTGTGGCCTGGTCGTGGATCGTGACCACAACGCCGCACTCAACTTGGCCGCGCTGGCGGCTGAGTACGACACCGCCGGGAGTGGCCCGGTGGCAGCACGTGGAGCCGACCATAAGACCCGCGCACGCGGGCAGGTGGCTGTGAAGCGTGAACCCGGCACGGTATCCGCCGGCAAGACCGGGACCGTCCCACCGCAAGGCGGGACTGCTGATCGTGTGCTCGCTAAAGCGCACCGGAAGTAACGGTCCTGGTGAAGACGAAGGTGGCGATGTCGAGAGCGACCGCTTGCCCCGCCTCGTCGCGGATGACGGTGAGGAGTTCGCCGTCCTGGGAACCTGAACGGCCACGCCAGCGGTCGGGGGCCTCCGGGGTGAACCTGAGCTGGGGATTACCGACCAGGCCACCAACCAGGTCGCCGGCGGGGTCGATGCGGAACTCGTACTCGTTGCCCATCCACCACCAGCGGCCGGTCAGCTCGGCCAGGTCGGCGGGCGGCGGAGCCTCGGCCGGGCGCCACGGGGCGGGCGCGGCGGGCTCGGCGTCCAGCACCAGGGTGAGGATGTCGCGGGCCAGGCCGACGACGTGGTGGCCGGCGCGCAGCCCGTACGAGTTGGCGAAATCGACCACGCCGGTGCGGGTGGGGCGGTGCACGGCCAGGCCGGCGACGTACCCGGGCATCGAGCCGCCGTGGCCCACGTACACCCGGTCGCCGACCCGGTAGAGCTCCACGCCGAGGCCGTGCCCGCCGGTCCAGGCGTCCAGGTCGCTGATCACCACGGGCGCGCACATCTCGGTGAGCGTCGCCGGGGCGAGCAGATCCGGGGCCGGGTCGGCCAGGAAGGCCGCCCAGCGGGCCAGGTCCTCGACCGTCGACCAGAGCTGGCCGGCCGGCGCCATCGCCCCGGTGTCGGTCCGCGGCTCCTCCCGGAGCGTGTCGTGCCAGGGGTGCACCACGTAGCCGCGGGCGTACGGCTCGGTCGGGTGGTAGGTGGTGCGGCGCATGCCCAGCGGTTCGAGCAGTCGCTCGCGGAGCAGGTCGGCCCAGGGCGTGCCGGTGATCCGCTCCAGCACGCCGCCGAGCAGCCCGTACGCCAGGTTCGAGTAGTGGTAGACGTGGTGCGGCGGGTGGGCGATCTTCGCCGGGGTGAGCCCGGCGAGCAGGGTCGCCAGGTCGGCGCCCGCGGCCCGCTCCCACCACTGCCCGTCGGGCTCCCGCTGCAGGCCGCTGGCGTGCCCGAGCAGCTGGCGCAGGGTGAGCGCGCCGACCGGGGTGCCGGGCAGGTGCTTGTCCAGCGGGTCGTCCAGGGCCAGCTGGCCGGCGTCACGCTGCTGCATCACCAGCACGGCCGTCATGGTCTTGCTGATCGAGCCGATCCGGTACTGGAGGTCCGCGTCAGGGCGGGGCTGCTCGCCGGCGAGCGCGACGTGCGCCAGGTCGCCGTCCCGGACCACCCCGAGGGCGAGCGAGGGCCCGCGCCCCTCCGCCTGGGCCCGGGCGACCAGCAGGTCCACCTGTCGGGCGGTCTCGGGCAGCAGGGCCATGGCGTCCTCCTCGGCGGTCTTCGGCGCGGTGCCGAGCTTAGGTGATCATGCGGGGTCGTTGCTGCGTGCGTCGGCGTGTCACGATCTAAGGGTGGACGCCGTGTTCTGGATCGTGCTGGGTGTGCTGCTGGCGGTCGCCGAGATCTTCACGACGACGCTCTTCCTGATCATGTTCGCGGCCGGGGCCTTCGCCGCCGCCGGCGCCGCGGCGCTCGGCGCGCCGGTCGCGCTCCAGGCGCTGGTCTTCGCGGTGGTCTCCGCGCTGTCGGTGGCGCTGGTCCGGCCGGTCATCAAGCGGCACGCCATGCCGGCGCTGGAGAGCGGCGACCAGCCGTTCGGGGTCGAGGCGATCGAGGGCTCCAGCGCGGTGGTGCTGGAGCCGGTGGACGCCGAGCGCGGCCTGGTCAAGATCGACGGTGAGCTGTGGACGGCCCGGTCGTACGACGCGACGCGCAGCTACGCGGCGGGCGAGCGGGTGCAGGTGATAAAGGTCCGGGGCGCGACCGCCCTGGTCTGGCAGGACGAGATTTCCACCCCGGGCGGACTGCCCGAAGGGAAAAGGTGAAGGCATGGAGTTTGCAGCGATCCTGTTGATCGCCGTCGCCGTGATCGTCGTGGTGACGCTGGTGAAGGCGGTGCGGATCGTGCCGCAGCAGCGCCAGGACGTGGTGGAGCGGCTGGGCAAGTACAAGCGGACCCTGAGCCCGGGGCTGAACCTGCTGGTGCCGTACGTCGACGCGGTGCGGACCAAGGTCGACATGCGGGAGCAGGTGGTCAGCTTCCCGCCGCAGCCGGTGATCACCTCGGACAACCTCGTCGTCTCGATCGACACGGTGCTCTACTTCAAGGTGGTCGATTCGGTCCGCGCCACCTACGAGATCTCCAACTTCCTCCAGGCCATCGAGCAACTCACCGTCACCACGCTGCGCAACGTGATCGGCTCGCTGGACCTGGAGCGGGCGCTGACCAGCCGCGAGGAGATCAACCGGCACCTCTCCGGGGTGCTGGACGAGACCACGGGCCGGTGGGGCATCAAGGTGACCCGGGTCGAGATCAAGGCGATCGAGCCGCCGCCGAGCATCCGCGACTCGATGGAGAAGCAGATGCGCGCCGAGCGTGACCGCCGCGCCGCCATCCTCAACGCCGAGGGGCACAAGCAGTCGCAGATCCTCACGGCCGAGGGTGAGAAGCAGGCCGCCGTGCTGCGCGCCGACGGTGACCGGCAGGCCCGGATCCTCCAGGCGGAGGGCCAGGCCAAGGCGATCCGCACCGTGTTCGACGCGATCCACCAGGCCAACCCGAGCCAGAAGGTGCTCGCCTACCAGTACCTCCAGGCCCTGCCGCAGATCGCCAACGGCACCGCCAACAAGGTCTGGATCGTCCCGACCGAGCTGACCAAGGCCCTGGAGGGCATGGGCGGCGCGCTCGGTGGCCTGGCCAACATGGTCGGCGACGTGCCGTCGCCGGAGGCCACCAAGAGCGCCGTCGAGGTGGAGCGGGAGGCCGCCGAGGCCGCGCACGCGGCCGCTACCGCGGCCCAGGAGATCCACGACGAGGTACGCGTCGCCGAGGCGCAGGCCACCGGCGGCAACGCCCCGCAGGGGCTGCCGGCGCCCGAGCCGGTCTCCCCGCAGAGCCTGCTCAACGACCCCTCCGACCAGCGCGAACGGGGCTGAACGAGGACGTCGCCGGCAAATCCGAGAATCCCTCATGCGGCGCCCCGGTGCCTGCCACGATCGGTCTGAGGACGGGTGGTGACCAGGACCGGGGCGCCGTTGCGCGTCCCGCGCCGCCCGCGGAGCGAGGTGACGCATGAAGGATCCGGCGAACCGGCTGTTTTCCAGGACCCCGGTCCCCGGCGCGCACGACCCGGCCGGGCCGCTCGGCAGCCGGCGTACCGGGGGTGGGTTCGGGGTGCTGCCGTTCGTCGCCGAGCCCGGGCCGGCCGCCCCGGCCACCGACGCGAGCTGGGCCTGGTCGGTGCGGCGGTTCGCCCGCGCGGCGGTCTGGCTGCTGCCCGCGTACGCGGTCCTCTACGGCCTGGTGGCGATGGCCAGCGACGGCGGGGTGGGCAACGACCCCTACCCGGCCGAGGGGCAGCCGCTCTACCTCGTGGGGTGGGTGGCCTCGGTCTGGCTCGGGCTGCTCGCCCTGCTGGCGCTCGCCGGCCTGCTCGCCGCCACCCGGTGCCGGCGGATCGCCCTGGTCGGGCTGCTGGCCAGCATCGGCGGGATGGTGCTGATGCTGCCCTTCGCCGGGCTGGCCGAGCAGGCGCCGGTCTTCGGCACCACCGCGCGCACCCTGGTCCTGGTCGGCTCGACCTTCTACAGCCTGGGCTGGCTCCTCGTCGGCTGGTCGGTCGCCCGGTCGGGGATGTTCTCCTACGGCGACGGGACGATGCTGATGATCGCCGCCCCGCTGCTGGGCCTGGGCGGCGCGCTGATCGGCTCGTTGCAGACCTTCGGCGCGATCTTCGTGCTGGTCGCCGGCATCGGCATCGGCTACCGCTCCGGGCGCCTCGTGCCCGCCACGATCGCCCGCGACACCGTCGCGGCCAGCGTGGCCGCCACCCCGGCTCCGCCCCCCAACGGCCCGCTCGCCGCCGGCTGACCGGTTCCGCCCGGTTCCGCGTCTCCGCCGGAGCTGGGAGGTCGCCGTGAGGTAACTGACAGTTGCCTGGCGGGGTGGCCGGTTGGCGACATTCGCGGCAATCCTGGAGTCCATGCCGTCTCCCCGGTCGCCACTGTCGCGGCTCTTCACCGTGCTGCTCGCCGGCGTCCTCGCCGGGCTGGTCCTCGCGGTCGCCGCGCTCCCGAGCGGCCTGCTCGGCGGGCTCGCCGCCAAGGCCGGCCTGGGCGCGTACGCGGAGCTGCCCGACGCGCTGCGCACCCCCGCGCAGCCGCAGCGCTCCTACCTCTACGCCAACGACGGCAAGACCCTGATCACCACGTTCTACGACGTCAACCGCACCGACGTGCCGCTGGCCGAGATCGCCCCGGTGATGCGGCAGGCGATCATCGCGGCCGAGGACCGCCGCTTCTACTCCCACGGTGGGGCCGACCTGCGGGGCATCGCCCGCGCCCTGGTCGCCAACGTCAAGGGCGGCGGCACCGAGCAGGGCGGCTCCACGCTGACCATGCAGTACGTCCGCAACGTGCTCAAGACCGACCCGACCCGCACCGCCGAGGAGCGGCAGGCCGCCACCGAGCAGACCGTCGGGCGCAAGCTCCAGGAGATCCGGTACGCGAACGCGCTGGAGAAGACGCTCAGCAAGGACGAGATCCTCAACCGCTACCTCAACATCGCGTACTTCGGCTCCGGGGCGTACGGCGTCGCCGCGGCCAGCCAGCGCTACTTCGGCAAGGCCCCGGCCGACCTGACCCTGGGCGAGGCGGCGCTGCTGGCCGGGCTGGTCCAGTCGCCCGACGAGTACAGCCCGATCGACGGCGACAAGGACCAGGCGCTCGCCCGCCGGGGCTACGTGCTCGACTCGATGGCCGCCACCGGCGCGATCACCGCCCAGCAGGCCGCCGCGGCCAGGGCGGAGCCGCTCACCCTGCACCCGACCGCCCAGCCCAACGGGTGCACCGCGACCGCCGCGGGCCACGACGACTGGGGCTTCTTCTGCGACTACCTGCGCCAGTGGTGGCTCGCCCAGCCGGCCTTCGGGGACACGGTCAAGGAGCGCGAGCAGGCGCTGCGCCGGGGTGGCTACACCGTGGTCACCACCCTCGACCCGAAGATCCAGCAGACCGCGCAGAAGCAGGCCACCTCCGTCTACGGCTACGGCAACAGGCGCGCCCTGCCGATCGCCGCGGTCGAGCCGGGCACCGGGCGGGTGCTCGCCATGGCGGTCAACCGGCACTACAGCCTCGCCGACAACCCGGCCGGGCAGGCCAACCACCCGAACACCGTCAACCCGCTGATCTCCGGCGGCGCCAGCGTCGACGGCTACCAGGCCGGCTCGACCTTCAAGCTGTTCACCATGCTCGCCGCCCTGGAGGCCGGCAAGCCGCTCGCCACCGGCTTCGACGCCCCGGCCAAGCTGCCCACCCGCTACGCCTCCGACGCCGAGGGCAACTGCGCCGGCAAGTGGTGCCCGGCCAACGCCAACCCGGAGTGGATGGACGGCTACCGGATGATGTGGGACGGCTTCGGCCGCTCCGTGAACACCTACTTCGTCTGGCTGGCCGAGCAGGTCGGCGAGGACAAGGTGGTGGAGATGGCGCAGCGGCTCGGCATCACCTTCCGGGCCGACTCCGACGCCACCTTCGCCAAGGACAACGCGGAGAACTGGGGCGCGTTCACCCTCGGCGTGGCCGCCACCACCCCGCTGGACCTGGCCAACGCCTACGCCACCGTGGCCGCCGAGGGGACGTACTGCTCGCTGCTGCCGGTGGTCTCGGTGACCGCCGCCAACGGCGAGAAGGTCGACGTCGGCCAGCCCTCCTGCCGGAAGGTGCTGGACGCCGACGTGGCCCGGGCGGCGACCGACGCGGCCCGCTGCCCGGTCGGCCAGCAGTCGGCGTACGGGCAGTGCAACGGCGGCACCGCCACCTCGGTCGACCGGCTCGTCGGCCGACCGGTGGCGGGCAAGACGGGTAGCTCCGAGCAGAACGCCACCGAGACCTTCGTCGGGTTCACCCCGCAGGTGGCCGTGGCCGGCATCGCGGCCAACCCCGACGACTCGACCGACCTGGTCGGCTCGGCGGTGCAGGCCAAGGTGATCGACGCCGTGGCCCGGGTGATCAGGACGGCGGTGGACGGCAAGCCGGTGCGGGACTTCACCGCGCCGAGCCGCGAGCTGGCCGGCGACCCGCAGCGCCCGCAGCCGCGTCCCACCCCGCAACCCGAGCGGCGCCAGCAGGACCGGGACAACCTCCCCTCGGACCTGCTCCGCTGGCTCCAGGGCCGCGGCCGCGGCTGACCTCGATCCGCGGTGTCACCCCGCCACCAGGGGTGACACCGCGCGGTCCAGGGCCGCCGCCACCTCGTCGGGCTCGGCGTCGCCGTCGAGCACCACGAACGAGCCGAAGTCGGGCAGGGACCGGTAGGCGGCGTCCAGCGCGCGCAGGTGACCCAACTCCTCGGTGTCGATGCCCCGGGCCGCCACCCGCCGCTGCGCCACCTCCGGCGAGGCGGCCAGGAAGCAGACCACCGCCGGGCGCGGGAAGATCGCGTACGCGGCCCGGACCGCCCGCCGCCCCCGGTCGCCGCGGGCGGCCATGATGACGTCCTGGCACCAGGTCCACCGGTCCAGCACCGCGGTGCGCCCGGTCAGCCGGGCCACCAGCACCGTGCGGGCCATCGCCAGCGCGCGGACCGTCGCCTCCAGCGCCGGATAGAGGGTACGGCCGAACAGCGCCACCCCGTCCGGCCGGCCGAGCGCGCGGGCCAGCCGGTTCCACAGCGGCCGGCCGCCGGCGTTCTCTAAGTAGGTCGCCGGGATCCCCCCGGCCGTCAGCCGGCGGGCGAGCGCCCTGGCCTGGGTGCTCTTGCCGGAGCCGTCGACACCGACCAGGGCGATCATCACGGAACGGGCCACGGATCCGGACGGTAGTCGCCCTCGGCAAATCTCCGGAAAAGATCCGCGCCGGCTGTCGGATCCGGTCGGCCGGCTCCGACCCACCGGTGAGCGCGCCCGCCGGGGCGTCACCGAGCGAGGAGAGACACCATGCGCAAGCTCATCCACTGGGTGCACCAGTCGGTCGACGGCTTCATCGAGGGGCCGAACGGGGAGTTCGACTGGCCGGTCATGGGGCGGGAGCTGTCCGCGTACTCCTTCGAGCTGACCGACCGGGCCGACGCCTTCCTCTACGGCCGCAAGGTGTGGGGGTTGATGTCCTGGTACTGGCCGCGCGCCGAGCAGATCTCCCAGGACCCGCACGACCTGCGGTTCGCCCCGATCTGGGCCCGCACCCCGAAGATCGTCATCTCGCGCACGCTGGAGAGCGCCGAGTACGGCGCCCGGGTGATCGGCCGCGACCTGGCCGCCGAGGTCGCCGAGCTGAAGGCGCAGCCGGGCAGGGATCTGCTGCTCACCGGTGGCGCCGGCGCGGCGGCGGCCCTGACCGAGCTGGGGCTGATCGACGAGTACCAGGTGGTGGTGCACCCGGTCGTGCTGGGCGGCGGCACCCCGGTCTTCCCCGGCAAGGACCGCCTCGACCTGCGGCTGACCGGGACCCGGGGCTTCGACGGGCGGTCGGTGCTGCTGCGCTACGAGCGGGCCTGACGCCTCACCGGTCGCGGCGGCGGGGACGGTACGTGGCGAGTACCGAGGGCAGTCCCCGCCGGAGGATCTCCGTCCGGTCGCTGTCCCCGCGCAGCACCGCGGCGGCCGTCTTGCGGGCCTGCTCGACGGTGGAGTGCGGCGGCAGCATCAGCTCGGCCGGGTCCACGACCGCGTTCACCACCACCGGCCGGTCGGCGCTGAGCGCCCGCTGCCACAGGTCCGGCACCTGGTCGGGGGAGTCGACCAGCACACCCTCGAGCCCCAGCACCTCGGCCCACTTGTGGTAGCCCACGTCCGGCAGGTCCTGGCTCGCCGGGAACATCGGCGTCCCCTCGCCGGAGCGCTGCTCCCAGCTGACGAAGGACAGGTCGCGGTTGTTGAGCACCAGCACCACAAAGCGGGGGTCCGCCCACTCCCGCCAGTACTTCGCCACGGTGATCAGCTCGTTGACCCCGTTCATCTGCATCGCGCCGTCGCCGATCAGCGCGACCAGCGGGCGGTCCGGGTGGGCGAACTTCGCGCTGATCGCGTACGGCATGGCCCCGCCCATCGAGAGCAGGGTGCCGGAGAGGCTGGCCAGCATGCCGGGGCGGACCCGGACGTGGCGGGCGTACCAGGCGGTCGCGGTGCCGCAGTCCACCGCCAGCATGGCGTCGTCGGGCAGGGCGTCGTCCAGGGTGGCGAAGAGCAGCTGCGGGTTCACCGGGTCGGCCGTCTGCTCGGCCAGTTCCCGCTGGGCCTGCCGCCACTTCCCGGTGGCGTCGGCCAGCGTGGCCCGCCAGGTGGCCGGCACCGGCCCGGTGCCCAGCTCGCGCAGCAGCGCCCGCAGGGTCGGCGCGGCGTCGCCGGTCAGGTTCACCTCGGTCGGATAGCGCAGCCCCATCCGGCTGCCGTCCAGGTCGATCTGCACCGCCCGGGCCTGCCCCTGCGGCGGGTAGAACTCCGAGTACGGCATCTGGCTGCCCACGATCAGCAGCCGGTCGCACTCCTGCATGAGCTGCCAGCTCGGGCGGCTGCCGAGCAGGCCGATCGCGCCGGTCACCCAGGGTTCCCGGTGGTCGACGGCGGCGAAGCCGAGCAGGGCGGTGGCGACCCCGGCGCCGAGCCGGTCGGCGACCCGGCGGACCTCGTCCTCCGCGCCGAGGGCGCCCTGCCCGACCAGCATGGCGACCTTCTGCCCGCCGCGCAGCACCTCGGCCGCCCGGCGCACCTCCTCCTCCGGTGGCACGGTCGGCGTGCTGCTCGGCACCGCGCTGGTGTGGTAGTAGCCGTGCGCGTGCGGCGGCTCCGGCACCGCCGGCTCGTCCTGCACGTCGGAGGGGAGCACCAGGGCGGTGACCGTACGCCGGGCCAGGGCCGTCCGGCAGGCCCGGTCCACCAGGTGCCGCGCCTGCGACGGGTCGTCGAGCTGGGCGAGGAAGGCCGACGCCACGTCCTTGTAGAGGGCGAGCAGGTCGACCTCCTGGTAGTAGCCGCCGCCCTCGGCGGGCAGCGCGGTGTGCCCGAGCAGCGCCACCACCGGCTGGTGGTCGAGCTTGGCGTCGTAAAGGCCGTTGAGCACGTGGATCGCGCCCGGACCGCTGGTCACCACCACGCAGCCCAGAGGACCGCCGCCGTACTTAACGTGGGCGCTGGCCGCGAAGCCGGCCGTCTCCTCGTGCCGGACCTGGATGAACTGGGCCCGGCCGGCGGCCCGTTGCAGCGCGGAGGTCATCCCGTTGATGCCGTCTCCGGGGTAGCCGTAGTAGCGGTGCACACCCCACTCGGCCAGCCGGGCCACGATGTAGTCGGCGACCGTGGCGTCCCGGGGCAGCCGGCCGTCGCCGGTGGGGTCCGCGCTCATCGTGGTGGTCCCTTCGTCGCCGTCCGGTTTCCCGGGCTCCGTTCCCCGACCAAGGCGACGGAAACCCGAGGCCGCGCCGGACCCACCGGACGGACCAGGCAGAATCGTCCGGTGCCCGTCCACGAGATCACCGACCCCGACGACGACCGGATCGCCGACTATCGCGCGCTGACCGACGTGGAGCTGCGGACCCGCTGGGAGCCGCCGCACGGGCTGTTCATCGCCGAGGGGGAGCTGGTGCTGCGGCGGGCGCTGCGGGCCGGCTACCCGGCCCGGTCGTACCTGGTGGACGCCAAGCGGGTGGACCAGCTCGCCGACCTGGACACCGGCGACACCCCGGTCTACGCGGCCACCCAGGAGGTGCTCCAGCGGGCCACCGGCTTCCACGTGCACCGGGGCGTGCTCGCCTCGTTCCGCCGCAAGCCGCTGCCGTCCGCCGCCGAGGTGCTGGCCACCGCCCGGCGGGTGGTCATCCTCGAGGACGTCAACAACCACACCAACCTCGGCGCGATCTTCCGGGCCGTGGCGGCGCTCGGGGTGGACGCCGTGCTGCTCTCGCCGACCTGCGCCGATCCGCTCTACCGGCGCAGCGTCCGGGTCAGCATGGGCGAGGTCTTCGCCATCCCGTACGCGAAGCTGGAGCCCTGGCCGGACGCGCTCGGCCAGGTCCGGGCGGCGGGTTTCACGGTACTGGCCATGACGCCCGCCCCGGACGCGGTGCCGATCCAGCGGCTGGACGCCGGGCAGCGGGCCCGCGCGGCCCTGCTCATGGGGGCCGAGGGGGCCGGCCTCACCCGGGCCGCCATGGCCGCCAGCGACGTCCGGGTGGTGATCCCGATGCGGCGCGGAGTGGACTCGCTCAACGTCGCCGCCGCCACCGCGGTGGCCTGCTGGGAGCTGGGCCGCGACGACCCGCTGTGACCCCCGGCCGGCGGCGCTCGGAATCGGCGGTGACGCAGGGTAGCGTGTCGCCCGTGTTCCCTACCGTCCGTGAGGTGCTCGCCCTGGTGCCGGTGCGCCACGGCGCGCCGCGCCTGGTCGCCGGGGACGCGGGCCTGGACCGGCCGGTGCGCTGGGTACACGTGGCCGAGGTGCCCGACATCGCCACCCTGCTCGGCGGCGGCGAGCTGGTGCTCACCACCGGGATCGGGCTGCCCGCCGACGACGCCGGGCTGCGGGCGTTCATCGGCGACCTGGCCGACGTCGGGGTCTCCGGGCTGGTGGTGGAGCTGGGCCGCCGCTACGTCAGCGGAGTGCCCCGGGTCATGGCGGCCGCCGCCGAGCGGCGCGGGCTGCCCCTGGTCGAGCTGCGCCGGGCCACCCCGTTCGTGCGGATCACCGAGGCGGTGCACGCGCTGATCGTGGACGCCCAGCTCACCGAGCTGCGCGCCACCGAGGAGATCCACCAGCGGTTCACCGAGCTGTCGGTCGAGGGCGCCGAGCCGGCCGAGGTGGTGCGGCAGGCCGCCGAGCTGGCCGGCTGCCCGGTGGTGCTGGAGAACCTGTCCCGGCAGGTGCTGGCGTACGACCCGGCGGGGGAGAACGCCGAGTTGCTGCTGGACGGCTGGGAGCAGCACTCCCGGCGGATCCGGCCGGCCGGGCGCACCGCGTACGACCCGGACAGCGGGTGGCTGGTGACCACCGTCGGCGCCCGGGGCCAGGACTGGGGGCGCCTGCTGCTGCGCTGGCCGGCCGGGGGCGACGAGCTGACCACGCGCGGTCCCGACCGGCCGTCGGCCGGCGCGGATGACCGACCGGCGTCCGACGCCTTCCCGGCCACGACGGCCGGGGAGGCCGCCGCCGGGGCGACCGGCCGGCCGTCCGGCGGGTACGACGCCGACCGCGGTCAGCCGAGCGCCGGCGCCGCCCCGGTCGACGCGGCGTCCGTCGACGCGGCGCCGGTCGACACCGCGCCGGTCGGCGGCTGGACGCCACCGCATCCGCGTCGGGACCCGGGCTTCAGCGGGGGACCGGGCGCGACCCCACCCACCCGGCTCACCATCCTGATCGAGCGGGCCGCCTCCACCCTCGCCCTGGGCCGGCTCATCCGGCGCGACGCCGAGGGGCTGGAACGCCAAATCCACCGCACCCTGCTCACCGCCCTGATCGACCACTCCCGCCCGGTGGACGAGGTGGCGCTGCGGGCCAAGGCGCTCGGCGTGACACTGGACCGCCGCCACCTGGTCGGCGTGGTGGTCCGGCACCGGGCCGACGACCCGACCGAGGGCGGCGGCCCGGGCCCGGACGCCGGCCCCGAGGCCGGTCCGGCCCGGCTGCGCGACCTCGCCGAGGCGGTCGGCCAGGCGCTGCGCGAGGCCAAGCTCACCGCGCTGACCAGCGCCGTCGACGACCAGGCGGTCGGCGCGTTGCTGGCGCTGCCCGACCCGGCCGCCGAGGAGAAGGCGCTCGCCGCGTTCGCCGCCGCGTTGCGCCGGGTACGCCTCGACGCCGACCCGGCCCGCCCGCCGACGCCCCGGTCCGCCCGCCCCGCCGATTCGGCCGCCCGGACGGGGACGGTCGGCGCGCTGCGCGCCGCGGATCCGGCGTCCCGCCCGCGCCCGGCCGGCCCGGCCGTGATCGTCGCGGCCGGGTCCGGGGTGGGCAGCCTGCGGGAGGCGCGCCGCTCACTGGTCGAGGCCCGGCAGATCGCCGAGGCGGCCCGGCGGGACCGGCGGGACCTGCCCTACTTCCGGCTCCCGCACGTCGGGCTGGCCGGCCTGCTGCACCTGCTCCGGGACGAGCCGCGGTTGCAGACCTTCGTCGAGCGGGAGCTGGGCGGGCTGCTCGCGTACGACGCCCAGCACCCCCGGGAGCAACTGCTCGGCACCCTCCGCGCGTATCTGGAGCAGGGCCGCAACAAGTCCGCCGCGGCCGCCGCCGCCCACCTGTCCCGGCCGGCCTTCTACGAACGCCTGGCCCGCATCGGCCGCATCCTCGACGTCGACCTCGACTCGGTGGAGCAGTGCCTGTCCCTCCACGTGGCCCTGCTAGCCCTGGACGCCGTCCGCACCCCCTGACCGCCATCCTCGGTGATCATGAAGTTGGCGGCGACAATCCGGGCGATCCGCCCCGCTAACCTCATGATCAACGGGGCGGGCGGGGTGGGTGGGCAGGGTCAGGTGAGGGCCGTCAGGGCCTTGGCGTAGGGGGCGGGGACGTAGGTGGGGCCGCCGGGGGTGAAGACGTCGGAGGTGGCGGCGGCCGACCAGGCCGTCGGCGGCACCGCGTCGACCAGGGCGCGGACCACGGGGGCGTCGCGCCACTGCTCCTGCTCGGCGAGCAGGCTCAGCGCGACCACCGACTCCTCGACCTCGCCGACGCACTCGAACGGCTTGTGCCCGTCCACCCCGAGCAGCTCCCGGTAGCCGGGAATCTGAGACTCGTCGGCCAGCAGGTCGCCGCCGAAGATGGCGGTGATCCGGTCGCGGGACATGAACGGCGCCATGGCCAGGAACACGAACCGGCACTTCGGGCAGTCGCGGCACCAGCGTTCGCTCGCGTCGCGCAGCTTGAAGGCGGCGTTGCAGCTGGTCACCACCGCGTCGTACCGGTCGGTCTCGGCGAAGAGCCGGGCGATGTGCAGCTCGGACAGCGACCGCAGCAGCGAGAAGTACGGCTCGGTGAGGCCGGCGTGCTCGGCCAGCGCGGCCCGCAGCAGGCCTTCCGCCTCGACGCCCTTGGACCACTGGTGGTTGATCTCGTGGCCCTGCCAGACCAGGTTCGGGTCGGACGCCGAACGCTCGTTGGACATCACCACCGGCCCGAGCCCGTGCAGCACGGCGGTGGCGACCGCGATCAGCGAGTTGATCGCGGTGACGGGAATGTGCCCGTTCAGGGCGCCGGCCGCGTTGAGGTCGAACAGCACCGGGTCGATCCGCCGGCGGGCGGCGAGCGGCACCAGGTCGGACGCCTCGTTGACCGAGACGATGACGTGGTTCGGGTTGACCGAGAAGGGCACCGGGTCGAAGCCGGCGCGGCGCAGCGCCTCCAGCGTGACGATGGAGTCCTTGCCGCCGCCGACGGCCGAGAGCGGCCGGCGGTCCGAGTCGTCGTACACGCGCGGCGCGGCGACCTCGCCGGCCGGCACCTCCGGGCGCAGCTCCAGCACGTGCGGCAGCTGGTTGCGGTACGCGTACTCGGCGAGACCCTTGGTGTAGACGGCCGTGACCAGCTCGGCGGCGGCCGCGCCCAGCGGCGCCGGCAGCACCAGCCGGGGCGGCGCGGCGGCCTTGTAGTAGCTGACCCCGGCGACCACGTGCAGCAGTTCGAGGACCCGGGCGAGGGTGGCCGCGGTCTCGTCGGACACCGGCTCCGCCGGCAGGGGAAGGGTGACCACCTCGGTGAACCGCTGCTCGCCGTCGGGGCCGGTCAGGGCGTAGTCGAACAACACCTCGCCGGTGGCGAAGTCGATCGAGTAGGACGGGAAGGTGAAGGCGTCCATCCGCCGGAGCTGCTCGTTGGGCACACGCCATACTACAGCGTGTCTCAATAGTCCGTTGGGTCATGAGACACCGCCCTTCTCGGGCGTCCCTGCCGTCGCGGGTGTTCGTGGCGGTGGGGTTCCTCCATCATCAGGGCTGGTTGCGCCGGCGCGTGGGCGCTGGCCAGAGCCGTTCCCTCGGGAGGCGTTGGTGACCGGGCCTCGTGCTTCGGGGTCCCGGGTCTGGGCAAGGTGTTGCTCGGCCCAGACGGCGAGGTTGACCGCCGCGTTGACGTCCCGGTCCGCCGTATGCCCGCACTCGTCGCAGCGGAAGATGCGTATGGACAGGGGTAGGGCGGGGCCGATGGTGCGGCAGGCACTGCACATTCTGGTGGACGGGTACCAGCGGGGCGCCCGGGTGGCCTGCCCGCCCCGCCAGCGCTGTTTGTAGCCGATGATGCGGGCCAGTTCAGCCCAACCCGCATCGGAGATGGCGGCGGCCAGACGCCGGTTGCGCAGCAGACCGGCGGTGTACAGGTCTTCCAGAGCCAGCCGGTCGTGGGTCTTGACCAGCCGGTTGGCGACCTTGTGCAGAAAGTGGCGACGCACATTCGCGACACGGTGGTGGGCACGAGTCAGCCGGGCGACCGCCTCGGCCCGATTGCGCGAGCCTCGCTGTTTGCGGGTGACCTGGCGGGATAGCCGCCGTAGCCGGGGCAGGGCGGTCCGCAGCGGGCGCGGTGGATCAGTGACGCGCAGCCGCTGTCGGCCGGTGGTGTCGGCGGCCACGACGAGGGCAGCGAGGCCTCGGTCGATGCCTACCCAACCACCGCAGTCGGCGTCGGGGCGGGGCGGGTGCTGGCGGGCGGGATGCAAATCCGCCGCCTCCACTGTCACGGTGATGGTCCATCGGCCGGCCCGGCACGAGGCGGTGGCATACCGGATGTGGGCTCGGCCTGTGCGCATCATCCGCCGGAGTCGGCGGGTGTCCTCCCGTACCCTCAGGACCCCGATCCTCGGCAGACAGATACTCCGAGGCCCCGCCGTCGGATCCCCCACCCGGATGCTCGCCCGACCCGCCTTGGTTTTGCAGCGGATCCGGAACGACGGCTGGGTGCGGCTCTTGCGTTTGAATGTCGGGAACCCCACCCGGCGGCCCGGCCGTTTCCCCCGCCGGGAGTCGGCCCAGGCGGTCAGGGCGCGGCCCAAGTCGACAGCGGCTTCCTCACACACCTGCTGACACACCTGCGTCCGCCACGACAACCCCGTCGCCACGATCTCGGCCGAACCGGCCGAGTCGACCACGAAGCGGCGACCCGCCTGCGCCGAGGTCTTCCACGAGTTGAACGCGTTGATCAGGTCGAAACCCGACCATGGCACCACCACCGACCCGCCCCGATGCTTCGCATCCAGGGCGTCCTTCACCAGAGCCAGGCACTGGTTGAACGCGAACCGAGCCGCCCCCGTATGACGGACCAACACCACCACCTGCGACGGTGACGGGTCAGCTGTGAACCGGAACGCGGTAAACCTCCCCACAGCCCCACAGCATGCCTGCCACCTACGACACAACAGTTAACGTCGCTGCAGGACAGGGCGGAATCCCCTGCCCCCGAAGAACAGCCGGTGCCGGATGGGCGACAGCGGCCACCAGCCGTTCGAACGGCCGTGAACCTCAGCCTGTATAGGCTGGAATCGCCCTCATTCTTCATGAGGGGGAGGATGTCAACGAGGAGAGCCTGTGCGCCTGTCTGATCTGCGCGGACGTCATGTCGCCGTCTGGGGCGCCGGCCGGGAGGGCCGGGCCGCGGTCACCGCGATCGCCGCGCACGGCCCGGCCGGCCTGGTCGCCGTCGACGACAGCGCGAACTTCCTCACCCTGCCGTGGGAGGGCCCGCTCGCCGAGGCCGCGCCGCTGGTGACCGGTGAGGAGGGCTTCGCCCGGCTGGCCGCCGCCGACGTGGTGGTCCGCTCGCCCGGGGTGCCGAACACCCACCCGTGGATGATGGAGCTGCGCCGTCGAGCCGTTCCGGTCACCCAGGGCAGCGCCCTCTGGATGGCCGACCACGCGGACCGGACCGTCGGGGTGACCGGCAGCAAGGGCAAGAGCACCACCTCCAGCCTGATCAGCCACCTGCTCACCGCGATGGACCGGCCGAACGTCTTCGGCGGCAACATCGGCGTGCCGCTGCTCGACCTGCCCGAGGCGGGGCTGTACGTGCTGGAGCTCTCCAGCTACCAGTGCGCCGACCTGACCGACTCGCCCCGGGTGGCCGTGGTGACCGCCCTCTTCCCCGAGCACCTCGACGCGCACGGCGGCGAGCGGGAGTACTACCGGGACAAGCTCAACCTGCTGGCGCACGGCCCGCACACCGTGGTGGTCAACGGCGCCGACCCGCGGCTGGCGCTCGAACTGGGAGACCGGGCGGCGGTCCGGGCCGGCTCGCCGGACACCACCCACGTGGCGAGCGGCCCGGACGGCGCCCCCTGGTTCCACCTGCGGGACACCCCGCTCTTCCCGCGCGCGGTGCTGCCCCTGGTCGGCCGGCACAACGAGGGCAACCTCTGCGTCGCGCTGGCGGTGCTCGACGCGCTCGGCGTCGACGTGGTGGCGGGCAAGGACAGCCTCGCCATCGCGGTCGCCGGGTTCCAGGGCCTCGCCCACCGGCTCACCGAGATTCCCGACGCGTCCGGGCTCACCTTCGTCGACGACACCCTGGCCACCAGCCCGTACGCGGCCATGCACGCGATCGACGCGTACGAGGGGCGGCCGTTGACCGTGATCGTTGGCGGGACGGACCGGGGGCTGGACTACACCCCGCTCCGCGACCACCTGGCCGAGCGGGAGATCACCGTGATCGGCATCCCGGACAGCGGCCCCCGGATCGTCGACGCCCTGGCGGGGCTGCCGGCGGTGCGGACGGAGATCGCCGAGGACCTCGTCGCCGCCGTGGGGCTGGCCCGCAAGCTCACCCCGGCCGGCGGGGTGGTGCTGCTCTCCCCGGCCGCGCCGAGTTACGGCCAGTTCCGCAACTACGAGCACCGCTCCGAGGTCTTCGCGCAGGCGGTGGTCGACACCGCCCGCTGACTCAGCCCCGGTCGGCCGGGGGCCGGGGACTCCGCGCCGGGCGGCAACGCGGGGTCGGCGTCGTCCGCCGGCGTGCCGATCCAGAGCACGGTCCTGCTGAACAGCCTGCTCGGCCCGATCACCTGCGTCTACCGGACCGGCACCAACAGCATCACCGGCACGGCGGCCAACGCCACCAACTCGATCGCCTTCACCAACCAGGTGCTGACCAAGTCGTCAGGGCCGAGCCTCTGCTTCGGCACCGCGTACTTCTCCGCGACGTACTCGCCGGTGCAGGACGCCACCCAGGCGGGCAACCCCGTCTACGTCAACTGACCCCCGTCCACGGGCCGGTGCGCGGTGGTTCGCCGGGCACCGGCCCCGCCGTGCGCCGGTCAGCCGGCCGCCAGTGCCGTGTGCAGGGCGCGCATCGATCGGACCGCCGAGCGGATCTCCTGGAGGTAGCGCCCGGCGGTGAGGGTGGGCTCCGGCACCGGGACCGGCGGGGCCAGCGCCGGATCCACCCCGACCGTGTCGATCCCGCAGCCGAACGGCACGGCGAGGGTGCGCAGCGCGTCGCAGTGCTGGAACGGCACGTAGATCGGGGCCGTCACCATCAGCACCGGATCGTCCGCGCGCAGCCGGACGTGCGCGGCCCAGAACCGCTGGGTGTCGGCGGTGTGCGCCCGCCGGTGGTCCGGCTCGCTGGACGGGGCGGCCAGCACCCGGACCGGCGGCAGCCCGGCGGGCCGGTAGGTGCGCGACGACCAGGCCCGGTGCGGGTGGTCCGCGGTCTCGCCGGTCTCCTCGCTCGGCGCGTCCACCCCGAACGCCAGCCGCACCCCGGCGTCCAGGGCGTCCACCTCGGTGGTGCAGCCGTGCACCCCGACGTCGGCGAGCAGCCGCGACTCGACCGGGGAGAGGGGCCGGAAGCTGCCCAGCACCGCCACCTCGCCGGCGACCCCGGCGACCGCCCGGGCCAGGTGCGCGGCGTACGCGGTGCGCCGCAGGCAGGCGTGCGCCAGGCCGCCGAGGACGAGCAGGTGCGCGTACCGGGGCAGGGTTGGCGGGACGGCCCGGACCAGGCCCAGCGCCGTCGCCGCGTCGAGCACCAGCCCGACCGTGGCCGGGTCGAACGCCGGCTCCCGGGCGTCGGGGCGTTCCCGCCCGTCGCGGAAGTCCCAGTGCCGGGCGGAGAAGTCGTCCAGCCCGGCCAGCACCGCGCTCAGGTCTCCGGCCGGCCAGTCGCCGCCGAAGTGCCCGACCAGGGCCCGCATCGGCGGCGAGTCCGCCCAGGCCCGGATCCCCGCCGCCAGTTCCGCCCGGGTCGTCCCCGCCGCGCCGGCCGGCAGCGCCACCTCCGTCGTCCGCACCAGGCGGATGCTACCGGCGGCGGGCGGCGGCCGACCGGCCGTTGTGGATCGTGGCTACGCTGAGCACACGAGTGATCGGGGGTGGCCGATGGCGGGTGAGGCGATGCGGCGACGGGCGCGGGGCCGGAGCGGCTCGGCGGAGAACCTGGTGCGGCTGGTCGCGCACACCGACCCGGTGGCTCTGGTCGGCATCACGCTCTCGATCCTGCTGTCCGTGACGCTCGACCTGACCAACGCGGCCACCGGGGTCGAGTCGCTGCTCGCCGGGCTGATGGGAATCACCATCTCGCTGGTGCTCGATTCGCTGGCCCGGGCCGAGCGCCGGTTCCACCTGCGCACGCTGCTGGACGGGCCGCCCTGGCTGGTCCGCGCCACCCCGCAGCTCGCCGGCGCGCTCCGCGAGGCCGCCGAGCGGCACGCCGGGACCCGGGTGGCGGCCGAGGCGCAGCGGCGCTTCGAGGAGTTCCGCCGGGAGGCGGAGCAGCTCGCCGCGGGCCGGATCATCCGGCGCGGCGACGACGACGAGGACCTGCTCGGCGCCACCCGGGACTGCACCCGGGAGCTGGTCGCGCTGACCAACGTCATGCCCCGGGTCAGCGGCGAGCTGAGCTGGTGGCGCGGGGATGTCGGCCGGCGCTACTGGGAAGCCAACCTGGCCGCCTTGGAGCGGGGCGTGCGAATCACCCGGATCTTCACCTACGCCACCCTCAGCCCGGAGCTGTCCGAGCTGGTGGAGACGCAACGGCGGGCCGGCGTACGGGTGGGCCTGTTGCCGCTCGGCGCGGTCAGCCCGCACCTGCACATCAACCTGGCGGTCTGGGACGGGTCGAGCTGCTGGGAGGCCAAGATGACCGCGCACGGCGAGATCAGCGAGAACGAGTTCTCCGTCCACCCGGCCGACGTGGAGCGGCTGACCCGGGCCTTCCGGCTCTGCGCCGACATCGCCACCTTCCAGGACTGAGGCGCCATGACGTGGAGTGCCGTCCTGCTGGTGACCGCCGTGGTCTGGGCGGTCAGCGTGATCCGCTCGGTCCGGGTGCGCGCGTTCGTCTACAGCCTGCCGCTGCCCATGACCCTCGCCCTGATCACCACCGGCCACCGGGTGGACGGGCCGCAGCTGTTCGGGGTGGTCGGCCTCAACCTCTTCTTCGTCACGGTGGCACTCACCCACCGCCGGCTGCGCTGGCCGATCCTCCTGGCCGACCTGGCCGGCGTCGCGGTCTACGTGGCGCTCAGCGCCGGAGTGCTGGCGGTGCCGGTGCCGTTCGAGGCGGCGCTGGCCGGCACCGTGGCGCTCTGGGCGCTGACCATGGTGCTGCTGCGCCGCCGGGCCGCCGCCGCGCCGCCACCGGGGCCGGCGGAGAACCGGCGGGACGGCCTGGCCGCGCCGGTCAAGCTGGTGGTCATCTTCGTCGGCGCGCTGCTCACCGGGCTGCTCGGCGAGCTGCTGCGGGGCATGGTGGTCACCTTCCCCTACTCGGGGGTGCTGGTCGCCGTCGAGGCCCGCCACCAGCTCGCCGAGTTCAGCCGGCACTTCGCCCGCAACAGCCTCGGCCTGATCGGCTTCCTCGCCGGTTACCACTACCTCCAGGACACCTCGCCGGCCCTCGCCCTGGCCGGCGGCTGGGCCGCCTTCGCGCTGGTCTCCGCCGCCCTGCACCTGCCCCGCCGCCGACCCGCCCCGCCGGCCGCCGCGCAGACCGGGCCGGAGCGCGTCGAGCCGCGTCCGGGCCGCCGGCCGCTGCCCGGCCCCGAGCGCCCCGCGGCCACCTGACCGACCCGCCGCCGGGGTTCAGGCCGCGGCCGCCACCAGCTCCGCGATCCGCGCCAGGGGCTCGGCGTACGCGGGCCAGTCCAGGCCGTCCACGCTGGGCGTCGCCCGCCGGCGTACGCCGTCCACGGCGCCGGCCCGCGCGACGATCGCGGTCAGCACCTCGGCGGACCACTCGGGGCGGAGCAGCTCGCGCAGGGCGGGCACCTCGGGGCGCAGCACCGCCAGCGCGCCGACCAGCGCGGCGGCCGCCCAGTTGGAGGTGCCGCCGACCAGCAGCGTCTCGCAGCCGACCACGCAGCGGATCCGCTCGCCGCGGTCGACCACCCGGGTCACCAGTTCGGCCGGCAGCAGGCCCATGCCCAGCTCGTTGCCGCCGTCGCCGATGCCGATCCGGAACGCGGGCCCGGCGGTGAAGAGCCGGTCGAGCGGGGCGCTGTGCCCGCCGATGTCCTCGCCGCGCATGTTGCGGGGCCGGCCGTCGACGCCCGGGCCGACCCGCTCGCAGGCGATCACGTGCGACAGGCGCGCGTAACGGGGCAGCATGGTCGCGGCCCAGTCGTCGTACCCGCGCAGTGGCGCCACGTCGAGCGGGACGCCGGGCGCGCCGGCGGCGATCGCGGCCTCGACCACCGGCGCGCAGGGCGCGTCGGTGACCAGCCGGGCCTGCCCGCCGAGCGCGCGCAGCGCGGCGGCGAGCTGCACGGCGCCGATCGGGCCGTCGGTCTCGGCGGCGGGCGGGTCGGCGCCGGGGATGAAGAAGCCGGTCAGCACGGCGGCGTCCGGCGCGGGCCGGCCGGCGAGCGACCGGGCGGCGGTGAGCAGCCCGCCGGCCGTCGGTACGGCGAGCGCCTCGCTGCCCCGGCCCACCTCCCGGGCGGCGACCCGGGCCAGCTCGGCGACGGCTTCCTCGACCCGCATGACGCTCCCTCCGCCGGCGACGGGCCCAGGGTAGACACTCGGCTCCACCACTGCGGATCAAGTGGTCGCGCAGGCCGCCGACCAGCGAAATGATGCATGCCGCTCGGATTGCGCTCCGGAAACCGCAGTGGGTCGCTTGACGCGGTGTCAGGTGGGCAGCCCCGCTGCGCTACACAGTGACAGTTGTCCCTGCCTCCCCGTGGTGAGAGCGTGCGGAGACCAACCGCCGCTGAAGGGTGCGCCGATGACCTCCGACGACCTGCTGGCCCGGCACCGGGCCGTGCTCCCGTCCTGGATGCCGCTCTACTACGCCGAACCGCTCGAGCTGGTCTCCGGCTCCGGCCGCCGGGTGACCGACGCGGCCGGACGCAGCTACCTGGACTTCTTCGGCGGCGTGCTGACCAACATGATCGGCTACGACATCCCGGAGATCCGGGAGGCGGTCGAGCGGCAACTGCGCACCGGCATCGTGCACAGCTCGACGCTCTATCTGATCCGGCAGCAGGTCGAGCTGGCCGAGAAGATCGCCCGGGTCTCCGGCATCCCCGACGCCCGGGTCTTCTTCACCAACTCCGGCACCGAGGCCAACGAGGCGGCCCTGCTGGTCGCCACCAACTACCGCCGCTCGCACCAGATCCTCGCCGTGCGCAACAGCTACCACGGCCGGTCGTACGCGGCCATGGGCGTCACCGGCAACCGGGGCTGGTCGGCCAGCGCGCTCAACCCGCTCCAGGTGGCCTGGCTGCACTCGGGTGAGCGGCTGCGCGGCCTGCTGGCCCGGCTCGACGAGGACGACCGGATCGACGCGGCGGTGGAGGACCTGCGCGAGGTGCTCGCCACCCAGACCGCCGGCGACGTGGCCTGCCTGATCGCCGAGCCGATCCAGGGCGTCGGCGGCTTCGTGCACGGCCCGGACGGGCTCTTCGCCGGCTGGAAGAAGGTGCTCGACGAGCACGGCATCCTGCTCGTCTCCGACGAGGTGCAGACCGGCTGGGGCCGCACCGGCGAGCACTTCTGGGGCTACCAGGCGCACGGGGTCACCCCGGACCTGCTCACCTTCGCCAAGGGCATCGGCAACGGCTTCGCCCTGGCCGGCGTGGTCGGCCGGGCCGACGTGCTGGAGGCGGTGCCGGCGATCAGCTTCTCCACCTTCGGCGGCAACCCGGTCTCCACGGCGGCCGGCAACGCCGTCCTCGACTACCTGCTCGACCACGACCTCCAGGCCAACGCGGCGCGGGTCGGCGCGATCCTCGGCGACGGCCTGCGGGCCGCCACCGCCGGTCTCGACCGCGTCGCCGAGGTCCGCGGCAAGGGCCTCATGCTCGGCGTCGAGTTCGTCCGCCCGGGCACCACCGAGCCGGACCCGGCGCTCACCACCCGGGTCTTCGAGGCCTGCCGCGAGGGCGGCCTGCTGGTCGGCAAGGGCGGCCTGCACGGCAACGTGGTGCGGATGGGCCCACCGCTGACCCTGACCGAGGACGAGGCCCGCGAGGGCCTGGCCATCCTGGTCGAGGCCATCCGTTCCTCCGTCGCCGCGGAGGTGACCGCATGACCACCACCATCGGGCACTTCGTCGACGGAAAGCGGGTCAGCGGGGACTCCGAGCGGCGCGGGGACGTCTTCGACCCGGCCACCGGACGGCGTACCGGGCAGGTGGCGCTGGCCTCCGCCGCCGACGTGGCGAGCGCCGTCGAGGCGGCCGAGCGGGCCGCCCGGTCCTGGCGGGACGCCTCGCTGGCCAAGCGGACCGCGGTCATGTTCGCCTTCCGCGAGCTGGTCAACGCCCGCCGCGACCGGCTCGCCGAGGTGATCACGGCCGAGCACGGCAAGGTCCTCGCGGACGCCGCCGGCGAGGTGCAGCGCGGCCTGGAGGTGATCGAGTACGCCTGCGGCATCCCCTCGGCGCTGCGCGGCGGCTTCAGCGAGAACGTCTCCACCGAGGTCGACTCGTACAGCCTGCGGCAGCCGCTGGGCGTGGTGGCGGTGATCTCCCCGTTCAACTTCCCGGTGATGGTGCCGCTCTGGTTCGTCCCGGTGGCGATCGCCTGCGGCAACGCCGTGGTGCTCAAGCCCAGCGAGAAGGACCCGAGCGCGGCGCTGCTGCTGGCCGAGTGGTTCAGCGAGGCCGGGCTGCCGGACGGCGTGCTGAACGTGGTCAACGGCGACAAGGAGGCGGTCGACGCGCTGCTCGACCACCCCGGTGTGAAGGCGGTGTCGTTCGTCGGCTCCACCCCGGTGGCCCGGTACGTGCATCAGCGCGGCTCGCTGGCCGGCAAGCGGGTGCAGGCGCTGGGCGGGGCGAAGAACCACATGGTGGTGCTCCCGGACGCCGACCTGGACCTGGCCGCCGACGCGGCGGTCAACGCCGGCTTCGGTTCGGCGGGGGAGCGGTGCATGGCGATCTCCGCGCTGGTCGCCGTGGAGCCGGTGGCCGACGCCCTGGTCGCCCGGATCGCCGAGCGGATGGGCCGGCTGCGCACCGGGGACGGCCGGCGGGGCTGCGACATGGGCCCGTTGGTCACCGCCGCGCATGCCGAGCGGGTCCGCTCCTACGTGGAGTCGGGCATCGCGGCCGGCGCGGTGCCGGTGGTGGACGGGCGCGAGGTGACCCCGGACGGGGACGTCGACGGGTTCTGGCTCGGCCCGACCCTCTTCGACCACGTCACCCCGGAGATGTCGATCTACACCGACGAGATCTTCGGCCCGGTGCTCAGCGTGGTCCGGGTCGGCTCGTACGACGAGGCGGTCGAGCTGGTCAACGCCAACCCGTACGGCAACGGCACGGCGATCTTCACCAACGACGGTGGGGCCGCCCGGCGCTACCAGCACGAGGTGGAGGTCGGCATGATCGGCGTCAACGTGCCGATTCCCGTGCCGATGGCCTACTACTCGTTCGGCGGCTGGAAGGCCTCCCTCTTCGGTGACCTGCACGCGCACGGCGCCGACGGGGTCGCCTTCTTCACCCGGGGCAAGGTGGTCACCAGCCGCTGGCTGGACCCGCGACACGGCGGGGTCAACCTCGGCTTCCCCACCCAGACCTGAGCAGCCGCAGCACTCCCGCCCCGGCCAGGTACGCCACCAGCGCCGGGGCGGGCAGCCCCAGGGGCTCGGGCGCGGCCTTGCGGGTGAGGCTGTTCAGCAGCAGCCCGGTGACGAGCCCGGCGTACCCGAGGACGGCCAGCGCGGTGCGGAGCCGGCGGGCGCCCTCGCCGGCCGGGCCGGTCGCGGGCGGGCGGCGGGTGCGGGCCTCGATCGGGCCGAAGACGGCGACCAGCGCGGCCAGCACCACGGTGAGGGCGAGCAGCCAGGGGATCCGCCAGCCCCACCAGGCCGCCGAGCCGACTGGGGGAGTGGGCAGCACGCCCAGCGCGTCCAGCAGCCCGGTGAGCAGCACCGCCGCGGTCAGGTGCCAGAGGAAGACGGTGAGCACCACGGCGTTCACCGCGATCACCGCCTGCCATGGCCGGGAGCGCCGGAGCCGGCGCTGCGCCGGCTCGCGCAGCAGCAGGATCAGGCCGAGCTGGGCGGCCGCCGCGGCGAGCAGCGCCAGGCTCGGCGGGGCCGCGTTGTCCAGCCGCTCGCCGGGCACGTTGAGCATCGCCACCGGGTACGGCCCGACCACCGTCAGGAGCACCAGCGCGACCAGCCCGCCGGCGAGCAGGGCCGCCCCCGCCCGGCGGGACAGCGGCAGCCGGCGCCCGAGCAGGCCGCGCGGCCTGGCGTCGACCGGCCCGGCCGTCGGGTCGTCGGGGCGCCCGGCCGGGGCGCGGGTGTCGTACCAGGCGAAGCCGAGTTGATGTACGGCCAGCCAGCCGAACAGGTAGTTGCCGGTCGCCAGGCCCGCCGGGCCGAAGATCCGCCCCAGGTCGCCGAGCGCGACCAGGGCGATCAGCACCAGCGGCACGGCCAGCCCGAAGCGGCGGTGCAGGGCGTACATCGGCGGGGTCAGCGGCACCACCACCAGGTAGGCCACCAGGAACCAGAGCGGGATGGTGGCGAACCAGACCACCGTGCGGACCTGGGCCGGGTCGGCGCCGCGCAGCGTGGCCGCCGCGGCGCCGGCCGCCAGCACCACCAGCAGCGCGGTGGTCGGCCGGACCAGCCGGGCGCTGCGGTCGATCAGCCAGCCGGTGGCGGTGCCGCCCCGGTCGCGGCGGGCGGTCAGCGAGGCGGCGTTGGCGTAGCCGCCGACCAGGAAGAACACCGGTATCACCTGGGCCACCCAGGTCAGCGGCCAGGCCCAGGGCAGGTCGCCGAGGGCGGAGTGGCCGGCGGGGCGGCCGGCCCGGTCGTAGTCGATGACGGTGACGCCCCAGTGGCCGAGCACGACCATGGTGATGGCGAGCGCCCGCAGCAGGTCGACGTAGCGCTCCCGGCCGGCCGGCGTGCGTTCGGCGAGCTGCCGGAGGCGGCGCATGGGCTCAGGCTATGCCAGCCGCCGCCAACTGGTACGGATAACGGTTCGGTCGTGAGGTCTTGTGGTCCGGGCCGCGCTGCCGTAGAAATTCTTCAGCAACATCAACTGAATTGAAGACAAGCAACAGCTGACACCCCCAGAGCCTCGACGCCGCGGCCGCCGTTCCCCCAGACCCGGCGGGCCGTGCGTACCCGAACCGAGGAGATGCGATGAACAGGCGTGAAATCCTCCGGCGGACCGCCGCCACCGGCCTCCTGGCCACCCCCGCCGCCGGCCTGCTCGCCGGCTGCGCCACCTCCGGTGGCGACGACGACAAGGGCGACTCCAGCGCCTACAAGGGCACCAAGAGCGAGCAGAACCCGCTCGGTGTCAAGGAGGACGCCCCGCTCGAGGTGGTGATCTTCAACGGCGGCTTCGGCGAGGAGTACGCCAAGGCCCACGAGGCCATGTACAAGGAGAAGTACCCGAAGGCGAAGATCAACCACTCGGCCACCCAGGAGATCAGCAAGACGCTCCAGCCGCGCTTCGTCGACGGCACCCCGCCGGACGTGGTGAACAACTCCGGCGCCGGGCAGATCGATCCCAACGGCCTGGTCTCCCAGAACGCCCTGGCCGACCTCGGTGACCTGCTCGCCGCGCCCAGCCTCGACATCCCCGGCAAGACGGTCAAGGACACCCTGCTCCCCGGCGCCGTCGAGGTCGGCTCCTACGACGGCAAGTTCCTGGTGATGAACTACACCTACACGGTGTACGGCATCTGGCACTCCACCAAGCTCTTCGCCGACCGCGGCTGGCAGTACGCCAAGACCTGGGACGAGCACATCGCGCTCTGCAAGCAGATCAAGGCCGCCGGCATCGCCCCCTGGACGTACGCCGGCCTGCACCCGCGCTACATGAGCTGGCCGCTGATCTCCACCGCGATCAAGCTCGGCGGGCCGTCGGTGGCGCTGGCCATCGACAACCTGGAGCCCAACGCCTGGAAGTCCGACGCCATGAAGGCCGCCGCGGACGCCTGGTACCAGATCGTCAAGGACAAGTACATCCTGGAGGGCTCGCCCGGCCTGGACCACAAGCAGTCGCAGACCGCCTGGTGCCAGGGCAAGGCCGCCTTCATCTCCTGCGGCTCCTGGCTGGAGAGCGAGCAGAAGGACGTCACCCCGGCCGGCTTCAACATGACCGTGGCGCCGACCCCGAGCCTGGGCAGCGGCGACAAGCTGCCGTTCGAGGCGATCCGGGGCACCGCGGGCGAGCCGTTCATCGTCCCGGCCAAGGCCAAGAACGTGGCCGGCGGGCTGGAGTACTTCCGGACCATGCTGTCCAAGAAGGGCGCCCAGGACTTCACCAAGAAGGTCGCCAGCCTCACCGTGGTGGCCGGCACGACCGAGGGCGTCGAGCTGCCGTTCGGGCTGAGCACCGTGGTAAAGGCGCTGGACGCGTCCGGGTCCAACGGCTTCAACTGGGTCTACAACAACTACTACCGCAAGCTCGAGCGCAACCTGGTCGACGCCGCCTGCGGCGAGTTCTTCAGCGGCCGGATCGGGCCGGCCGACTTCCTCGACCAGTGCCAGAAGGGCGCCGACTCGATCGCCCAGGACAGCTCGATCAAGAAGTACAAGCGGGCCGCGTGACGTGCCCCGGTGGGGGTGGGTCCGCCCACCCCCACCGGTCGAACCAGGGAGGGGTCGCCAGGTGCGACATGGCAGATACCCGCTGATCGTCAGCTTCCTGCTGCCGCCGCTGGTGCTGTACGGCGTCTTCGTGCTCTCGCCGTACCTTCAGGCCTTTCAGATCTCGACCACCAACTGGCTGGGCTACTCCGCGCAGGCCGACCCGGTGGGCATGGCGAACTTCCGCACCATGCTGCACGACGGCTACGTCTGGAACGCGTTGACGAACAACGCGGTCCTGCTCCTCGTGGTGCCGGTGCTGACCATCGCGCTCGGCCTGTTCTTCGCCACCATGCTCACCATGGGCGGCCGCAAGGGCCGGGCCGGCGTGACCGGCGTCCGGGGCACCGCGATCTACCAGCTGGTCTACTTCTTCCCGCAGGTGCTCTCGGTGGTCATCATCGCGCTGCTCTGGAAGGAGATCTACAACCCGCGCAGCGGCCTGCTCAACGGCGCGCTGCACGCGCTCGGCCTGCCCACCCCGGCCTGGCTGGGCGACCCGCGGTTCGCCTTCTGGTGCGTGCTGGCCGTGATGGTGTGGAGCAACGTCGGCTTCTACGTGGTGCTCTTCGGGGCGGCCATGCAGGCCATCCCGCGCGACATCTACGAGGCCGTGATGCTCGACGGGGCGTCCCGGGCGGTGATGCTGCGCAAGATCACCATCCCGCTGCTCTGGGACACCGTCCAGGTGGCGTGGATCTACCTGGCCATCGCCGCGCTGGACGGGTTCATCCTGGTCCAGCTCATGACCAACGGCGGCCCGAACTTCTCCACCGACGTGATCGGCATGCGGATGTACGACACCGCGTTCGGCAGCGAGACCAAGTTCGGCTACGCCTCGGCGATCGGCGTGGTGATGTTCTTCCTGACCCTGTCGGTGGCGGTGCTGGCGCTGCGGGCCGCCCGGCGCGATCGGATCGAGTACTCATGACCAGTGTGGACTCCGGCACCCGGCCGGCCCCGGCGGCGCTCGCCGAGCCGACGACCGGCCGGCCGCCGCGCCGGGAACTGGGCGTGGCGAACGTCTTCTCGCACGGCTTTCTGCTGCTCTGGGCGGCGATGACCGTGTTGCCGCTGGCCTGGATGGTGCTCAGCTCGCTGAAGAGCAACAGCGACATCCTGACCGACCCGTGGGGGCTGCCCGGGGCGCTGCACCTGGACAACTGGGCGCGGGCCTGGACCAAGGCGCACATCGGTCGCTACTTCCTCAACAGCGCCGTGGTGGTGGCCGGCTCGCTGACCCTGACCATGCTCCTCGGCGCCGCCGCCGCGTACGTCTTCGCGCGCTACGAGTTCCGTGGCCGCCAGGTGGTCTACTACCTGTTCGTCGGCGGGATGATGTTCCCGGTCTTCCTCGCCCTGGTGCCGCTCTTCTTCGTGGTCCGCAACGCCGGCCTCTTCGGAACCTGGACCGGCCTGATCCTGGTCTACACCGCCTACTCGCTGCCGTTCACGGTGTTCTTCCTGACCGCGTTCTTCCGCACCCTGCCGACCGCGATCGCCGAGGCCGCGCTGATCGACGGCTGCGGCCACTTCCGGCTCTTCTTCCGGGTGATGCTGCCGATGGCGCGTCCGGGACTGATCAGCGTCGGGATCTTCAACTTCCTCAGCCACTGGAACCAGTTCCTGCTGCCGCAGGTGCTCATGCAGGGCGACGAGTCGAAGTGGATGCTCGCCCAGGGGCTCAACGCGCTCGCCGTCAACCAGGGGTACGCCGGCGACTACGCCCAGCTCTTCGCCGGCCTGACCATCGCGGTGCTGCCGGTCCTGGTGGTCTACGTGAGTTTCCAGCGGCAGATCCAGGCGGGCCTCACCGCCGGTCAGCTCAAGTGAGGTGCCCCGGCTGCCGTGAGGTGGTGGTTGCCACAGGCAACGGGGCAGCGGGACCGCTGAAGGCTCCTCTATCGTGGGCCGGCACCTTCACCGATCGACAGGAATCACATGTTTGAACTTGTCTACGAGCTCCTGCTGATTCTCGGCGGCATCGCGATGGTCGCCATCGGCATCGCCATCAAGGAGCAGGGCACCGGCTCTCGGATCTTGAACGTCGTCGTGGGCCTCGGCTTCTTCGGCTACGGCTTCTACCTGATGTTCCTCGCTCCCGTGGGCAGTAGGTACACGATCTTCTTCTACGCCTTCATCCTGCCGATCCTGCTGATCGTGCGCGCGGTGAAGGCCCGCAAGGAGGCCCGCGAGCAGGCCGCGGCGCACCAGTTCGCCGGCGCGCCCCAGCCCGGCCAGTTCGCCCCGTCCGCCCCGGGCCAGCCGGCCCAGGGCTGGCCGGCCCCGCAGGGCCAACCCGACCCGTACGGCCAGGCGCCGCAGGGCCACTACGGCCAGGCCCCGCAGCAGCCGGGCCAGCCCGGCCACCCGCAGGCGCCGTACGGCCAGCAGGCCCCGCAGGGCCAGTACGGCCAGCAGCAGGGTCAGTACGGCCAGCCCCAGGGTCAGTACGGCCAGCAGCAGGGTCAGTACGGCCAGCCCCAGGGCCAGTACGGCCAGCAGCAGGGTCAGTACAGCCAGCCCCAGGGCCAGTACGGCCAGCAGCAGGGTCAGTACAGCCAGCCCCAGGGGCACCCGGGCTACCCGAACGCCTGAGCCTCGCACCCCGCGAAGCGGGCCGGTCGACACGCTGTCGACCGGCCCGCTGCTTTCGTCTCGGCCCCCGCCCCAAGGTGCCACGTCGGCAAGCTGGCGGAGCCGGCTCGCGGGGTCTGACCGATTTTGACCACCGATTCGAGCTATCGCGCCCCGGTCGCCCGCATCGGTTCCTCCTCCGCCCGCCGTACATCAGATCTTGGCGACTTACCGTTCGTGGTGAACAACAACTCTCCAAGATCCGGAGCCAGCGTGGCCGGGTGGACAAGCCTGCGGCACTGCGAAACGTCGTCGAGTTCCAGGGGCCGGGCAAGCTGGCGCGGCGGTGGTGCGGCTCAGGCCGGGGGGACCAGGAGGGCGTGCAGTGCCGCCGGGTCGGCGACCTCGGGCAGGTCGCGGGCGGCCAGCCAGGCGGCCGCGGCCGCCCCGTCACCGGCGCTGCGCAGCGGGGCGTCCGGCCACCGGCGGGCCAGTTCGGCGCGGACCGCGGCGGCGAGCGGGGTGTCCCCGGTGAGCAGGCCGCCGCCGAGCACCACCGGGTCGGTCGCGCCGGGCGGCCGGATCCGGGAGACGCTCTCGGCCAGCAGCGCGGCCGCCTCGGCGACCAGGGCCACGCCGGTCGGCTCGCCCGCGCGGGCCGCCGCGACGACCAGCGGCGCGAGCCGGGCCAGTTCGACCGGGGGTCGCCGGGTCACCGCCTGCACCACCGCCTCGGCGGTCGCCCGGGGGCGGGCGGCCACCTCGGTGGTGCCGGTCAGTTCGGCGAGCACCTGGCGGGCCAGGTCGCCCGGCGGGTCGGCCCGGTCGAGGTCGGTGAGCAGCCCGCGGACCGCCTCCCGGCCCAGCCAGAACCCGGAGCCGGCGTCGCCGAGCAGCCAGCCGTGCCCGTCGGCGGTGCGGTCGAGGCGCAGGTCGCGTACCTGGGCGGCGATCGCGCCGGTGCCGGCGATGAGCACGGTGCCGTCCGGGGCCGCCGTGCCGGAGGCGTAGGCGACCAGGGCGTCGCCGTGCACGGCGTACGGGCAGCTCAGGCCGGCGTCGGCCCAGGCCCGGTCGAAGGCGGCGCGGCCCTGCGGATCGGCGAGGAGCCGGCCGGCCCCGGCCAGCCCGATGACGCCGGCGCGGACCCGGGTCGGGTCGACGTCGGTGAGCGCGGCGCGCAGCGCGGTGAGGAGTTCGGCGGCGGCCCGCTCGGCGCCGTGGCTGGTCGGGTTGCCGCCGCCGGCGCGTCCGGTGCCGAGGCGTGACCCGTCGAGAGTGAGGGCGGCGGCGCGGGTGGACGTACCCCCGACGTCGAGGCCGACCACGACGGTGTCCGACATCCCTTCATGCTGGTCGGCCGGGCTTCCGGGCGCAAGATCCGGGCTGTGCGCCAGGTAACAGTTTGAAAACTTCGCCCACGCTCTTGACACAGAGGGGCCTTCAGTAAGAACTTTTACCACTAACAGTTAACACTCTTTTCCGAAAGGCATCCCATGGTTGATCACGAGGTGGACACCCCCGCGGGGACCGCGGTGGTCGACGCCGACGCGGTCGACCGGCGGGGTGCGGTGATCGTCTCCTCCGACGGCGTGCTGGCCAGGGTCCGGGCCGGGGCGGGGGAGCTGACGGGGGCGTTGCGCCGGGTCGCCGAGCACGTGCTCAGCGACCCGGAGGCGGCGGCCCGGGCCACGATCGTCGAGCTGGCCGAGCGTAGTGGCACCTCGCCGGCGACCATCACCCGCTTCTGCCGGGCCATGGGCTTCGAGGGCTACGCCGACCTGCGGCTCGGGATCGCCGCGGAGACGGGCCGGGCCCGCTCGGCGGGCTGGACTGTCGACATCGGCCGGGAGATCCAGCCCAGCGACCCGCTGTCCCGGGTGCTCGACCAGATCATGGCCGCCGACACCCGGGCCATGCACGACACCGCCGCGCTGCTCGACCTCCGCGAGGTGGAGCGGGCGGCGGTGGCCATCGCCGGGGCCAGCCGGGTGAACATCTTCGGCGCCAGCGGCAGCGCCCTGGTCGGCGAGGAGATGCAGTTCAGCCTGCACCGCATCGGGGTGGCCGCCTGGGCCTGGAGCGACGTGCACGAGGGGCTGGCCAGCGCCGCGCTGCTCGGCGTCGGCGACGTCGCGCTCGGCATCTCGCACACCGGGCAGACCCGGGAGACCATCGAGATGCTCGCCGAGGCCGGCAGTCGGGGAGCCACCACCGTCGCGCTGACCGGCTTCCCCCGCTCGCCGCTGGCCGAGCTGGCCGACATCGTGCTGGTCACCGCCAGCCAGGCCACCACCTTCCGGCCCGACGCGCTCTCCGCGCGGCACCCCCAACTCGTGGTGCTCGACCTGCTCTACATCGCGGTGGCGCAGCGCACCCACGACCGCGCCCACGCGGCCTTCCGGCGTACCGCCCAGGCCGTCGACGGGCACAAGGCCGAGAAGGGGGCCACCTCATGATCAGTGCCCAGCGCTACGCGGACGCCGTCCGCCCGGTGCTCGACCGGCTGGTCGACACCCAGGCGGAGGCGGTCGACCGGGCGGCCGACGTGATCGCCCGCGGGCTGCGCGCCGGCGGCGTGCTCCAGGCCTTCGGCGCCGGCCACTCCGAGGCCTTCGCCGCCGAGCTGGTGGCCCGGGCCGGCGGCCTGGTCCCGACCAACCGACTCTCCCTGCACGACCTCGTGCTGCACGGCGACGCGCCCCGCGACGTGCTCGCCGACCCCAAGCTGGAACGCGACCCGGCCGTGGCGCACCAGCTCTACGCCCTGGCGGCGCCGCAGCCGGAGGATGTGTTCGTGGTCGCCTCGCAGTCCGGCATCAACGGCTCGGTGGTCGAGCTGGCGACGCTGGTCCGGGAGCACGGCCACCCGTTGATCGCGGTCACCTCGGTCGAGCACACTGCTCGGGTCGCCCCGCGGCACCCGTCCGGTCAGCGGCTCGCCGACCTCGCCGACGTCGTGCTGGACAATGGCGCGCCGTACGGCGACGCACTGCTGCCGCTCGAGGGCGGCGGCGCGGTCTGTGCGGTCTCGTCGGTCACCGCGGCGCTGCTGGCGCAGCTGCTGACCGCCGAGGTCGTGCGACGGTTCCACCAGGCCGGTGAGGTACCCCCTATCTACCTCTCCGCCAACGTCCCCGGTGGGGACGAGCACAACCTCGCCCTCGAGTCGCGGTACGCCGGGCGCCTCCGGCGGACCGCCTGACCCGTCACACAAGGAGAGACAAAGATGTCGGTTACCCCCGAGAACCTCGGCGACCTCAGCCGCCGGACCCTGCTTCAGCGGGCCGCCGCGGCCGGCCTCCTCGCCGCCCCGGCGATGGGCCTGCTCAGCGCCTGCGCCGGCAGCGAGCCGGAGAAGTCCGACACCGGCGGCGCGGCCAAGAGCAAGGACAACCCGTTCGGCGTCAAGGACGGCAGCGCCGTCAAGGTGGTCGTCTTCAACGGCGGCCTGGGCGACCAGTGGGCCAAGGAAGACAAGGTCATCTTCAGCGCCAAGCACCCCAACGTCACGGTCAACATGTCTTCCACTCAGAAGATCAAGACCGAAGAGCAGCCGAAGATGGCGACGCAGCCGAGTGACCTGGTCATGAACTCGGGCGCCGACATGATGGACCGCAGCACGCTGATCAACGAGGGCGCCATCGAGCCGCTCGACGACCTGCTCACCGCGCCCGCCTGGGACGGCGAGGGCACCGTGGCGGACTCGCTGCTGCCGGGCACGGTCGGCGACGGCACCCAGAACGGCAAGTTCTACGTCGTGAACGTGGCCTACACGGTGTGGGGCAACTGGTACAACGCCGCGCTGTTCAAGAAGGAGGGTTGGCAGGCGCCGACCACCTGGGACGAGTTCTTCGCCCTGGCCCCGAAGATCAAGGCCAAGGGCATGGCGCCGTACGTGCACGACGCCGCGCACGGCTACTACCCGCGCTGGGCGCTCATGGCCAGCATCTGGAAGACCGCCGGCAAGCAGGTCGTCGTCGACATCGACAACCTGAAGGAGAACGCCTGGAAGGCCGACGGCGTGCTCAAGGCGCTGGAGCCGTGGGAGAAGCTGGTCAAGGACCGGCTGCTGCTGCCGGGCAAGCTCGACCACACCCAGTCGCAGCAGGCCTGGCTCGACGGCAAGGCGGCGTTCATCCAGGTCGGCACGTGGCTGAAGAACGAGATGGCCGCCACCATCCCGCCGGGCTTCGAGCTGACCCTGTCCGACTACTGGCACAACGCCGACGACAAGGCGCCGAAGGACGTGTTCGCGGCGTCCGGTGAGGGCTTCGTCGTGCCGAGCAAGGCCCCGAACAAGGAGGCCGCGAAGGAGTTCCTGCGGGCGATGCTGTCCAAGGCGGGCTCGGCCAAGTTCGCCGAGCTGACCAAGTCGCTGGCCTCCACCAAGGGCTCCGGCGACAACGTGCAGGACACCGCGCTCGCCAGCGCCAACAACCTGATGAAGAACGGCGGCACCGAGCTGATCTCGGTCAAGTTCCAGGACTTCTACGCCGACCTGGACAAGGAGAGCCAGAACCTCTCCGAGGAGTTGATGGCCGGCCGGCTCACCGCGCAGCAGTTCGTCGACAAGATGCAGGCGGCCGCCGACAAGGTCGCCAAGGACTCGTCGATCAAGAAGCAGACCCGCACCGCCTGATCAGACGGAGAGAGTGAGTCCAATGCGGCACGGAGTCGCGCGTTTCGTCACGGGCTTCCTGGCCCTGCCCGTCGCGCTGTACCTGTTCTACGTGGTGTGGCCGTTCGCGCAGGCGGCGGGATACTCGCTGACCGACTGGGGCGGGTATTCGGATTCCCAGAACTTCGTCGGGCTGGACAACTACGTCCGGCTGCTCTCCGACGAGCTGATCCGGAAGGCGTTCTGGCACAACGTTTTCTTCCTGGTCACCGTGCCGCTGTTCACCATCGCGCTGGCCCTGTTCCTCGCGTTTCTGCTCAACGTGGGCGGACGCGAGGACAGGGCCGGCATCCGCGGGGTGTTCGGCTCCGCCCTCTACAAGGTCATCTTCTTCTTCCCGCAGGTGCTGTCGCTGGTGGTCATCGCCGTCATGTGGCAGCAGATCTACCGGACCGACCAGCAGGGCCTGATCAACGGCCTGCTCATCAAGATCGGGCTGATCGACGCGGAGAACCCGATCGCCTTCACGGCCGACCCGGAGCCGTTCCTCGGCGTCCCGGCGGTGCTGTGGTGGCTGCTGCTGATCGCGGTCTGGAGCGGCGCCGGTTTCTACATGGTGCTCTTCTCCGCGGCCATGCAGTCGATCCCGAAGGACATCTACGAGGCGGCGATCCTCGACGGGGCGGGCCGGTTCCACACCTTCTTCCGGGTCACCCTGCCGCTGCTCCGGGACACCATCTCGGTCGCGTGGGTCTACCTGGGCTTCATCGCCCTGGACATGTACGCCCTGGTCTTCGTCATGACCCCGAGCCAGGGCGGCCCGAACCACGCCAGCGAGATCTTCGCCTCGGTGATCCAGTTCAACGCGTTCCAGAAGGGCCAGTTCGGCTACGCCTGCGCGATCGCCGTGGCGCTGGCCATCTTCACCATCCTGCTGGCCGCCCTCCAGCTGAGGATTACCCGCCGTGAGCGGATCGAGTTCTGAGGAGGCCTGGACGATGAGCACGGTGACCCACACCTCCGACCAGAGGCGACCCGACGCGGCGCCGCCGACCGGTCCCGCAGGGGGCCGACGGGCGGGATCCACCGCCGGCAGCATCGGCGGCCGGATATTCAACGGCTTCTCACACCTGTTCCTGGCGGTGTGGGCGATCATGGTGGTCTACCCGCTGCTCTGGGTGGTGATGTCCGCACTCAAGACCGACTCCGAGGTGATCCGCGAGCCGCTCTCGCTGATCCCCGAGTCGCTGCAGTGGGACAACTTCGCCCGGGCGTGGACGGCCGGGATCGACAGCTTCTTCCTGAACACGCTGCTCGTGCTGGTCTTCAGCGTGACCCTGACGATGCTGCTGGGCTCGATGGCGGCGTACGCGCTGGCCCGCTACGAGTTCAGGGGCAACCGGCTGATCTACTGGATGTTCCTGTCGGGGCTGACCCTGCCGGTCTACCTCGCCGCGGTGCCACTGTTCAAGGGCGTCTACAACATGAACGTGGTGTTTCCGCTGCTCGGCCCGAACAAGCACGTCACGCTGATTCTGGTCTATGTGGCCTGGTCGCTGTCGTTCACCGTCTTCTTCATGCACTCGTTCTTCCGGACGCTGCCCGACACGATCGCCGAGGCGGCCCAGGTCGACGGCGCCTCGCACACCAGGACGTTCTTCAGCGTGATGCTGCCGATGGCCAAGCCCGGCCTGATCAGCATCGGCATCTTCAACGTGCTCGGCCAGTGGAACCAGTGGTACCTGCCGACCCTGCTCATGCAGTCGGTCGCCGGCGAGCCGAAGCACCAGGTGATCGCCCAGGGGTTGATCGAGCTCTCGGTCAACCAGGGCTACAAGTCCGACTGGTCCGGCCTCTTCGCCGGGGTCACCATGGCCATGCTGCCGGTGCTGATCGTGTACATCGTGTTCCAGCGCCAGGTGCAGTCGGGCCTCACCGCCGGCGTCGGCAAGTAACCCCCGCAACCCCGCTGCCCGGTCCCTCCCACGTCTGTCGGAGGGGCCGGGCAGAATCGCGTCCGTGCTGGTGGCGGTGGAGTCGGACGAGCGGGGCGGCGGAGTGCTGCAACCGCTCGACCCGGCCGGCCGCCCCACCGGCCCGGCCGAGCCGGTGGCCGATCTGGCCGCCGCGGTGGCCGCCCGGGAGGCCGCCGACCGGCCCCGCTGGGTCTGGGCCACCGGCGCCACCCTCTACCCGGCGCTGCTGCGCGCCGGCGTCCGGCTCGACCGGTGCCACGACGTCGAGCTGACCGAGGCGCTGCTGCTCGGGCACGCCGGCCGCTGGGGCGAGCCGCGCTCGCTCGCTGCGGCCTGGGCCCGGCTCACCGGGGCGCCGGTCCCGCCGGACCCGGCGCCCCGCCCGCCGGAGCCGCCCGGCCACGGCCAGGGCGCGCTCTTCGACGCGCCGTCCGGCCCGCCCGGCCCGGGCGTCGCGGCGTTGACCCGGGTGTACGCGGACCAGCTCGCCCGGATCGCGCGGACCGGGCACCCCGGCCGGTTCCGGTTGCTGGTGGCCGCCGAGTCGGCGGGCGCGCTGATCGCCGCCGAGATGGGCGCGGCCGGGCTGCCCTGGCGCGCCGACGTGCACGACGCGATCCTGGCCGACCTGCTCGGCGAGGCGTCCCCGGTCGGCGGGCCGCCCCGCCGGCTGGCCGAGCTGGCTGCCCGGATCGCCGAGGCGTTCGGCGTCCGCCAGGTGCACGCCGACTCTCCGGCCGAGCTGCTGAAGGCGTTCGCCCGGGCCGGCGTGGAGGTGCCGAACACCCGGGCCTGGGTGCTGCGCGGGGTGGAGCATCCGGCGGTGCCGCTGGTCCTGGAATACAAGGAGCTCTACCGGATCTGGACGGCGCACGGCTGGGCCTGGCGCGACGCCTGGGTCTCCGGCGGCCGCTTCCACCCGGAGTACGTGCCGGGCGGCGTGGTCTCCGGCCGGTGGGCCACCCGGGGCGGCGGGGCGTTGCAGATCCCGAAGGTGATCCGGCGGGCCGTGGTGGCCGACCCGGGCTGGACCTTCGTGGTGGCCGACGCGGGCCAGCTCGAACCGCGGGTGCTCGCCGCGGTCTCCGGCGACGAGCGGCTGGCCGCCGCCGGGGGCGCCGGTGACCTCTACGCCGCGCTGGCCCGGGACGCCTTCGCCGGTGACCGGGCCCGGGCCAAGGTGGCCCTGCTCGGCGCCATGTACGGGCAGACCGGCGGCGCCGCGGTGCCGGCCCTGGCGGTGCTCAGGAAGAACTACCCGACCGCGTTCGGCCACGTCGAGGCGGCCGCCCGCACCGGCGAGGCGGGCGGGCTGGTCCGGTCGTGGCTGGGGCGTACCTGCCCGCCGGGGTCGGCCGGCTTCGACGACGGCGACGAGGCGGCGGCGGACGCAGGGGCGGATCCGCAGAGCCCGCGCGCCCGGGCGGCCCGCTCGCGCGGGCGGTTCACCCGCAACTTCGTCATCCAGGCCACCGCCGCCGAGTGGGCCTCCACGCTGCTGGCCACGCTCCGCACCGAGCTGGCCGGCACCCGGGCAGAGCTGGTCTTCTTCCAGCACGACGAGGTGATCGTGCACTGCCCAGCCGAGGCGGCCGAGTCGGTCGCCGCCGCGGTCACCGAGGCCGGGGAGCGGGCCACCCGGCTGCTGTTCGGCGAGACGCCGGTCCGCTTCCCGCTCGACCTGTCCGTCGTGGACTGCTACGCCGACGCGGCATAGTCGGTCAATTTTCCGTTTTGCCCCGCTACCCGCTCCCGGGCGCGCTCGTTGGGCCCGGTGTGCGTACGACGGGACGGACCGGGCGCTGCTGCCTCCGGCCCATCCCCCAGGTCGAGGGGGCACCGCTGAACCGGATCGCAGGAATGATCATCGCCGCTGGTGGGGGCCGCCGGATCGGCGGGCCCGAGGCGCTGCTGCACCAGGGGAAGAAGCCGCTGGTCAGCCAGATGATCGACACGATGGCCGAGGCGGGCTGCGTGGAGGTCGTGGTCGTGCTGGGCGCGGCGGCGGACCAGGTGCGGCAGACGACCGACCTGACCGCCGCCACCGTGGTGGTCAACCGGGCCTGGGGGACCGGGGTCGGCTCCTCGATCCGGGCCGGGCTGGCCGCGCTGACCGACGAGACCATCGAGGCGGTCGTCGTGGTGCCGGTGGACATGCCCGGGCTCACCGCCGCGGCGATCCGCCGGGTCGCCGCCCTGCCCTACCCGGACGTGCTGGTCTGCGCCACCTACGACGGGCTGCGCGGCTACCCGATGCTCTTCGGCCGCCGGCACTGGTCCGGCATCGCCACGCTGGCCAGCGCCGACGTCGGCGCCCGGCCCTACCTGCTGGCGCACAAGGACCAGATCGTGGACATCGCCTGCGACTCGGTGGCCGACGGCAGCCGGATCGACAGCCCGGAGCTGATGGCGCTCTACGGCCTGAGCATCCCGGAGCAGCGGGTCGGCGTCTGAGGTGGGCTGAGTACCCGTACGGATGTGCCGGGTCCGCGGGGCGGCCGATACTCGTTGCCATGCGTCGACTCGTTACCGCCCTGCTGTGCCTGGCCGCGCTCGTGAGCTGCGCCAAGCCGGGCGCCGCGCCCGCGCGGGACGCCTCCTCCGGGGACACCCGCTGGGTCACCTACCAGGCTGACGTCACCGCCGTTCGGGTCAGCCCCGACCCGCGCTCGCTCGTGCTGACCGTGGCGCTGCTGGGTGACGCCGACGGATGCTCCCGAAGTCCGCGAATCACCTACTTCACCGAGGAGAACAACCGCATCTACGCCAACGTGGTGCAGGACTCGCGCCTGTCCGAGGTGGTAGGTGCCTGCCCCACCCACACGCCTGGCGAGGTGACGTTGACGGCTCCAGGGCCGATCGCCGGCCGCCTCGTCGTGCTCAACCAGGAGCCGTGGAAACGCGACGGTGCGGAGTACCGCCGCTGCGACCCGGCGTTCGGCTGCGATCCGATGCCGGCGGACCACTGTGACCCCGCGTGGATCAGCGTCGCCGTCCGCGGCATGGACGTGTCCCGGCACTCCGTCGGCTCGCCCGAGGGCTGCGACGGCGCCTGGCTGGTCATGACGGTGCCGTTCGATCCGGTGCCGTGCGGTGCCGAGGCGAGGCCGGGCTGCACGCCGTCGGTCAACGTGCGCCGCTATTTCCTGCGCTGGACCGGCGAGCGCGGCTGGGCCACGATCGCCAGTTCGACGGAGGCCGGTTGCGGACGTGTCCGCACTGCCGCGCCGGCCTTCCCGAGGAAGCTCTGCGCCGACCTGCCCAGGCCGTGACCGTCGACAGAGCTCTCCGTGGCCGAGGGGCGTAGGTCTCACTGTGGTCAAGTCCTCGGCGTCTTCTGTTACCTGGGTTGTCGGCTTGTCCTGATCGCCTCCGGGCTGGAAACATGATCTCCGCTGAAGTTCCGGAGAGCCGATCATGCCAACCAGACCACCGCACTACCGGCGCGTAGCGGATGACATCGAGGGCAGGATTCGTTCGGGCGAGTACGCGCCAGGGCAACAACTGCCGTCGGTCTCAGAGATCGGCGAGCTGTACAACGTGGCCCGGTCAACGGCCTATCGGGCAGTTAGGGAACTGCATGCTCGCAATCTGATCTACGGGCAGCAGGGCCATGGCGTGTTTGTCGCTGAGCCTGAATAGACGCAGCGTCGTCCCGATCTGTCCGTCCGGGCGGCCATCGGTGCTCACGTGGGTGTCAGGATGCGGGGATGCCGTATGACGAGAACCTCGCGAACCGGGTCCGAGAACTGGTCGGGCGCGAACCCGGACTTGCCGAGCGGCGCATGTTCGGTGGCCTGGCGATGATGGTGAACGGCAACATGGCGGTGGTCGTCCGTGGCGCCGGCGGCCTCATGGTCCGGGTCGACCCGGCGGAGTCCGAGCGGCTGGAGGAGGAGCCCGGCGCACAGGCGACGGTGATGCGGGGGCGGCCGATGCGTGGCTGGATCACGGTGGATCCATCGGCCTGCGCGGATGGTGCCGATCTGGCCCGGTGGGTTGATCGAGGGCTCCGCTACGCCGGGACCCTGCCCGCGAAGTGATGCGACCGCCTTCGTTCCGCCGGTAGGCTGCCCGCGATGACCCGCCCCCCGCCCGACCTCGTCCCCGCCGATGTGCCGGCAGACGGGTTGACCCACAACCCGCTCAACGGGGTGACCGGCGGCATCTGGCGGACCCGCCGGGACGGACGGCCGGCGGTGCTCAAGCTGATCACGCCGCCCGGTGGCGACGCCGGCCCGGCGCACTGGGCGGCGAGCGCCGATCCGGGGCACTGGAACTACTGGCGGCGCGAGGTCGAGGCGTACCGCAGCGGGCTCGCCACCACCGCTTGGGCTGGCGCGGGCCTGGCCGGGCCAGGCGTGCTCGCGGTCGAGGAGCGGCCGGACGGCACGGTCGCGCTGTGGCTGGCCGAGGCGGACGGACGGCCGGGGACCGCTGGCACGGTGGGCGACTTCGCCGAGCTGGCCCGCCGGCTCGGGGCCGCGCACGCCGACTGGCTGGGCCGGACCGGCGAGCTGTCCGGCCACGATTGGCTCGCCCGGGACTGGCTGCGCGACTACACGCTGAGTCGCCCGGTGACCGAGCCGGTGCCGTGGAACCATCCCGTCGCCGTGGCGGCCTGGCCCGCACCGCTGCGGGCCGCGCTGCGGGGGCTCTGGGAGCGGCGGCAAGAACTGCTGGCGGCCACGGACCGTCTTCCCCGTACCCTCTGCCACCACGACGTCTGGCCGACGAACCTGGTGCTGAGCGACGGCGGCCCGGTGCTGCTGGACTGGTCCTTCGTCGGGCCGGGGCCGATCGGTGAGGACGCGGCGAACCTCGTACTGGACACCTTCTTCGACGGTCTGGTCGACATCGCGCGCCTGCCCGAAGTCGCCGACGCCGTGCTCGCCGGCTACGTCGAGGGGCTGCGCGGCGCGGTCGACCCGGTGCTGGCGGCCCGTGCGGTCCGGCTCACCGGCGCGGCCAAGTACTTCTGGCTCGCACCGGTGATGCTCAACCGGGCCGGCGGCGCGACCGGCCAGACCTACGACCGGCGCGACGAGGCGGCGATCTTCGCCGGCCGCCGGCCGGTGCTGGAGCTGCTCGCCCGCTGGGCGGACGAGCAGCTCCGGTGACCGTCAGGCGTCCGGCAGCCGGTTCGTGGTGGCCAGGCGCCGGTACCAGTGGGCGCTGTCCTTCCAGGTGCGCGCCTGGGTCTCGTAGTCGACCCGGATGATGCCGAACCGGCGGTCGTACCCGTACGCCCACTCGAAGTTGTCCAGCAGCGACCAGACGAAGTAGCCGCGGACGTCGGCGCCCGCCGCGATCGCGTCCGCCACCGCGCCGACGTGCCGGCGCAGGTAGTCCACCCGCCGGTCGTCGTGCACCGCGCCGTCGGGGGAGACCACGTCCTCGAACGCCGCCCCGTTCTCCGTGATCATCAGCGGCTGGTCCGGGTGCTCCCGGTGCAGGCGCAGCAGCAGCTCGCTCATCCCGCCCGGGTCGATGTTCCAGCCCATCGCGGTGTGCGGACCGGGCTGGGGCAGGAAGTCGACGTCGCCGGCACCCACCCACGGGGTGTGGGCCGAAGCGCCGTGCCCGTCGGCGTCGGACCGGGGCGACGTCCCGTCCCAGGCCCGCACCAGGGTGCTGGAGTAGTAGTTGACGCCCAGCACGTCCAGCGGCACGGCGGCGGTCCGCTCGTCGCCGTCCTGCACGAAGGACCAGTCGGTCACCGCGGCGGTGTCGGCCAGCAGGTCGGCCGGGTACCCCCCGGTCAGCATCGGGCCGAGGAACGCCCGGTTGGCCAGCGCGTCGATCCGGCGTACCGCGTCGTGGTCGGCGGCCGAGTCCGAGGCCGGCCGGATCACGTGCAGGTTCAGCGTGACCGAGAGCAGGGCGGCCGGGGCCAGCTCGCGGACCCGGCGTCCGGCCAGGCCGTGCGCCAGGTTCAGGTGGTGCACGGCGGCCAGCGCCGCGGCCGGCTCGGTCCGGCCCGGGGCGTGCACGCCGGAGGCGTACCCGAGGTAGGCCGAGCACCACGGCTCGTTGAGCGTGGTCCAGGTGTGCACCCGGTCGCCGAGCGCCCCGACGATCCCGACGGCGTAGTCGGCGAACCGCAGCGCCGTGTCCCGGGCCGGCCAGCCGCCCGCGTCCTCCAGCTCCTGCGGCAGGTCCCAGTGGTACATCGTGGCGACCGGCTGGATGCCGAGCTCGAGCAGCCGGTCCACCAGCCGCGAGTAGAAGTCCACCCCGGCCGGGTTGAGCCGGCCGGCACCGCCCGGCTGGACCCGGGGCCAGGAGATCGAGAACCGGTACGCCCCGACCCCGAGCTCGGCCAGGTGGCGCAGGTCCTCCGCCCACCGGTGGTAGTGGTTGGCGGCCACGTCGCCGGTGTCCCCGTTGCGGGTCAGCCCCGGCGTGTGGCTGTAGGTGTCCCAGATGGACGGTCCCCGGCCGTCCTCCTTCGCCGCCCCCTCGATCTGGTAGGCCGCCGTGGCCGTACCCCAGACGAAGCCCTCGGGAAACTCGACCCTGCTCATCCCGTCACCTCCACCACGTATCCCGACGAAGACCCCGACACCAGCTCGGCGTCGGCCGCACCGTCCCGGTAGCGCACCTCGAACTCGGCGCCCGGCCCGCCGTCCGGGGCCGGCACCCGTACCCGGGTCCGCTGCCCCTCGACCGGCGCGAACAGCCGCAGCCGCACGCCGTCGGCCCAGGCGTAGTCCGGCCGGTCGTCGCGCGCCCCGGTCGGGATCACCGCGCCGGGCCGGACGAGCACCGGCACGCTGTCCGGGTCGTGCTTCTCGGTCACCCAGCCCGGGCCGCTCACCCGCTCGCCGGTGACCAGGTGGGTCCAGGTGCCGGCCGGCACGTAGTAGGTCACCTGGCCGTCCGCGCTCAGCACCGGCGCCACCAGCAGGTCCGGGCCGAGCATGTACTGCCGGTCGAGGTACGCGGTGGTCGGGTCGTCCGGGAACTCCAGCAGCATCGGCCGCATGATCGGCAGGCCCTCCCGGTGCGCCTCCTCGGCGGCGGCCGCCAGGTACGGCATCAGGCGCAGCTTGAGCCGGGTGAAGTGGCGCAGCACGTCCACCGCCTCGTCGTCGAACGCCCACGGCACCCGGTAGGAGCCGGAGCCGTGCAGGCGCGAGTGCGAGGAGAGCAGCCCGAAGGCGATCCACCGCTTGAACACCGTGGCGTCCGGGGTGCCCTCGAAGCCGCCGATGTCGTGGCTCCAGTAGCCGAAGCCCGACGCGGCCAGCGACAGCCCGCCGCGCAGCGACTCGGCCATCGCCTCGAAGGTGGACTCGCAGTCGCCGCCCCAGTGCACCGGGAACTGCTGCCCGCCGGCGGTGGCCGACCGGGCGAAGAGGACCGCCTCACCCTCGCCGCGTTCGGCCTCCAGCAGCTCGAAGACCGTCTTGTTGTAGAGGTAGGAGTAGTAGTTGTGCATCCGCTGTGGGTCGGCGCCGTCGTGCCAGACCACGTCGGTCGGGATCCGCTCGCCGAAGTCGGTCTTGAAGCAGTCGACGCCCATGTCGAGCAGCACCTTGAGCTTGCCGGCGTACCAGGCGGCCGCGTCCGGGTTGGTGAAGTCGACCAGCGCCATGCCGGCCTGCCACATGTCCCACTGCCAGATCGAGCCGTCCGGCCGGCGCACCAGGTAGCCGGCCTGCCGGCCCTCCTCGAACAGGTACGACCGCTGTGCGATGTACGGGTTGATCCAGACGCAGACCTTCAGGCCGCGCTCGTGCAGCCGGCGCAGCATGCCCTCCGGGTCGGGGAAGGTCGCCGGGTCCCAGATGAAGTCGACCCAGTGGAACTGGCGCATCCAGAAGCAGTCGAAGTGGAACACCGACAGCGGCACGTCCCGCTCGGCCATCCCGTCGATGAACTCGTTCACCGTCTTCTCGTCGTACGAGGTGGTGAACGAGGTGGACAGCCAGAGCCCGTAGGACCAGGCGGGCACCCGGGCCGGGCGGCCGGTCAGCGCGGTGTACCGGCGCAGCACGTCCTTCGGGGTGGGGCCGTCGATCAGGTGGTAGGTGAGCGACTGCCCCGCCACGCTGAACTGGGTCTGCGACACCACCTCCGAGCCGATCTCGAAGGAGACGTGCTCGGGGTGGTCGACGAAGACCCCGTGCCCGGCGCTGCTCAGGTAGAACGGCACGTTCTTGTACGCCTGCTCGCTGGCGGTGCCGGCGTCGGCGTTCCAGATGTCGACGGTCTGGCCGTTCTTGACGTACGCCCCGAACCGCTCGCCGAGGCCGTGGATGGTCTCGCCGACGCCGAGCGTGAGCCGCTCGTGCACGTACGTGCCGCCCTCGGCGTCGGTGACGATGCCGACGCTACGCTCGGTGGACGAGGTGACCAGCCGGTCGCCGCGCAGGAAGTCGACCCGCCAGCGGCCGGTGAGGGCCACCCGGACGGTCAGTTCGCCGGTGGTCAGCAGGGCGTGCAGCCCGGTGACCTCGACGTGCACCGGGTGCTCGGCGGAGTCGGCGAGGGCGAAGCGGGGCTGCTTGGGCAGCCCGCCGGTGTGGTGGCCGATGGTCACCCCGATCACCCCGGGCGCCGGGGAGAAGAACCGGACGGTGACCACCGGCCGGTTGAGGGTGTCGCCGCGTCCGGCGATCCGGCCGGTCGGGGCGAACACGGTGAATCCGCGCTCGTCCGGCTCCACCGACTCGACCGTGCCGGGCCGCAGCACGCGGACCCCGGGGCGCAGTTGCCAGTACCCGTCGGTGAACTTCATCGCTCGGCTCCTGCCGTGATGCCGCGCGCCAGGGTGCGCTGGAAGATGAGGAAGAACAGGATCGCCGGCACCAGGCTGAGCAGCGCGCCGGCGTTGGTGGTGGGGGCGTCCATCAGCCGGTCGCCCTGCAACGAGGCGAGCGCCACCGGGACGGTCTGGGTCTGGTTGTCGATGAGCATGACCAGCGGGATGAGGAACTCGTTCCAGGTCCAGATGAAGAAGAAGACCAGCAGCACGGCGAGGGTGGGTCGCAGGTTCGGCAGCACCACCCGCCAGAGGATCCGCCACTTGCCGGCGCCGTCCAGCGCCGCCGCCTCCAGCAGTTGGCGGGGGAAGGTGCTCAGCACCGAGGCGAGCAGGTAGGTGCCGAAGGCGCTCTGGATGACCGTGAAGATGATGATCACGGCGAGCCGGGTGTTGTAGAGCCCGGCCTCCTTGGCGAAGTGGTAGAGCGGGTAGACCAGCGCCTCCTGCGGCAGCATGTTGGCCAGCAGGAAGAGCCCGATGATCCAGAGCCGGCCGCGGACCCGGCCGATGCCCAGCGCGTACGCGTTCAGCAGGGAGACCAGCACGCCGGCCACGGCGACCGAGCCGGAGATGAGGACCGAGTTCCACAGCTTCACCGGGAAGTCGACCTGCTCCCAGTAGGTCCGCAACCCCTTGGTGTAGAACTCCGACGGCCAGCTCAGCGGGCCGTTCGTCGAGTAGTCGCCGGGGGATTTGAAGGCGTTGAGCAGCATGAACGCGAACGGCACCAGCATGGCCAGCGCCGCAACGGTGACCAGGGCGAGCACCGCCCAGCGGCCGGCGCCGCGGTCGTGCCGGTCCCGGACCCGTGGGGCCCGGCCGGCGGCCGGGGTGGTCGTGACGGCCATCAGAGCCCTCCGTCCCGTCGCTCGGCCCGGTTCTGCGCCCGGATGAAGAGCACGCTCACCGCCACGATGATCAGCGTGAGCACCATGGAGATCGCCGAGCCGTAGCCGACGTGCAGCTTCTTGAAAAAGGTGTAGTAGGCGAAGTAGGACGGGACGTTGGTGGCGTTCTCCGGCCCGCCCCGGGTGAGCGCGTAGATCGGCCCGAACACCTTCATGGCCGCGATGGTGCAGGTCAGCCCGACCACGAACGTCTCGGGCCGGATCTGCGGGAGGGTGATCGCCCGGAACCGGCGGAACCAGCCGGCGCCGTCCATCTCGGCGGCCTCGTAGAGCTCCGGGTCGACCCGTTCCAGCGCCGCCATGAAGACGACCACCGGATAGCCGATCTGCACCCAGATCATCACCGCCATCACCGCGGGCAGCGCGGTGTCCGGGTCGCCGAGCCAGTCGTGCCGCAGCGCGCCGAGCCCGACCGCGTCGAGCAGCCCGTTGAACGCGCCGTCCGGCCGCAGGATCCAGCCCCAGACGATGCCGGCCACCACGACCGGGAGCACCTGCGGCAGGTAGAAGGCGGCCCGCAGCGCGGCGGCCGTGCGGGGCCGGAACCGGCGGCCGATGGCGTCGAAGAGCACCGCGGCGAGCACCAGGCCGATCAGGGTGGGCAGCACCACCATGGCGACGATCATCGCCAGGGTGTTGCGGAACGAGGCCCAGAAGACGTCGTCGTGCAGCAGGTTCTGGTAGTTCTCCAGGCCGATGAAGGTGGGGTCGCCGACCCCGGACCAGCGGGTGAGCGAGAGGTAGCCGGTGTAGGCCAGCGGGCCGCCGATGACCAGCAGGAAGAGCACCGCGCCGGGGAGCAGGTAGAGCCAGTACGCCCGGTCGGGGCGGGGGCGGCGACGCCGGGCGGTCACCGCCGGCGGGGGTGGCGTGGTCGCGCGCTCGGGGGCGGCCACGGTGTCGGGCACTGCCATGGGAGGGTCCTTCCGCGGTGGGGCGGCGGCGCCCGGTCGCGCCGGGCGCCGCCGCCCCGCGCCGTCGTCAGTCGCGCTTGATCTCCGCGACGCCGTCCTGGTAGGGCTTGGCGATCGCGTCGAGCACCTGCTCGGGCGACTTGGACCGGTTGATCAGCCCCTGGAAGCCGGAGACGAGCACGTCGTAGTAGCCGGGCACCGGCCAGTCCGGGTAGAAGGCCAGGCCGTCCTGGCCGCTGATCGCGTTGAAGTTCTCAATCAGCTTCTTGTCCTTCGGGTCGCTGATCTTGGTCGGGTCACCGGCGACCGGGACGCCGCCGTTGTTGCCGATCAGCGCCTGGACCTCCGGGCGCAGCGTGATGTCGACGAAGTCGTACGCCAGGCTCTTGGCCTTGCTGCTGGCCGGGACCACCCAGAGGTTGCCCGACGAGCCGGCGTTGAGCTTGTTGCCGGGGAAGAGGAAGGTGTCCCAGTCGAACTTGATCTCGTCCTTGAACCGGCCGTACCACCAGCTGCCGGAGACGATCATCGGGGTCTTGCCGGCGATGAACGCGGTCCCCATGTCCTCCGCCTTCGCGCTGGCGGAGTCCTTCGACACGTAGCCCTTGCCCACCCACTGCGCGAAGGTCTCCGCGCCGTACTTCAGCGGGTCGGCGTGGAAGTCGACCGGGTTCTTGTAGAGCTGGTAGTCGTTCACGAACGCCCGGTCCGCCTTCGACAGGGCGAGCTGGTAGAAGAGCTGCCCGGCCGGATACTCGGCGCCCGCCGTGCCCAGCGGGGTGACGCCCTTGCCGACGAAGGTGTCCATCGCCGCGGTCATCTCGTCGAGCGTGGTCGGCACCTTGACGCCGTACTTCGTGAACAGGTCCTTGTTGTAGTAGACCATCACGTACTCGCCGTAGTTCGGCACGCCGAACCAGTTGCCCGAGCCCATCACGCCCTTGTCGTCGTAGCGGGCGGTGGTCTGCAGGCTGGGGCTGAGCGCCTTGTCCCAGCCGCGCTTGGTGGCCTCGCCGGTCAGGTCGGTGAGCAGGCCCTGGGAAGAGAGCAGGCCCGCGGTGGCGTTGCCCTTGTTGTACTCCATGATGTCCGGGCCCTCGGACGAGTTGATGATCATGCCGGCGTTCTGCTGGATCTGCTCGAACGCCTTGCGCTCGAAGCGGACCTCCACGCCGGGGTGCTCCTGCTTGAAGATCTCGATCGCCTTGTCCCAGGCGACGCCCATCGCGCTGTTGGCGCTCTCGTAGTGCCAGAGCTTGAGGACCTTCGCCCCACTGCCCTCTTCGCCGTCGTCGCCGCAGGCGGTCACGCCGGTCGCCGCGAGCGCGGCCACCACGGCCGCCGCGGCGACTCTCCGGAGTCGCTGCATTGCTAGTCTCCTTGATGAGTATCGAGCCGGTACTCCCTCAGGCCCGTCGTCGCGTGGCAGCGCGGCGGCGGGCTGCTTCCTCGGTACGCGCCGGCGCCGGCCTGGCAGGCCCGGCCCCGGTGGTGCTGTCGCCACCCGCCGCACCGGGTGGTCCGCTCGAGCCGCGGACCTCCAGGACGCAGGGGAGCAGTTGCTGGTGGATCTCGCCGCTGCCGGCATCGAGGTGCCGCAGCAGCGTCTCGACCGCGATCCGGCCCAGCGCGGAGCCGGGTGAGGTCATCGCGGTCAGCGCCGGTGTCGCCAGCTCGGCGACCTGGGGTGAGGTGACCATCGAGATCACCGAGACGTCGCCCGGCACGCTCAGACCCCGCCCGACCAGCTCCCCGAGGATGCCGAAGACGGCGTTCTCGTTCATGGCGAGGACCGCGGTGAGGTCGGGCGCCCGGCCGAACGCGTCGCTCAGCGCGGCCCGCCCGCCGGCCGCACTGTCCTCCGCGGCGATCATGAGTGGATCGAGGCCGTGCCCGGTCATCGCCGCCACGAAGGCATCCCGGGTGCGCAGCGCCGGGCCGTAGCCCTGCGCGATGGTCGCCGTGGAGTGGTTGACGTAGACGATCCGCCGGTGCCCAAGCCCGACCAGGTGGTCGACGGCGTCCCGGACCGTGCGGTCGAAGTCGATGTCGACGTACGACAGGCCGGTGGTGTCGGCAGTGCGCCCGATCAGCACCAGCGGGACGCCCAGCTCGCGCAGCAGGTCCACCCGGGGGTCGTCGAGCTGCACCTCCATGAGCAGCGCCCCGTCGATCATCCGCTGGCTGGCCAGCCGGCGGAGCTCGTCGCTGTCACCCGCGCCGATCGGGGAGAGCACCAGGTGGTAGCCGGCGGCGCTGGCGGCGGCCGCCGCGCCGGTGACGAAGGCGGTCTCGGTGGCGCCCAAGCCGCGCTCGTCCATCGGCATGAGCAGCCCGAGGATCCGGCTGCGCCGGCTGGCCAGCCCCCGGGCCATCGCGTTGGGCTGGTAGTCCAGGTCCGCCATCGCGGCGTGCACCTTGTCCCGGGTGGCCTGGGAGATCGGGCGGGCGCCGGTGAGCACGTACGACACGGTGCTGACCGACACGCCGGCGCGGCGGGCGACGTCCTGCATGGTGGCCATCCCACACCTCCTCCGGCGCTTCCGGGCGGTTGTCGAAGCGCTTCGACGAAGCGTTTCGACAGCAAGGTAGGCCAGGTGTTGCGGGCACGTCAATAGCCGGTGACAAGATGCCGCCGCCGGCGCGGCGGCCGGCTCAGGCCAGGTCGAACAGCGTGGCGGCCGCGTCCCAGCAGACCGCCCGCAGCCAGTCGTCGCCGAGGTCGAGCCGGGCCAGCCCGGTCAGCTGGCTGGCGTACGGGTAGGGGATGTTCGGGAAGTCGCTGCCGAGCAGCACCTTGCCGGCCAGCCCCAGCTCCCGCAGCCGCGGCAGCTCCGCCGCGGGAAACGGCACGAACCGGTCGAAGAACGAGGTGAACGCCATCGTGGTGTCCAGCCGCACGTGCCGGTACCGCTCGGCCAGCTTCAGGAAGGCCGAGTAGTCGGGCGCGCCCAGGTGCGCCACGATCGCGGGCAGCCCCGGGTGCCGGGAGAGCAGCGCCGCGAACGAGGCCGGTCCGGTGTGGGCGGTGCCGACCGGCGCGTGCCCGGCGTGCACCACCACCGGCACGCCGGCCTCGGCCAGCAGCCCCCACACGGCGTCCAGCGCGGGGTCGGTCGGCGCGAAGCCGCCCACCTGGACGTGCACCTTGAACACCCGGGCGCCGGCCGCCAGGGCGTCCGCCACGTAGCGCGCGGCCGCCGGCTCCGGGAAGAAGGTCGCCGAGGGCAGGCAACCCGGCGTACGCGCCGCGAACTCCAGCGTCCAGGCGTTCAGCGACTCGGCCATGCCGGGCCGGTGCGGGTACGCCAGCGCGGTGAACGCCCGCACGCCGAGCCGACGCAGGTGCGCCACCCGCGCCGCGTCGTCCCACCGGTAGCGGATCGGCCACTCGGTGCCGACCAGCGGCCCGGCCGCGTCGAAGTACGCCCACACCTTGCGCAGCATGCGGGGCGGCAGGAAGTGGGTGTGCACGTCGGCGAGCCCGGGCAACCCGAGCCGCCACCAGAACTCCGGCACGGCCGCGTCCTCGGCCGGCGGCCCGGTGTGGTCCGCCGGCCCCTCGCCGTCCACCGGGTCCGTCACACCTCGATATTGAACCGGTGCAGCACCGAGGGCGCGACCAGCCCCACCGCGGCGAGCACGGCGAGCACGGTCAGCGCCGCGCGCAGCACGATCGTCTCGGCCTTGCTCCCGGTACGCAGCGCGATGCCGTTGGGCAGCCCGATCATCAGCCACATCCGCCGCTTGATCGGGATGGGCCAGAGGATCGGCACCCCCGCCTTGGTGATCATGTCGCCGAGGATGTGCACGAAGCAGCCCACCCCGACCGCGGTGCCGATGAGCGGATAGCCGCGGTCGCCGGGCAGGTTGGCGAAGGTGAACCAGGCCGCGGCCGCCGACAACAGGGTGACGACCACCCAACCGGCCCGCTCGGCCCACTCGTCGAAGAGCCCGCGCAGCGCCAGACCGATCATGAAGAAGAGGATGCTCACCACCGCCCACTTGCCGTACGCGGCGCAGAGCGCGGTGGTGCCCCAGCCGACCAGCAGGGTGAACGGGAGGGTGTGGGTCAGCGTCCGGTGCCCGTTGTTGCGACGCGGATCCCGGCTGAGCTTGGTCGCGTAGTAGACGCCCAGCGAGATCTTCTCCATCACCTCGGCGATGAAGAGGCTGAACACCCCGAACGTCCGGGCCACCGTGGCGCCGCCCTGGTTGCGGGTCACCTTGCCGGAGAGGTCGAGGTCGGGGAAGAGTGCCCCGCCCGCGCAGACCGCGGTGCCGACCGCCAGCGCGAGCGGCGTCTGGTGATAGTCGGCGAACTGGTCCAGCGCCCAGGAGCCGGCCAGCCACACCGCCGCGCCGGACAGCGCGTGGGACGGTCCCATCATCTCGGCTCGCCCTCCCCAGAGATCTTGATCGACAAAACTACGCCACTGTAGTTAGGCATCGCGTCCCGGGGCATCACCCGGACGGTCCACTGGGGAGGGGTTCGCGGACCGGCCCGGCGGGCGCCGCCGAACCACCAGGAAGTATGTCGTCCCGACCCCGCGGCGCCGGGGCGTCTGTCGGTGATGAGACGCTGGCGCACCACGAGCCGATGTTCAACCGCCCTCTGGCGGACCTTCGAGCGACAGCGATGCAAGTGGCAGGTTGGCTCTGCCCAGTGACCCGTGACTGAATCGAAGCCCGGTGCCGGGTATCTCATTCACGAACAGCTCTGAAGGAAGGTCAGACAACGCAGCCGACGCGGACGGAGGCGAGCTGGGCGTAGCGGCTGCTGGTCATGGTGGGCCTCGTTCTGCGCGCCCATGGGCGGCCGAGGGGCACGGGTGGGTTTGCGCGGCCGATTGGCGTGGTGGCGGCAGGTCCGCCACGCTTTTCGGCGCCGCGTCAAGCTGAGGCGCGGCCTCAGCCAAAGCAGGCACATAGCGCCTTCCGTTATCGCGGGCCGGCGGCCCTTCAGCCGCAGCAGCCGCCGCCCGGGCGGGCTGTGGGCCGAACCGGGGCCGCGGTCTCCTTGTCTGGTCCGCTGGCTCGTTACGACCTGCTCTTCGAGCCGAAGACCTATGAATTCCTCGGCTGGCAGGTCCAGCCGACGCCGGCCGCCCGGCAGAGCAGCTACGGCGCGAAGTCGTCCTCAGCCTCGCCGTCGTCGACCGGCCCGGGCAAATGCCCTAGCGACAGCCTATTGAACAGCCGTGAGCGGAGGCGACACCGAAGCATCGGTCACCCTCGCTCACGTCATGACGTCACGGCCAGTACTGCGCGGTCAGCGTGGCCATCGCGGTGCTGCGGGCGTACGGGGACCGGCCCTCCACGGCCGCGTGCAGGGTGGCGCCCAGCGACCAGAGGTCTGCCTCGACGCTGGACACCCGTTACCTCTCAGTGCGCTCTGGGGAGCACACGGTGGGTAGTCCCGCCTTGCGGTGAGACGGTCCCGGTCTGACCCGCCGTGGCGGTGCCGGGTTCACGCTTCACTGCCACCTGCCCGCGTACGCGGGTCTTCTGGTTGGCTCCACGTGCTGCCACCGGGCCACTCCCGGCGGTGTCGTACTCAGCCGCCAGAGCGGCCAAGTTGAGGGCGGCGTTAAGGTCACGATCTATGGCCAGGCCGCACGTCTGGCAGGTGTAGGTGCGCTCGGACAGGGCCAGTTTGGTTTTCACCGCGCCGCAACCCGAACACGTTCTGCTCGATGGATACCAGCGGTCGGCGACGACAAGCCGACCACCGTTCCACTGCGTCTTGTAGGTGAGTTGCCGTCGCAGCTCGCCGAAGCTGGCGTCGGCGATGTGCCGGGCCAGGCGCCGGTTGCGCAGCATCCCGGCGACGTTGAGGTCTTCCATCACGATCGCGCCGTGCTCGCGGGTGAGGCGGGTGGTGAGCTTGTGCAGGCTGTCGCGGCGCAGGTTCGCCACCCGGGCGTGGGCCCGAGCGAGCCGGGCAGAGACGCGCTGCCACCGGCGCGAAGGGCGCTGGCCGGTGCGCCGGTCCGGGCCGGCCTTACGCGACATTGACCTGCCGAGTCTGCGGAAGGCGGCGCTGGGCGTCGCTAAGGTGGCGTGGGTTCGGCTCTAGTTCGCCGGTTGACAGCACGGCGAGGTGCTTGACGCCGACGTCGACACCGACCGTCGAGTCGGGACGGGCCGGTACGCAGACGACCCGCTCAACCTCGACGCAGAAAGACACATGCCACCGGCCGCCGTCACGCCGAACGGTGGCCGACATGATCCGGGCGGTGGCGTTGTCGATACGCCGGGCCAGCTTTCGGGCGGACTCGTGTAGCTTCAACCGTCCCAGCCGGGGCAGCACCACATGCTTACGGTCCGACTCGACCCGGATCGTGCCGGTGGTGAACCGCACGGTCGGTGTGGTGCGGCGGCGAGACTTAAACCGCGGGAAACCGACCGGACGGCCGGCCCGCCTACCGCTGCGGGAGTCCGACCAGTTCTTCAACGCGCGGGCGAGCGCGTCGAGGCCGGTGTTGAATGCTTCCTTCGAACACTCCCGCCACCACGGCGCGACATCAGTCTTCGCGGCGTTCCACGCCTTACGCAACGCAGGCAGCGACCAACTGACCGCCGGGGTCAACAACTCCTCCGGCACACCATAGGTGCGTTCTGCCGCCCGTTGGCCCATCACCGCCTTCACCCGGGCCAGCGCCCAGTTGTGCGCGACCCGGGCGGCCCCGGCGTGCGCGAGCACGTCGCGCTCCTGCGACGGGGTCAGGTCGAGGGCGAAACGGTACGCCTGGACCGCCTTCACGACGTGGCCTCGGTGACCGCCTCGACAGCACGACGGGCGCGGTTCGCCGCCACGCGGCGGCCATACAGGCGGACGCACAGCGACGTCAGGATCTCGGTCACGTCACCCACGAGGTCGTCGTCCACCTCGGCGGGGTCGACCACCAGGAGCCGGCGGCCCTGCGCGGCGAGAGCGGCCTCGACGTACTCGGCACCGAACCGGGCGAACCTGTCCCGATGCTCGACCACGCTCGCCGAAACGGCCGGGTCAACGTTCGGGTGGCTGAGCCCGGCGGCCGTCCGCGCCTCACGGAGCGTCCGGCCGCGCAACTCGTCGCGTTCGTGCGGGGCGAGCCGGGCCGGCGGCACCACCTGCTTCACCGCCACCTCGCGGTGCAGCATCTCGTCCCGGGCCCGCCAGACCCGGCCCATCCCGCCGCGTCTGACCAGGTCGAGCAGGTGGTACCGGCCGGCGATCACTACCTGCTGCACCGCACTCCTCACCGCTGGTGGATGTCCACAATAGCCAACGGATCGGGGGACACCTATCGCCCGTGCGGGCGGCCCGGCTCAGCTCGCTGCCCCGGCCAGCAGGTTCCCGTCGGGGATGGCGATGGCGGATCGGCCACCGGCCGGCAGCGCCGTCGCCCGGCGGGCCTGGAACGCGCCGTGCTCGCGGCGGGCGGTGGCGTAGCTGCCGGCGGTCCGGGCGGCGATGGCGGACCAGGCGTAGCGCTCGGCGACCATGGTGCGGGCGCGGCGGGCGACCCGGCGGGCGAAGACCTCGTCGCCGAGCAGCCGGTCGACCGCGCCGGCCAGCGCGTCCGGGTCGCCGTGCGGGAAGGTCACCCCGGTCACCCCGGGCTCGACGATCTCGGCCAGGCCGCCGGTCTCCGCCACCGCGAGGGGCGCGCCGGCGGCGGCCGCCTCCAGGGCGATCATGCCGAACGGCTCGTAGAGGCTCGGGACCACTGTCGCGTCGGTGGCGCCGAGGACCGCCGGGAGGTCGGCGGCGTCCAGGAAGCCGGCGAACTGGACGGTGTCGGTGAGGTGCAGCCGGCGCGCCTGGTCGACCAGCTCCTCCCGGTAGGGGCCGTCGCCGGCGATCACCACCCGCAGGCCCGGGTGCCGGTCGCGCAGGTACGGCACCGCGTGCATCAGGTGCTGCACGCCCTTCTCGTACACCAGCCGGCCGGCGTACCCGACCAGCGGGCCGGCCCCGGCGAACCGGGCCCGGGCGGCGGAGACGGCTCGGGGGCGGGCGTGCCAGGCCCGGTGGTCCACCCCGTTGGGCACCACGTCGATCCGCCCGGCCGGCACGTCGAACAGCCGGGCCACCTGGTCGCGCATGTAGCCGGAGCAGGCGATCACCCGGGCCGAGGCGTTGCTCAGCCAGTGTTCGACGCCGTGGATGGTGCGGTTCATCTCCGCCGGCAGCCAGCCCTGGTGCCGGCCCGCCTCGGTGGCGTGGATGGTGGTGACCAGGGGCAGGTCCAGGTGCTCGGCCAGGGTGACCGCGGTGTGCGCGACCAGCCAGTCGTGGGCGTGGACGACGTCGTAGTCGCCGGCTTCGGCGGCGCGTAGGGCGGTCCGGGTGAGGGTGTGGTTGAACGCCATGGTCCAGGCCAGCAGCGAGTCGGTGGCGAGCGGGAACCGGACCGGGTCCTCGGCGGCCCGCAGGACGCGCACGCCCTCGGCGTACTCCTCCAGAGGGGCGCCCTCGGCGTGCCGGGTGACGACGGTGACCTCGTGGCCGGCGGCGGCCAGCGCGATGGAGAGCGCGTGCACGTGACGGCCGAGGCCACCGACGAGCACGGGCGGGTACTCCCAGGAGAGGATCAGCACCCGCTGGCGCCGGGCGGGCTGGATGTCGATCACTTCGGCGTCAGCGGACATGCGGCCCCCTCTGAGTTGTGGTTCCCGCACCGCGACGGCACCGCGTGGGGCGCGTCGTGGGGTCGCAACCCATCCTGCCCAGCGGTCGATAACCAGCGGAGACGCGCCGGTTGCCGGTCTGTAACGTGTTACCGGCGCAGCCGTCGGACGCGCAGCAGCTCGGCCACCGACCACGCCTGGAACGGGCAGCCGGTGGCGGCGTGCGGGGCGAGCCCGTCGGCCGTCTCGCTCACCGAGCCCAGGCCGTACTCGGTCAGGTGCCCCTCCAGCCCCACCAGCAGGTCGTCGGCGGGCAGGCCGGCCCGGCGGTACGCGTCGACGAACGGCCCGATCAGCCAGGGCCAGACGGTGCCCTGGTGGTAGCCGGAGTCCCGCTCGGCCGGGCCGCCCCGGTGCCACCCGACGAAACCGGGGGAGTCGGGGGAGAGGCTGCGCGGCCCGAGCGGGGTGAACAGCCCTTCGGCGACCCGGCGCAGGGTGACCTCGTCCGGCTCCAGCGGCGCGTACGGCAGCGACCAGGCGAGCAGCTGGTTGGGGCGGAGCAGGTCGTCGTCGTGGTGCGGCGCCCCACCGAGCGGATACGCGGGCGCCGGCGCGTCCACCACGTCGTGCAGCCAGCCGGCCGGCGTGGGGAAGCGCTCCCGGAACGCGGCGGCGGCCCGCGCGTGCCGCCCCCGGAGCTCGGTGGCGTCCCGCCCGGCCAGCTCGGTCAGCTCGGCGAGCCCGGCCAGCCCGTTCACCCAGAGCGCGTTGACCTCGACCGGCTTGCCGGTGCGCGGGGTGACCGGCACCCCGTAGACCCGGGCGTCCATCCAGGTGAGCGCGACGTCGGGCGGGCCGCCCTGGGTGAGCAGCCCGTCGGCCGGGTCGACGCCGATGCCGTAGCGGGTGCCCGCCACGTGCGCTGCCACCACGCCGTGCAGCGCGGGCAGCAGCTCCGCGCCGAGGTCGGTGTCGCCGGTGACGGTGACGTGCCGGTTCACCGCGTGCAGGAACCACAGCGTCGCGTCGACCGTGTTGTGCTCCACCCGCCCGGTGTCGGCGGTGTTCGCCAGCATCCCCTCCGACAGCGTGGCCGCGTACGCCCGCAGCAGCTCCCGGCCCTCGTCGCCCCGGTTGGTGCGGAGGAGGAGTCCCTCGTAGGAGGTCATGGTGTCCCGCGACCAGGCCCCGAACCAGGGGTAGCCGGCCACCACGTCCGGGCCGGTGCGGGTGCGCACCACGAACGCGTCGGCCGCCAGGGCGAGGGTGGCGTCGACGTCGTCGTCCGGTTTCGCCGCGGCCACCACCGCCCGGTGGCGACGCCGGGCCGCCTCCACCAGCGCGGTCGCCGGCGGCGGCTCCTCGGCCAGGTCGTCCGCCCAGGCCAGCACGGACACCTCGGCGCCGGGCTCGTCGAGGGCGCCGGAGAACCGGCCCGCGTACCAGAGGTCCTCGTCGGGGTGCAGCCCGCGCGCCGCCTCCTCCCGATGGTGCGCGCCGAGCCACCAGCGCCCCTCGGGGGTCCAGTCGGGCCCGGCCAGCCGGAAGGCGCCCTCCACCACCGCCCCGCCGGCCGCCTGCTCCAGCCGCGGGGTCGGGCCGTCCGCCCGCCGCTCGCCGTGCGCGTCCCGCCAGGTGCAGGCCGCGGCCAGGTCGAGCCGGACCGGGCCGCCGGAGATCAGTCGGTGCACCACCGCCACGCAGGACCGGCCGTACGCCATGGCGATCTCCCGCTCGATCACTACGTCGCCGACCCGCCAGCGCCAGCGGGGCACCCCCTCGGTGAGGTCGAAGCGCTCCAGCAGCTCGAAGCCGCGCGGGTCGACCACGCCGGAGGACCACTCGTGCGCGCCGAGCCGGACCTGCCGCCCGGACGGCAGGGTCACCGCCGGGTCGAGGCTGACCAGGCCCACCTTGCGGGCGGCCGGCGTATCCCCGGCCACCACGAGCAGCCCGTGGTAGCGCCGGGTGCGCAGCCCGGCGACCGTGCCCATGGCGTAGCCGCCCCGCCCGTCGGTGACCAGCCACTCCCGGGTCGACGACGCGGACAGGTCTCCGCAGACCTGCGGACCGAAGCGAATCTCGATCAACTTTCCTCCACCACCGGCGGGGTGTCACCCGCCACGACGACAATGGCCCCTGTGGTCAAGTACCCCGGCGGCGTCGAAGATGTGCAGGTGATCACCGACCGTCCGAACTCCGCGACCCCCGACCCAGAGCGGCACCGGCTCGCCCAGGCCGACGCCGGGGAGCAGGACTGGCGCGCATGGGGTCCCTATCTGTCCGAGCGGGCGTGGGGGACGGTACGGGAGGACTACAGCGAACACGGCACGGCGTGGGACTACTTCCCCCACGATCACGCGCGGTCCCGAGCCTACCGGTGGAACGAGGACGGCATGGCGGGCGTCTGCGACGACCGGCAGACGTTCTGTTTCGCCCTGGCCCTGTGGAACGGGCGGGACCCGATCCTCAAGGAGCGGATGTTCGGCCTCGGCGGCGACGGCGGCAACCACGGGGAGGACGTCAAGGACTACTGGTGGTACGAGGACTCCACGCCCACCCACTCCTGGATGCGCTGGCGCTACCACTACCCGCAGGCCGCCTTCCCCTATGACGAGCTGGTCGCGGTGAACGCGCTGCGCGGCCGGGACGACACCGAGTACGAGCTGGTCGACACGGGGATCTTCGACGACGACCGGTACTGGGCGGTCACCGTCGACTACGCGAAGGCGTCCCCGACCGACCTGTGCGTGCTGATCACGGTGGCCAACCGGGGGGACACCGACCAGACCCTGCACGTGCTGCCCACCCTATGGTTCCGCAACACCTGGGCGTGGGGGCTGCCCGGCGGCGACCGGGTGCCCCGGCTGGTGGCTGACGGCTCCCGGCTGGTCGGCGAGCACTGGGTGCTCGGCCAGCTCCTGCTGGAGGGCGACGGCGCGCCGACGCCGCTGCTCTGCGACAACGACACCAACGCCGAGCGGCTGTGGGGGCTGCCGGGGCGGTCGGCGTACCCGAAGGACGGGATCAACGACCACGTGGTGGCCGGCGCGGACACCGTCAACCCGGACCGGGAGGGGACCAAGGGCGCGCTGCACTACGTGCTGGACGTGCCGGCCGGCGGGCAGCGGCAGATCCGGCTGCGGCTCACCCGCACCGCCCCGCCCCCGGCGAGCCCCCCGCCGCCCCCGGCCGATCTCGGCGACGGCTTCGACGCGGTGCTCTGGGCCCGGCGGGCCGAGGCGAACCGGTTCTTCGACAGTGTCATCCCGGCCGCCGCGAGCCCCGACGAGGCGCTGGTCGCGCGGCAGGCCATCGCCGGGCTGATGTGGGGCAAGCAGTTCTACCACTTCGATGTCAAGCGCTGGCTGGAGGGCGATCCGGGCTCCACGCCGCCGCCGGCCGGCCGCCGGCACGGGCGCAACAGCGCCTGGTGGCACATGAACAGCTTCGACGTGATCTCCATGCCGGACCCGTGGGAGTACCCCTGGTACGCCGCCTGGGACCTGGCCTTCCACTGCGTGACCATCGCCCGGGTCGACCCCGGCTTCGCCAAGGAGCAGCTGCTGCTCCTGCTCCGCGAGTGGTACCTGCACCCGAACGGGCAGATCCCGGCGTACGAGTGGGCGTTCGGCGACGTGAACCCGCCGGTGCACGCCTGGGCGGCGCTCAAGGTGTTCGAGATCGACGGCTGCCGGGACCACGAGTTCCTGGCCCGGGTGATGCACAAGCTGTTGCTCAACTTTACCTGGTGGGTCAACCGGAAGGACACCGGCGGCAACAACGTCTTCGAGGGCGGCTTCCTCGGGCTGGACAACGTCGGCCCGTTCGACCGCTCCGCCGCGCTGCCGGTGGCCGGGGTGCTGGAGCAGTCCGACGGCACCGGCTGGATGGCCATGTACGCGCTCAACCTGCTCGACATGGCCATCGTGCTGGCCGAGCACGACCGGGCGTACGTGGACACCGCGACGAAGTTCTTCGAGCATTTCGCGTACATCGCGGCGGCCGCGTACGACCAGGGGCTCTGGGACGACGAGGACGCGTTCTTCTACGACGTGCTGCGGCAGGCCGACGGTACGAAGGTGCCGCTGAAGGTCCGATCGGTGGTGGGGCTGCTGCCGCTGGCCGCGGTCACCCGGCTCACCGCGCGCACCCTGCACCGGCTGCCCGAGCTGGGCGCCCGGCTGCGCTGGTTCCTCACCAACCGTCCCGAGTACGCCGAGGTGATCGGCGCCCGCCGGCTCGGCCCGGACGGCCGGCAGCAGCGGCTGCTCTCCATGGTCGGCCCGGAACAGGTGGTCCGGCTGCTCGCCCGGATGCTCGACCCCGACGAGTTCCTCTCCGAGTACGGGCTGCGCACGCTCTCCCGCGCCCACCTGGACAAGCCGTTCACGGTGACCCTCGGCGGCCAGGAGTTCAGCGTCGGCTACGAGCCGGCCGAGTCGACCAGTGGCCTGTTCGGCGGCAACTCCAACTGGCGCGGCCCGATCTGGATGCCGACCAACTTCCTGCTGGTCAGCGCGCTGCGGGACTACGCCGCCTTCTTCGGCGACGACCTCCAGGTGGAATATCCGACCCGGTCCGGGGTGAAGCGCACCCTCGACGAGATCGCCGACGACCTGTCGGCCCGGCTGATCTCGCTGTTCACCCGGGACGGCTGGGGCCGGCGGCCGATCTACGGCGCGGCGCAGCTCTTCCAGACCCACCCGGACTGGCGGGACCTGATCTGCTTCCCGGAGTATTTCCACGGCGACAACGGCGCCGGCCTCGGCGCCTGGCACCAGACCGGGTGGACGGCCCTGGTCGCCGACCTGATCCTCACCCTGCGCCGGTGACGGTGGGGCGCGACGGAACCGCCGCGTCCCAACCGCTTCAGAGGGCCGTTGTTCGCGACTGCGGGGCTCGCGGACCCGGCTCACTCCTCGCGCTCACGGCAGCGGGAGGAACGCCACCCGGGCGTGGTACTCGCCGGCCACCGTGACGGTGTCGCTGCCGACCCAGAGCCCCCGGTCGGTGGCGTACAGCTCGGCGGTGCCGACGCCCCGGGTCTTGGTCGGGTTCCAGGCCAGCGCCTTGCCGGTGGTCGGGTGGATGGCCCCGATCCCCGGGCGGGACACCGCGCCCGCGCCGGCCGAGTCGCGCCCGTACGGGTTGTCCAGCCAGCGCTGGTGGCCGCCGACGTAGACCGCCGCGCCGGTGATCGCCACCGAGAGCAGCGTGTCGCCGCCGGTGTAGTTCACCCAGGTCGGCTGCTTGGCGGCGGTCTCCGTGCCGAACTCGAAGCGGGAGGCCGCGTCGCAGAGCGTGCCCGGGAACGCGGCACCGGTGGTGACCGCCACGAACCAGGTGCCGTCCGGGGAGATGTCCACCCCGCGCAGGTAGGTGGGCGTGGATGCGGCGCACTGCGGCTGATAGCGGAGCGTCGACCAGCCGGAGAGCGTCGCCCCGGTGTCGCTCAGGTTCGCCACCGCGAGCTGGTGGCGCGCCACGCCGGCGACCGAGCTGAAGTTGCCGACGAAGACCAGCCGGCGGCCGTCGGCGGAGACGTCCAGCGCCTCGATCTTGACCGGCGCGGTGACCCCGGAGGTGGTCCTCCGGGGACCCTCGATGCGCAGGTTGACCGACGCGTCGGCGGCGCCGGTGGTGGCGTTCAACGCGGCCAGCGCCCGCCGGGTCACCCCGCCCACGGTCTGGAACGCCCCGCCGACGATCAGCCGGTTGCCGACCAGCCGCATGTCGTTGACCTGGTTGTTGAGCGCGGCCGGGGCGAACCCGGCGACCCGCGCGCCGGTGGCCGCGTCGATCCGGGCCACCCGCGGCGCGGCCACGCCGTTGACCGTGGTGAACGCGCCGCCGATGTAGAGCGAGCGGCCGTCCGGCGCGGCGGCGAGCGCCTTCACCGTGCTGTTGACCACCGGCCGGAACGTGGTGTCGATCTTTCCGGTGGTGGCGTCGAGGGCCACCAGCCGCGGCATCGCCAGCTGGGCGGTCTGCCCGGCGTTGCGGACCTTGGTGAACGAGCCGGCCATATAGACCCGGTTGCCGATCTGGAGGATCCGGTACACGGTGCCGTCGAGCGCGTGCGGCGTCCAGTCCACCGGGTTCGTGCCGACCACTGTGGAGTGCACCGCGTTGACCGCGAGGGCCGGGGACGGGGGGACCGCGCCGCCCGCGGCGGCGAGCGCGGCCACCACGGCGGTGGCCGCCCTCCGGCGACGCCGGCGCCGGGCCGGGGTCGCGCGGGGCTGATCGCGTGAGGTCGTCATCGATGAAGCATGCCGCCCGGGCCCTGGTCCGCGCAGTCGGGTTCCCGCCGCCCGTCGCACGGCGTTCGGCCAGTCCGGACGGTCCGTCCGGCTGGGGTGATCTTGTCGGCCAGTCCCGGTGCGGGACCGCCGGGGTGCCGGAAACCGGGCTGCCGGGGCGACCGGCAGGCAGTACCGTGTCCCGGTCCGGCACACGGGAGGAGTAGGCGATGCCACAGCGCCGGGAGGCCGCGGTGCTGGTCTTCGACGCCGACGACACGCTCTGGGAGAACAACGTCCTCTTCGAGCGGGTGATCGACGACTTCCTCACCTGGCTGGACCATCCGACGCTGGACCGGACGGAGATCCGGGCGGTGCTCGACGACATCGAGCGGGCCAACGCGGTCGCGCACGGCTACGGCAGCAAGGTCTTCCTCCGCAGCCTGGGGGAGTGCCTGGAGAAGCTGCGCGCGCGCCCGGCCACCGACCGGGAGCGCGCCGAGATCGACGACCTGGCGGCGGCGCTTGTCGGCCACCAGGTCGAGCTGATGCCCGGCGTGGCGGAGACCCTGGACGACCTGGCCACCCGGCACGAGCTGCTGCTGCTCACCAAGGGCGAGCGCGAGGAGCAGCAGCGCAAGCTCGACGCGTGCGGGCTGCTGCACCACTTCCGCGCCGCGCACATCGTGCCGGAGAAGAACGCCGACACCTACCGCTGGCTGGCTCGGGAGCACGCCTTCGATCCGGCCAGCGCGTGGATGGTCGGCAACTCCCCGCGCTCGGACATCCTGCCGGCCCGGGCCGCCGGCCTGAACGCGGTCTTCATCCCCAACGAGAACACCTGGGTGCTGGAGCACGACGAGCTGGACCCGTCCGACCCCGGGGTGATCCGGCTGGCCGCGTTCCCCGACCTGGTCCGGCACTTCTGATCCGGCGGGTAACGTCCCAGGCGTGCCGCTGACCTTCCCGTCGCACCTGGCGCCGGTGCTGCCGCTGAAGCTCTGGCGCCCGCACTGGTTCGACGGGGTGGCGCTGGCCACCGGCGCGGTCGCGCCGGACGTGGGCTACCTGTTCACCGGCACCGGGCTCGCGCTCGGGCTGCGCACGCACACCGTCGGCGGGCTGCTCTGGTGGTGCCTGCCGGTCGCCCTGGGCTACGCCTGGATCGTCCGCCGGGTGATCGCCGGGATCGCCGTGCACCTGCCCGGCCAGCGGCTGTTCGGCTGGCCCGACCACGCCGCGCTGGCCGGCGTGCGGCACCCCTGGCAGGTCACCGTCTGCTCGGCGCTGATCGGGGCGTTCAGCCACGTCGCCTGGGACCGGATCACCCACAGCGACCGGTGGCCGCGCCTGCTCGGCATCGCCGACTTCCACGCGCTGACCGGCCTCTACTGGTGGCAGGTGGCCGACGTGGCGGGCACCTTCGGCGGCGGATTGCTGGTCGCCGCCCTGGCGCTGCGCGCCGCCCGCCGGCGTGAGATCTTCGACGGTGTCCGGCCGCCGGCGCCGCCGGCCCGGCCGGGCGTGTTCTGGGGGGTGGCCCTGGCGGTCACCGGGCTCGGGGCGCTGCTGCTGCCGGGCCTGCCGGCGGCCACCGTTCCGGCCCCCGCCGGGGTGCGCCTGCTGCACCTCGCGGCGGTCGCGATGATCGCCGGGGCGGCCGCGGCCGGGGCCCTGAACAGGCCTCCGCCGGACGCCGGGCGTGGTTATCGCCTCGACGACAAACAGCGCTGGTCCGGCTGACCCTGTTACGCCGACATGCCGTATTTCAACGTTGGTATCAATCACATTCTCCCGGGCCCGCCGAACCTTGTCCGGCCTGCGAGAACCTGCCTAACCTGAGCCCGCGCCCACGACTCTTCGGGGTGAGTCGGGGGCGCGCCGAAGTCCGGTAGTTGGGCACCGTGGAGCTGAGTGCAGGCGGGCCGGCTCGCCGTGTATGAGCCCGGCGTTGGCGGCGTGCCACGCCTGCCGCGCTCGCAACGGCGAAGACCGCTACCACGCCGGACGGCTGGGGGTCAGGACCGGGGAGTTGCGGACCCGGTCCTGACCCGTCCGGCCACCTCTCGAAGATCACCCGGGCGGGGCGGTGCGGACCACCGGCGACGTGCGAGGATCCTCCGCGTGAAGCCGTCGAGGGCCGCCCGGTTGACCTCCCTGCCACCGCACACGGGGCAGGTCGTCATCGTCACCGGCGAGGGTTGGCGCACCACCCACGCCACCCTGCAGACGTACGAGCGCGCCGGCGGCGACTGGCGGCCGGCCCTGCCTGCGCTGCCGGCCCGGATCGGCGCCGACGGGTTCAGCGACCGTCACGTCGAGGGCGTGCCGACCACCCCGACCGGCGTCTACGCCATCGGCCCCACCATCTACGGCATCGCCGCGGACCCGGGGGTGCGCCACCCCTACCACCGGGTGGCCGTCGACGACTGGTGGAACGCCGAGCCTGACTCCCCGCACTACAACAGCTTCCAGCGGTCCGCCGAGCCGTTGGGCGGCCAGAGCGAGGCGCTGTGGCGGGAGGACCCGGCGTACACCCATTTCGCCGTGATCAGCTACAACATGCCGCCGACCGTCCCGGCCCCGGTGCCGCACGCCGGCAGCGGCATCTTCCTGCACCAGTTCAGCCGCGCCGAGGGCAACCCGACGGCAGGCTGCGTGAGCCTCGCCCACGAGCACCTGGTCGCGGTGCTCACCTGGCTCGACCCCGAGGCGGCGCCGCACGTCGTGCTCAGCCCCGCCGAGCGGCTCGACCGCTACTGACCCCCCCGCCCCACGAGCCAGCCAGGACCGCATTCCGATGGACACGATCAGCACCGGCCAGTCGCCCGCCGAGAACGCCGCCAGCACCTGCTACCGACACCCCAAGCGGGAGACGCTGCTGCGCTGCGCCCGCTGCGACCGCCACATCTGCCCCGACTGCATGCGCGAGGCGCCGGTCGGCCACCGCTGCCCCGAGTGCGTCCGGGCGGACAACCGCACCGTCCGCCAGGCCCGCACGGTCTTCGGCGGCCGGCTGGTCACCCGCCCGCTGGTGACGTACGCGCTGGTCGCCCTCATCGTGCTGGCGTACCTGGTCGAGCTGGTCCATCCGGCGGTCCTCGACCAGTTCGACAGCTTGGGCACCGGGCTGGTCGACGACGCCGGCCAGCGCTACGTCGACGACGGCGTCGCCCGCCCCGGGTACGAGGCGATCGGGGTCGCGCACGGCGAGTGGTACCGCCTGATCACCTCGTCCTTCCTGCACCTGCTGCCCACCCAGGGCGCGCTCGGCATTCTGCACATCGCGTTCAACCTGTGGTGGCTGTGGCTGCTCGGCCGGGTGATCGAGGAGCGGCTGGGCCACGCCCGGTTCCTCGCGGTCTACCTGCTGTCCGCGCTCGGCGGGGGAGTGCTGGGGTTCCTGGTCGACCCGCACCAGGCGGCCGTCGGCGCCTCCGGCGCGATCTACGGCCTGGCCGGCTGCTACTTCATCCTCACCCGACGGTTGCACCACCACCCGATCGACCCCAACCGGGTGATCATCCCGTTCTTGATCTGGATGGTGTTCTCCGCCGGCTGGACGTCGTGGGAGGGGCACCTGGGCGGCCTGCTGGCCGGTGGTGTCGTCGGCCTTGGGCTCGCTTACGCGCCGGCGAAGCGGCGGACCGCCGTGCAGGTGGCGGTCACCGTGGTCGTCGCCGTGCTGCTCCTCGCGCTGGTGGTGCTGAAGTCGCTCGACCTCACCAGCTGACAGGGCCGGGACCCGGCACATGGAAGTAGCTCGACGATAGCTGGCACCGTATCGGCCCTTCCTACCGTTCCCCGTATGAATCGTTCGTCCGGCCTTGCGCGGGTCCTCCGGGCCAGCGCCGCCACCGCACTTCTCGGCCTGTCCGCCGTGCTGACCGTCCCCGGCACCGCCCACGCCGTCGCCAACGGGACCGACGTCGCCGAGGGGCAGTACCAGTTCTCCACCAAGCTCACCATGACCAACATCCCGCGTGCCGACGGCACCACGTACGACAGCGCGTGCTCCGGGGCGCTCGTCGCCCCGCAGTGGGTGATCACCGCGGGCCACTGCTTCCACGACACCTCCGGCGCCCGGGTCAGCGGTGCGGTGCCGTACGCGACGACGGCCACCCTGGGCCGCGCCGACCTGTCCGCCACCACCGGGCACGTCGTCGACGTGGTGGAGGTCCGGCAGGCGTCCCGGCAGGACGTGGCGCTCGTCAAGCTGGCCACCCCGATCACCGACGTCGCGCCGCTCCCGGTGAGCACCACCGCACCCAGGACTGGCACCATCCTGCGGTTGACCGGCTGGGGCGCCACCGGTTCGGTCGACGCCACTCCGACCACGCGCCTGCAGACCGGTCAGTTCAAGATCAACCGGATCGCCGGCTCCGCCGTCATGGTCGTCGGTTACGCCCCGGCGGCGAACACCAGCGCCTGCCTGTGGGACTCCGGCGCGCCGTATTTCGTCGAGAACGCCGACGGCACCGAGGCGCTGGTGTCGGTGGAGTCCGACGGGCCGGCGTGCCCGCACTCCCAGGAGGAGACCACCGAGCGGGTCGACCGCCTTGCCGACTGGATCCACCAGACCGCAGCCTGACCCTCCGCCCGAACGACGCCGGTGGCGACCTCGCCACCGGCGTCGTTTCCGTTCGTACGCCCAAGTCGGCGCTCCGACCCACCGTGACGTATCGGAAACATAGCTGCGCGTGTATGCCTCGTCCCTAGTTTCCTACCCACATGTTTCACGAGGACGGGGAGGACGACGGGTGAGACAGAGATTGCGGGGGCCACTGGTGGTGGCCCTGGTGCTGGCCCTGGTGGCCACGCTCGGCGGGATGGAGGTGCTCCGCCGATCCGCGCCGGAGCGGTCGTCGACCGCCTCGTCCGGCAAGGAGGAGAGCTTCCTGGACCGGCTCGGCCGGGGCGCGCGGCAGTTGGTCGACGGCGGCCGGGCCAAGGCGCCGGCCGAGGGGGTCCGCGCCGGCCTGTACATGGCGCAGAAGCTTCCCACCGGTGTACGCAAGAAGCCCGCCAAGCGGGTGAAGGAGCTGACCGGGCGGCGGACCGCCACCACGCGGGTCTTCGCGATGTCCGACGGCCGGCTCCAGGCGGAGATCTCCGCCGCGCCGCGCCACTACCGGGACGCCAAGGGCACCTGGCAGCCGATCGACACCACCGTCTCGCCCTCGACGGCGGCCGGTTTCGCCGCCGCCAACACCACCAACACGTTCCGCAGCCGGTTCGGTGCCTCCACGGCGAAGCTGACCCGCTTCGAGCTCGACGGTGAGCAGGTCACCCTCGGCCTGGCCGGCGCGCCGCGCACGGTGAAGCCGGTGCTGACCGGCCACACCGCCACCTACCCCGGCATCGCCAACGGCGTCGACCTCGCGTACGACGTGACCGCCACCGCGCTCAAGGAGCGCCTGGTGCTGCGCGACGCGTCCGCCACCGCCGCGATGACCTTCACCCTCGACGCGGGCCGGCTCAAGGTCTCCCAGCGCGAGGACGGCGCGATCGAGTTCCGGTCCCCGCTGGACAACCGGGTGCTGCTGGTCATGCCGGCCCCGTTCATGTACGACGCCAAGGCTGACAAGTCGTCGCCGTACGGCTTCGCCTACAGCCTCAAGGTGACCCAGAAGCTGCGGGCCGAGGGTGGCCGGTGGGCGATCGACGTGGCCGCCGACAAGGACTGGCTCGCCGACCCGAAGCGGGTCTGGCCGGTCACCGTCGACCCCACCATCAAGATCCAGCCGAGCGGGAGCAACGCCGTCGACGCGATGGTCACCCAGGACACCCCGGCGCAACCCTTCGGCAACCTCTGGCGGCTTTCGGTGGGCACCACCACGGCCGGCGCCTCGCGCGCCCTGGTCCGGTTCGCGCTGGACGCGATCCCGGCCAACACCACGGTCGACTCGGCGTCGCTGCAGATGTACTACGACACCAGTCACACGACCGACGCGTACGACGTCCCGATGGAGGTCCGCGAGGTCACCAAGGACTGGGACGAGACGGTCACCTGGAACGGCATCAACGCCGAGATGGGTGCCGGTGCCGCCACGGTGACGATGGTCGACGACACCGACACTGGCCAGGTCGCGGCAAAGGGCGCCTGGCCGGCCTCCACCAGCAGCCTCACCAAGGACGCCGTCAAGGGGACGTACCTCGTCAACAACGACGCGGTGCTGGGGGACACCTACACCTGGATGCCCACCGTCCCCGAGGATGGCGACTACACCGTCGAGGCACACTACGTCCCGGCCACCGACCGCAACGCGAACACGGTCTACAACGTCACCTACGGCGACGGTACCGTCGCCAGCAAGACGATCAGCCAGAAGCAGCCCACCAACGCCGACTGGGCCAGCCTGGGCACGTACCCGTTCAAGGCCGGCACCGTCGGCCGGGTCGTGCTGACCGACGCCAACTCCGGCAGCAACGCGGCGGTGATCGCCGACGCGGTCCGGCTGACGAAGTCCGGTGGGCTGAAGAAGTCCAACGAGACCAACGTCTGGCACAGCTTCGCCGCCACCAACCTGGTCCAGAAGTGGCTCAACGACTCGACCAGCAACCACGGCTTCATGATCAAGGCCGTGGACGAGGCCCGGCTGGGCCACGGCGGCCCACGCTACGAGTCGGGTGAGGACCTCTTCAACGGCGAGACCCAGAACATGCCGAAGCTGGTTGTCACCTACGGCAACCCCGGCGTCGTCCTCGACCCGCCGGGCACCCTGTACCCCACGGGCGCCGCGCTGCGCTGGTCGAGCTACTCCGGCGGGGACATCGCCGAGTACCAGGTGCACCGGTCGACCACGCCGAACTTCACCCCGACCGCGGCCACCCTGGTCGCGCCGGTGAACAAGGCGGTCACGTCGTACACCGACACCACCGCCACGCCGACCCCGGCGACCTCCACGGACCCGTACGCGCAGACGTACTACTACCAGGTGGCGGTCAAGACCACCGGTGGCGCGCTGGTGCCGTCCGCGGCCCAGGTCGCCAAGCTGCCCAAGTCCGGCCAGGTGGTGCAGACCATCCCGGCCGGCGCGGACGTCGTGCTCTCCTCCACCAAGCCGGACGCCAACTTCGACACGCTGGCCGGCAAGCCGCAGCTGATGGTGGGCAACAACTCCGCCACTTACGGCTACACCCGGTCGCTGATGCGCTTCGACACCTCGTCCATCCCGGCGAACGCGAAGGTGCTCTCCAGCTCCCTGAACGTGTGGGGCTTCAGCACCGTCATCGGCACCTCGCAGGTGTCGACCTACCAGGCGTACCCGCTGAACACCGGGTTCGACCCGGCCGTGGCGACCTGGAAGAAGGCGACCAGCACCACCAACTGGACCGTCGCCGGCGGTGACTACGCGACGACGCCCATGGCCGCGGTGGGCCCCTTCGGCGTCGACGACCCGCCGCAGTGGCGGCGCTGGACGGTCAAGGACTCGGTGCAGAACTGGGTCACCAGCCCGGGCACGAACAAGGGTTTCCTGGTCAAGTACGCCGACGAGGCCGGCCGGCTGAAGGAGGACAGCCTCTTCCTGTCCAGCGAGGGCACCGAGCCGCTGCGCCCGCAGTTGCAGGTCGTCTACACCCAGCCGGACGCCGCGCAGACCTACTACGCGCCGACCACCCCGTCGACCATGACCACCGACGGCACCTACAGCGTCCCGGTCACCATCGCCAACACGACGTCCGCCACCTGGCTCAAGAGCGACTGGGCGCTGTCGTACAGCTGGACGCTGCCGGACGGCTCGCCGGTCCCGACGGCCGGGACCTCGCTGCGGACGCCGCTGCCCGTGGACGTGGTGCCGATCGGTCAGACCGGCACGAGCAGCGTGGACGTCACCGCCCAGGTGAAGGCCCCAGCAACCGGTGCCGACGGCAACCGGCGCAACAACTACACGCTGAAGTGGGAGCTGAGCAAGGCCGACGGCACCAAGTTGACCGGAGTCGGTGCGCTGGCGCAGGACATCGCGGTGGAGGAGCCCACCTCCGACCAGTTGGGCCTGGAGAAGTTCTACTCGTACGCGGGCAAGAACACCGGCGCCGGCGGCACCCTGATGAACAACCTGTTCGCCGGCAACAGCGTCTGGTCGTACGACGCGTTGAGCAACCCGTCGCGGGGCCTGTCCACGTTCGTGCGGTTGTCCTACAACTCGCTGGACACCTCGGACTCCGCAGCCGGCTTCGGCTGGTCGCTGCAGGCGTCGTCGATGATGCGCCTGGGCACCCCGCTGGACTTCCACCCGAACCCGAACCCGAGGACGGTCACCCTCACCGACGGTGACGGCACCGCCCACCGCTTCACCCTGAACGACCAGACGGGAGAGTGGATCAGCCCGAAGGGCGTGCACCTCTACCTGCAGAAGGTCACCAGCCTCGACTGCAAGCCGAACACCGACGAGCCGCGGGCCTGGCGGCTGACGAAGCCGGACCGGACGCAGTTCTACTACGACTGTGAGGGCTTCCTCACCAGCACCGTCGACAACAACGGCAACGAGATGTCCTTCGCCTACGAGGAGCGGCGGTCGAACAACAAGCCGACCAAGTTCCTGAAGTACATCACCGACCCGGCCGGCCGGACGACGCTGACCCTGGACTACTACGCCAAGGGGCAGACGTACGACTACATCGACGACACCACCTGGGCCAAGGTTCGGGCCACGGGCGGCCTGACCAACCCCAAAATCATCGACCACGTCTCGCAGATCACCGACATCTCCGGGCGGAAGCTGACCTTCACCTACACCGACAAGGGTCTGCTGGGCGAAATGATCGACGGTGCCGGGTCGACCAACGGCGCGCCGAAGACGTTCACGTTCGCCTACGACATGACCCAGGGCAACAAGAACGTCAAGCTGGTCAAGATCACGGACCCGCGGGCCAACGCCGCCAAGTCCTCCTACGCCACCAAGCTGGAGTACAACTACCCGAAGACCGGCGACGACCCGAAGTTCCACTGGACCACCAAGTCCTACACCGACCGGCTCGACAAACTGACCCAGTTCGGCTACGTCGACCCGGACGGGCCGCAGGGCACCAAGATCGATGCCACGGTGACCGACGCGGAGAACCACGCGACGGCGTACCGGATGGACGAATTCGGCCGCCCGTACCAGACCACCAACGCCAAGAACCAGGTCACGACGCTGGGCTGGGACGACGACCACAACGTCACCACGCTCACCGAGGACAACGGCGCGGTGTCGAGCTGGAAGTATGACCCGAAGACCGGCTATCCGACGGAGATCAAGGACGCGGAGGCGGTCAAGAACGGCTGGCCGGGCACGACGCTGACCTACCAGTACCAGCTGGGCGGCTATGTCGCCGACCTGGTCAGCAAGACCAGCCCGAAGGGCCGCAAGTCAACCTTCGGCTATGAGGCCGACGGTGACCTGTCCTGGGTTGTCGACCCGATCGGCAACACCACGACCGACCCGGACGACTACAAGACCACATACACGTACGACGCCTGGGGTCAGATGCTGACGGCGACCGACGCCAACGGCAACACCACGGGGTACAACGGCTTCGACCCGAACGGCTACCCCCAGACCATCACGGACGCCGACCAGAAGCAGACGAAGTTCGTTTACGACGTACGTGGCCAGGTCCTCAAGGTGACCGACGCGCTTACCCACGACACCACGCAGACGTACGACACGTTCGGCCGTCCGCTGGAGAACAAGGTCGCGAAGGACCAGCTCGGCGATGACTGGATCACCACCCCGGCACCGACGTACGACGCGAACGACAACGTCACGGAGTCGACAGCGCCGAACGCCGCCGTCACCACGGCCTACTACGACGAAGCCGACCAGCTCAAATGGACCAAGGCGCCGGTGGATGTCGCGGGCGACCCGGAGCGGAAGGCGTCGTTCACCTACGACAAGGTCGGCAACCTGCTGACTACCACCGAGCCCAAGGGCAACCTTTCGCCGGATGTCGGTGACTACGCCACCACCAACGGCTACGACGAGATCTACCAGCTCACCAGCGTCACCAACGCCAAGGGTGACAAGATCACCTACGAGTACGACAACGTCGGCAACGTCGTCACCGTGGTCGACCCGCGCAAGAACGCGACGGCCGACACCGCCGACTACACCACCAAGCTGGCGTACGACCAGGCGCACCGGGTCACCAAGAGCACGGACGCGCTCGGCAAGTCCACCAGCAGCACCTACGACCGTGACGGCCTGGTCACGGCCACCATCGACCAGCTCGGCAACACCACCGAGGTCACGCTCGACCCGCGTGGCAAGCCGTCCGAGGTCAAGGTGCCGCACAAGAACGACAACGGCACCATCACCTACCGCACCACAAGGTACGAGTACGACGAGGTCGGCAATCAGACCAAGGTGATCACCCCCCGCGGCGTGGCCACCGACCTGGATGCGAACGACTTCGCCACGGTCACCGTCTACGACAAGCTCAACCGGGTCAAGGAGACCCAGAGCGCGTACGACCAGGACGACAGCCGTTACAAGACGGCGGATGTCACCACCTACCAGTACGACGCCGTGGGTCGCCTGACGACTCTGTCGGCGCCCCCGTCGGCCGGGCAGACGGACCGCAACAACACCACGTACACCTACTACGACAACGGCTGGACGAAGTCCTCGTCCGACCCGTGGGACATCGTCACCTCGTACGACTACAACGACCTGGGTGCCCAGACCGAGCGAACGGTCACCTCGGCCGGCGGGTCGTCGAACCGGACGATGATCTGGTCGTACTTCCCGGACGGCAAGCTCAAGTCCCGCTCGGACGAGGGCGTGCCGGTCGGCAAGCAGGTCGTCCTGGTGGACAACTCCGAGTTCAACAACGCGTCGGCGACCGGGACCTGGACCGTCGCGAGTTCGGCCGCCGGCGAGTACGGCACCAACTACGCGACCCGCCCCGCCGGGACCGGTTCGAACACGTTCACCTGGCAACTCAACGTGCCGCAGTCCGGCACGTACGAGGTCTTCGCCCGCTACCCGCAGGTCACCGGCGCGGCGATCGACGCGAAGTACACGGTGAGCCACGGCGGCGGCAGCACCCCGAAGACGGTCAACCAGAGCACCAACACCGGGACCTGGGTGAGCCTCGGCTCGTACAGCTTCACAGAGGGCAACAGCCACAAGGTGTCGCTGTCCGACCAGGCGACCGGCACGGTCGTCGCGGACGCCGTGAAGCTCGTCCGCGACAACACAGGTGAGGCGGACAACGAGAAGCACGACTACCACTACCGCTACGACCCGAACGGCAACCTGGAAAAAATCACGGACGCCTCTCCGGGCGCCCGGGTGGACGACTACTCGGTCGTCTATACCGGACTGAACCAGGTGAAGACGGTCACGGAGAGCAAGTCCGGGACGGTCACCAACGCCACCTCGTTCAGCTACAACGAGAACAGCGCACCGCTGACCACCACCCACGACAAGCAGTACGCCGGCTACACCTACGACCCGCGCGACCTGGTGTCGGAGGTGGTGAACGGCAAGTCCGCCACGGACTCGGGCAGCAAGACCACCACCTTCACCTACACCGACCGTGGCGAGAAGCTGAAGGAAACCAAGGGCAACGGCAACACCGTCGACTACACGTACTACCTCGACGGGCTGCTGAACACCCAGGTCGAGAAGAAGCCCAACGCGACGGTGGTGTCGGAGCACACCTACACCTACGACCTGAACGGCAACCGCACCCGCGATGCCGCCAGGAAGATGAACGCCGACAACCACTCGGCGTACCTCAGCACCACCAGCACCTACACCTACGACCCGCGGGACCGCCTGGCCACCCTGACGAAGATCGGGGACGGCGCCGGCCTGGAAACCTACATCCACGACGCCAACAGCAACGTCATCGAGCAGACCCTCAAGGGCACCACGACGACGTTCAACTACGACCGGAACCGGCTCCTCACCGCCAGTGCGGGTGGCGCGACCTCGTCGTACAACTACGACCCGTTCGGGCGCCTCGACACGGTGACCGCCGCGGGCACGGTTCTCGAGCGCAATGTCTATGACGGGTTCGACCACGTCATCGAGAACCGCAAGAACAACGGCACGAGCACGTCGACGACGAAGTACACGTACGACCCGCTGGACCGGACCGCCACCAAGACGACCGACGCCGGTGGCGCGAAGGAAAAGACCACCACGTTCAACTACCTCGGCCTGTCGAGCGAGGTGCTGGACGAGGAGGTCGCCGGCAAGCTGACCAAGTCGTACCAGTACTCGCCGTGGGGTCAGCGCCTGTCCCAGATCACGCACAAGGACGACGGGACCCAGGAGAACGCCTACTACGGCTACGACCCGCACACCGATGTCGAGCAGCTGACCGACGACACCGGCGACACGAAGGCCACCTACGGATACACCGCGTACGGCAAGAACGACGACGCCCAGTTCACGGGTATCGACAAGCCCGACGCGGCCGATCCGACAAAGGAGCCGTACAACGCGTACCGGTTCAACGCCAAGCGGTGGGACCAGAGCTCCGAGTCGTACGACATGGGCTTCCGTGACTACAGCCCCGGCCTGAACCGGTTCCTGTCCCGAGACAGCTACAACGGCGCCTTGGCCGACATGAACCTCGGCCTCGACCCGTGGAACAACAGCCGCTATTCCTTCGCCGGCGGGAACCCGATCAGCAATGTAGAAGTTGACGGCCACATCTGGATCAACGATGGCGGCGGGTCATACGTACCGCCATCGGACGACGGGGAGTCGGACAGCAGCTGGTGGAGCAAGCTGAAGGACGGTCTGGACGACCTTGACGCCAAGACCGTGGACAACCCGGACTGGGCGCTCCACGACGTGTACGAGGGCTGGAAGTCCTTTGAGGTGAAGGCCGAGTCGATCGTCGGCATCAAGGACGCGGATGATTGCAGCCAAAATCCGAACGTGGAGAGCTGCGCCTGGGCTGCCGCAGCGGCTCTGCCGTTCGGAGCTGGTCGAGCGGCAAGGGGCCTCCGTGCGGTCCGGGCGGCGGACGAGGTAGCCCAACTGGAACGCGCGGTTGTTAAGACGCCCGGGCTTCTGAGCCGGAGCTGGGACCGAGCTGCGCAACACCTGGCAGGAATGGCTATCGCCGTTGGGCGTGGGGTCAAGGCGATCGCCAAGGTGCCCGGCAGGATCTCGAGGAAAATCGACGAATTTGGCTTCAAGTATCCGCGGGTTGGTGCTGGCCTGGCGAAGGGAGTGGCTTGGTCCAAGCATGGCGCCAACGTGGGGAAGAAGGTCGGTGACTTCATACCCAAGGTGGGTCGGGAGACTGGCATGGCGGCAGGCGGAAGTATAGGCTTCGTTGCTGGCTTTACCTGGGGATTCATTAAGGGGTTTTAGGATGCTCAACGAGAGTAGGTGGACGCACAGTGTCTGACCAGGCTCGACTGGTCGTCGACCATTCATCCTGGACCGTGCAGGCCGCGCTGACGCCAGCGTTCAAAAGAGCGGCGCATTTCGGTACGGGCATCATCGGTACCGACGATCTTCTGGTGGAATTCGCTCGGCGTGTCGCCAGAAGATTTCCGGGTCTGAAGCCGTTGCGCACATCCCAGTCCGGCCAGGCGCGCGGTGCTGGCTCGCATGAGCCTTCTCTGGATCTCGAGGGGGGGTTCTACGAGAGTCGTGCGATTCTGCGCGAAGTCGCAGTCCACGCTGCGAAGTCATCCGTGGGAGGGAACTTCCGCTCCAGCCCGGGTTGGACGCGGGCCGTGAGTGAGGTGCTGAGTGAGGCCGGCATTCGCTCGGCAGAGGCGGGGTTGCCGTGGACCGGTGATCGAGAGGTTCTGCTGGCCCTCCTAAGCAAGGAGGGCACTTACGCCCACGCTCTACTGACAGCAGAAGAGGTCGACAAAGGCCAATTAGTGGCACAAATTGAGAGCGGCACTTCCTGCTATGGGAAACATCCGTGGGTGCCGGCTGTTGACTTCCTGGAGATGGTGGGGGTAGCCCCCAGTGGCAGTATAGCCCGGTTGGTGATGCTTCCCATTCGCACCGCTTTCAAGAGGGTCGAGGGCAGGAGTGCCGGACTGTTGGCAGCCGTGCGGTCCGAGTCGGAGCGTCAATGTCTCCGAATGGGGCACGAGAGGGTACGCGTATCACACGTTCTGCTGGGCGTCGCATCCCTCTCGCATCAACTCTCGCTGGTTCGGATGGAGGAGCCGCCGCAGATGCGTGGGGTAGGATCTATGCTCCACGACTCGGGCGTCTCCTACCTGGCATTAAGTCGATGCATATCGGAGAGGTTGGTAAGCGAACTGCAGGAGGGGCCGCTCGGACTAAAGGATGGGCGAGTATCGCCTGACCCTCCCGAGATGTCGACGGAGGTGAGGCGGCTGTTCGATGTAATCGGTGCCCTCGCCAACGAGGCGGACGGATATGCGCGGATGGTAGAGAGGGTCCTTGATGAAAAGGATGTGGTTGGAATCATTCGAAAATGCCGGTCTGGTGCCTAGGCCGTGATCTAATTCTGATCACGCTCCGGTAAGCTTCACTGGTTCGCGACTTCCAGTTCACTGTGGCCGCCGCGCTGATGTAAGCGCGGCGGCCACAGAAGCTTTGGGGGTGGCTGGGGAGGTGCCGTCCGGAATGACTGGGACGACCTCGCGCTTGCTCTGAAACGGCATGCTGACGCTCCAACCGGCAACCTCCGCGGTTACTGCCCCACGTCGGGTGAGGGTTCTCCGGACCTGCTGGGATCCGATTCGGCGGACTGTCTCGGCGGGCGCCACGCCCCGAGCGATTCTGGGGACGCCTACCCGGCTCGCCTGTCGCCCGAGCGACGTGTCCATGATCGGTCACCGATCAGGTTGCACGATGGCATCGCGAGTGTGTTCAGACGGTGTCGCGAGGTGCGGCTGTTGACTGGAGGACGGCCGTGGTCAGCTTTCTGCTGCCGCGCTTGGCCGCTCGCCGCTTGCCGGTCCCTCCGCCGGACCGTTGTATGATCGGATGGCGCTAATCGCCGTTCAAAGGTGCGCGCGCCACGATGGGCTTATGTGGTCGTCGAGGTCGCCCGGCCCAGCTTGCAAAGCGACGCTGCGTTCACAATCCCTTTTTCGTTACAGGGACGCGCCGCACAATAAATTGATATACCTCACCTTGTCGATGCGGCTGCTCTTCTTGCTGCGTACGCGGCTGGTCGCCTAGCGTAAGCGGCGCTCAACGTCGACGGGGGATAGACATGCAGGTTCGTATCGGGCTACTGGGCACGATGGAGCTTTGGGTCGATGGTCAGCAGCTCACACCCGGGGCCGCGAAGCGCCGTACCGTCCTTGCTGGCCTGGCCTTGGAGGCCAACCGGCCGGTGTCCCTGCAGCGCCTCGCGGGCGAGGTGTGGTCCGACCCGCCCTCGTCTGCGGTGGCCAACCTCCGCTCGCACGCCGCCGCCCTCCGTCAAGCGGTGGGGGATCGGCTGTTCGCCCGGCCGCAGGCGTACGAGCTGCGACTCGCGCCAGGCGAGCTCGACGTGACCGACTTTCAGCGGCTCGCCGAGGAGGGTCGGTCTAGGTTGAGTGAACGCAACCCGGCTGGCGCTATCGATGCGTTGACCGGGGCGATAGACCAGTGGCGCGGGACGGCCGGTGACGGGCTCTCTCGCGGCACCCTTCTGGACAACCACTGGATGAGCCTGGAGGAGCAGCGGCTCCAGGTCTTCGAGGACCTCGTGGACGCCCAGCTCGCGGTCGGCGCGCACGGTGACGTACTGCCTCAGCTCCGCCGCCTGCTCTCAGCCCACCCGTTGCGGGAACGGAGCTGGGGGCAGCTGATCGTGGCGCTCTACCGCAGAGGCGATGTGCCAGCGGCGCTCGTCGCCTATCGGGATGCGCGAGCGGCGCTGCGGGACCAGCTGGGCATCGAGCCGGGGGAGGAGCTGCAGCGCCTGCATCGCGCGGTGCTCGAACGTTCTCCCGAGCTGTCGTACGAAGCACCGGCTCCCACGGTGACGGTCCGGGAGGACGTGAGGCAGCGCGACGGCCGGGAGGTACCGCGGGAGTTGCCGGCGGCGCTGGGGGCGTTCGTCGGACGTACGCGAGAGCAGGCGGAGGTGATGGCGGCCTTGTCCGGTCGCACCTCGGTTGCCGCGGTGGTCAGTGGTGCGGCCGGCAGCGGCAAGACCGCGCTCACGGTACGGGTGGCGCACGCGGTAGCGGCCGACTTCCCCGACGGTCAGGTCTACGTCGACCTGAGCTATCAGCCGTCCTTCACCGGGGACGAGGTGCTGGCCCGCGTGCTCCGGGCGCTCGGCGTCGACGGCGCGGCGATCCCGCAGCGGACCTCCGAGCGGGCCGGCCGGATGCGGTCGCTGCTGGCCGAGCGCCGAATCATGATCGTGGTCGACGGGGTCACCCACGCCGCCCAGGTGCGCGCGCTCGTCCCGGCCGGCCCCGGCTCGGCGCTGATCGTGGTGACTCAGCGGCACCTGCGAAGCCTGGACGGCGTACTTCGGGTGGACCTTGACCCGTTGCCGGCCGAGGATGGGCGGGCGCTGCTTCACACACTCGGGTGCGAAGAGCGGCTGGCCAGCGCCCCCGTCGCCGCCGACGAGCTGGTCCGGCTCTGCGGTGGGTCTCCCCTGGCCCTGCGCATCGTCGCGTCCCGGCTGGCCGCGCGGCCGACCGCCACGGTCGCCGAGCTGCTGGTGGAGCTGCGCGACCCCCGCCGCCGGTTGGACTGGCTGGCCGACGACGACCTGTCGGTGCGGCAGCGCATCGACCTCGGCTACGCAGCCGTCCGCGCCGACGACGACCTGGCCGGGCGGTTGTTCGCGCTGCTCGGCGGCGACCCGGAGGCGGCGGTGCCGCCCGAGGACACCGCGGAGCGGCTGGGCGTGCCGGCCGAGCGGGTGTGGCGGGCACTGGAGATGTTGCTCGACGCCCACCTGGTCCGCCTGGATGCCTCCGGCGGGTACCGGCTGCCGCCGCTTGTCCGGGACTACGCGGCCGAGCTGGCCGAGCTGTCCGAGATGCCCGCGCTGCACCCGCTGCCGACGTGGCGGGCGGAGTCGGCGGCGGACCCGATGGCGGTGGCGGGCCGGCGCGGGGTGCCGCGTTGAGCCGACGGCCGGACCAGCCCGATGGGCCGGGTCCCCGACACGGGACGACCGGTTCTGGTAGGGCGTCGATCGGAACCGACCGCACCGGCCCGGGGCCGGCGGACCGACGGTCACTTGCCGTCGCGGGGTTGGACCGATCCGGTCGGCTCGCTGACCGGGGACGATCGGCTCTGGCAGGCGAGTGCCGGCCGGAGCGACAGTGACTCATGGCACCTCAGCGCGTACCACTGCTCGTCGGGCTGGTCGTGCTGCTCGCGGCGGCCTGCACGACGACCGACCACGACGGCGCGGCCGCCCCGACCGCGACGGCGCCGGCTTCCGGCGCGACCGCCGCGACCACGCCCGCCGCCACCGCGGCGGCGCCCACCAGCGGGGCGCCCGTCGAGGGTTCCTGGCGGGTGACCTACGGCTGGGCGGTGCCCGCCACGTCCGCCCGGGTGACCCACCAGGTCCGGGTGCCGGTCACCCCGGCGCCGGGGGAGCCGCTGCCCGTCCTGGTTGAGGTGCGGTTCGGGGACCATCCGGCCGAGGGGTTCAGCCGGATCACCTTCGCCTTCCGCGGTCCGACGCCGTCATACCAGGTCGGCTTCGTCCCGCAGGTGTCGACCGAGGGTCGTGGCGCGCCTGTCGAACTGCCTGGCACCGCCTACCTGTCGGTGCGGTTCGACCCGGCGCAGGCGCACGACGCGCGCGGCGTCGCCATGGCCGACCTGCCGCCGTCCCGGATCGGTTACCCGACGCTGCGCGGCTGGGCCGCGGCCGGCGATTTCGAGGGGCACCTCAGCTTCGGGCTCGGCCTGCGGCCGCCGGCCGGCGGGACGCTGCCGGTGCGGCTGGGCGAGTTCACCCGCCCCGACGGCACCCACGTCGTCGCCGTCGACGTGCGACGCGGCTGACCGGGCCGCGCGGAACGACCGCGCCGGCCCTGTTGGCCGACGCGGTCGGGCGCGCGTGGGTCAGGAGACCTCGCCCCGGACGATGGCCACCGCGACCCGGCAGAACTCGTCCATGTCCGGGTTGAAGCCGGCGGCGATGTCCGGGTGCAGCCCGGCGCGGGTCTCGTCGAGCAGCCGACGGCAGACCTCCTCCACGGGCTCACCCGCGTAGCCGCCGCGGACCCGGTCGGCGGCCGCCTGCAGGGCCGAGGTCAGCTGATCCTCCAGCGGGCCGCGCAGCTTCTGCTGCACAGGATCGAGCCCGCTCGGATCGAGCGTGACATGTGGCTCCGACATCGGCGCTCCCTTCGTCGGCGATCGCGGTACCCCACCGCGCTCGTCGGTCAAACCATCCTCGGTACGGCCGCCACCCGGACCTGGTACGAGAAGTTCTCCGCCGGCTCCTCGACGTAGGACAGCCGGCGGATCTGCCGGTCGTCGGACCAGAGGGCGACGTCGACCAGCACCCCGAGGTGGGCCAGGCCGATGTTCGCCACCCGCTTCTTGTCCTGGAGCACGGAGCAGACCCCGCCCAGCAGGGTGCTGGCGTCGGAGGTGCGGTGCCCGGGCGGGCAGCGCATGATCATGTCCACCTCGATCGGACCGGTGAGCGGGGTCCACCCCGTGCGCTGGGCCGCCGTGCAGGCGGCCTGGAGCAGGGCGCGGACCCTCGTCGCCTGCCGGTGCCCGGCGGCGAAGATGGACAGGGCCTCGGTCTTGACCGGGGGCAGGCCGCTCACCTCGAACGTCAGGGCGAGAGCGCGGGTGTCCTGCACGACGGCACCTCCTCGTGGGGATCCTGCCCAACCGGTGGGACCGCAAGAGGGAGTTCGCGCGAGAACCAACCGATCGGACGGGCTGGGGGTCGGCCGGAGGCGTATCGACTTCGACGGCGACGCGCTGGCTGCGGGGCTAGGGAAACGCTAGTCGACCGGGCGCACGCTGGGTAGCCTCGCCGTTCACTGCGTGGGACGGGCCGGGAAGGCGGGGCGTCTTCATGTTCGTCTTTCGGCTTGTAGGGTCGGCCCATGATCGCTGACCTGCAGTGTGTGGTGCTGGACTGCTCTCACCCGGCCCAACTTGCGGAGTTCTACCAGGCACTCCTTGGCGGTGCCGTCAACCAGCGGGATCAGCGATGGGCACTCAGCGGCGACTGGGCGACGCTGCATACGCCGTCCGGCCTCGTCCTGGCCTTCCAGCGGGTGGCGGACTACCGGCCACCGCTCTGGCCCGACCCGGCCCGGCCCCAGCAGTTTCACCTGGACTTCGGTGTTGCCGACCTCGACCGCGCGCAAGAGCAGGTGCTGACCCTGGGCGCAACGGTGTTGGACGATGAAGCCGGGCGCAGTTGGCGTATCTATGCCGACCCCGCAGGGCATCCCTTCTGCCTGGTCCGTCACTTACCCGGGTAATCGAAATGAGGGTCGGCGCGTCGCCGGCAAAGGTCCTTGAAGCGCGCGATCAACCGGCCATCATGCCGGGCGGGTCCGGACCCGCGCCGGGGTGATCAGTGCCGGCCGCGCTTGACCTCGTGGAAGGTCTCCAGGCGCAGCAGCGGCAGCAGCGAGTCCCAGATGGTCAGGGCGTCGTCGACGCCGGGGACCTCGGTGAGGATCGGGCCGTGGATGCCCCGCCGGGTGCCGGGGACCATCAGCACCGGCGAGCCGATGTCCGGGCCCGCCGAGGCGTACGCCAGGGCATGCGACTCGTGCACCGCCCGGTCCCAGTGCTCGTCGTCCAGCGCCGGCGCGGCGGGCTCCAGGCCGGCCGCCGTCACGGCCGCCGCCACGATCTTGTCGGAGAGCGGGTTGCCGGCGTCGTGGCTGCGGACGCCCAGCTCGGTGTAGAAGCGGGCCACGTCGTGGTGCCGCCCCTCGGCGCGCAGCGCCTCGACCAGCCGCAGCGCCCGGCCGGAGGCGGCCATCAGCTCGGCGTACTCCGGGGTGGTCCGGCCCTCGTTGAGGATGCCCAGGCTGAACGCCCGCCACTCGACGCGCAGCCCGCGCGCCTCGGCCACGGCGACCAGCCAGCGGGAGGCGCGCCAGGTCCACGGGCAGGCCGGGTCGAAGAAGAAGGTGGCGTCCATGGGCCGAGCGTAGGCCGGGGCCGCCCGGCCCGCAGCGCGGTGACCGGCACCACGGTGTCGACCGTCGTATCCGTCCCGTGACCGTCAGGTTTCGCAGCGTCGCAGCCAGGGCACTGTCTGCCGCACGAAACGTCCCGGGGCGCGGGGCGACGGCCGGCGTCCCGACCGTCTCGCCGTGCGCCGGGGCGCGGGTGATCTCCCCGGCTCTTCGCCGAAGAGAGGGGGAGGGCGATGACGACAGACCCCGACACGGCCCCGCGGCGGCGGCCGGCCCGGCGTGCGGCGGCGGCAGCCGCGGCACTCGCGTTGACGGCCCCGTTGGCCGCCTGCGGATCCGGCGGCGAGGGGGGCCCGCCCACCATCAACCTGTACTACCCGCCGGAGCAGAACCTGCAGAAGGTGGTCGACGACTGCAACGCGCAGGCCCAGGGGCGCTACCGGATCGCTTACCGGGTGCTGCCGCGGCAGGCCGACGAACAGCGGGTGCAGATGGTGCGGCGGCTCGCGGCGGGGGACCGCGGGATGGACGTGCTCGGCCTCGACGTCACGTGGACCCAGGAGTTCGCCAGCGCCGACTGGATCCGGGAGTGGACCGGCCAGGACAAGGCCGAGGTGGAGCAGGGCACCCTCGCCGGGCCGCTGGACACCGCCCGCTACGAGGACAAGCTCTACGCCGCGCCGAAGAACACCAACGTGCAGCTCCTGTGGTACCGCAGCGACCTGGTGCAGGAGCCACCGAAGAGCTGGGACGAGATGATCTCCGCGGCCCAGCAGCTGAAGCAGCAGGGGAAGCCGTACCAGGTGCTCACCATGGGGGCGCAGTACGAGGGTCTGGTCGTTCTCTACAACACCCTGGCCGAGAGCGCGGGCGGGAAGATCCTCAGCGACGACGGCAAGCGGGCCGTGATGGACGCCGGCACCGTGCGGGCGCTGGACCAGCTCAAGAAGTTCGCCACCTCGGGCGTGACCTCGCCGTCGTTCAGCAACGCCATCGAGGACCCGGTCCGGCTGGAGTTCCAGTCCGGCGCCGGCGCCTTCGAGGTCAACTGGCCCTTCGTCTACCCGGCGATGCAGGAGGCGGCCCCGGACCTGGCGAAGAAGGTCAAGTGGGCGCGGATGCCCGGCATCGACGCGAACACCCCGAGCAAGGTCACCATCGGCGGGGTGAACATGGCGGTCAGCACCTACTCGAAGCACCCGGCAGAGTCCTTCGAGGCGGCGAAGTGCATCCGCAACGCCGAGCACCAGAAGTTCTCCGCGGTCAACGACGGCGTGCCGCCCACCATCGAGGCCGTCTACGCCGACCCGGAGATGGACAAGGCGTACCCCATGAAGGAGACCATCCTGGAGGAGCTCAAGGAGCCGGCGGTCCGGCCGCTGACACCGGCGTACCAGAGCATCTCCACGGTCATGTCGGCGATCCTCTCGCCGCCGTCGGCCATCCGGCCCGAGCAGACCGCGAACGAGCTGCGCGACGCCATCGCCGACGCCCTCGAGTCGAAGGGGGTCCTGCCGTGAGCATCAACGCCACTCCCGCCGGCGCGGACGTCGCCGCCGAGGCCGAGCGCCCCGCCGGCCGGCACGCCGCCGTGCCCACGCAGCGGGCCCGCCGCCGGGCGAGGCCGCCGCTGAGTGAGAACAAGCGCGCCGAGCGGCGCCTCGGCTGGCTGCTCTGCGCCCCGGCCGCGCTGGTCATGGTGCTGGTCACCGCGTACCCGATCCTCTACTCGGTCTGGTTGTCGCTGCAGCGGTTCGACCTGCGTTTCCCCGACCAGCGCGAGTTCATCGGGCTGGAGAACTACGCGACCGTGCTGACCAACCAGTTCTGGTGGACGGCGTTCGGGGTGACCGCGCTGATCACGGTGGTCACCGTCGCGGTCGAGCTGGTGCTCGGCATGGGCTTGGCGCTGATCATGCACCGGACGCTGGTCGGCCGGGGCATCGTCCGCACCTCGGCGCTGATCCCGTACGGCATCGTGACGGTGGTGGCCGCCTTCTCCTGGCGGTACGCCTGGACGCCCGGCACCGGCTACCTGGCCAACCTCTTCGACGGCAGCGCCCCGTTGACCGAGCGGGCCAGCTCGCTGGCGATCATCATGCTGGCCGAGATCTGGAAGACCACCCCGTTCATGGCGTTGCTGCTGATGGCCGGGTTGGCGCTGGTGCCGGAGGACCTGCTCAAGGCCGCCTCGACCGACGGCGCGACCGCCTGGCAGCGGTTCACCAAGGTGATGCTGCCGGTGATGAAGCCCGCCATCCTGGTCGCCCTGCTGTTCCGCACCCTCGACGCGTTCCGGGTGTTCGACAACATCTTCGTGCTCACCGCCGGCGGCAACGAGACCTCGTCGGTGTCGATGCTCGCCTACAACAACCTGATCCGGGGGTTGAACCTCGGTATCGGCTCCACGATGTCGGTGCTGATCCTCCTCACCGTGGCGGTCATCGCGTTCGTGTTCGTGAAGCTGTTCGGCACCGCTGCCCCCGGCAGCGACGACGGGGAGAGGCGCTGAGATGGCCACCGAAACCACCCCGCGGGCGAAGCTGCGCTGGGGCCTGCTGGACGTCATCGTCGTCGTCTTCGCGCTGGTCCCGGTGCTCTGGATCGCCTCGTTGTCGTTCAAGACCTCGGCCACGATCACCGACGGGAAGTTCTGGCCCCGGCAGTGGACGCTGGACAACTACCGGACGATCTTCGACACCGACCAGTTCGTCCGGGCCCTGGTCAACTCGATCGGCATCGCGTTGATCGCGACCCTGGTCGCCGTGGTGCTGGGCGCGATGGCCGCGTACGCGATCTCCCGGCTGGACTTTCCCGGCAAGAAGCTGCTGGTCGGGGTGTCCCTGCTGATCGCGATGTTCCCGCAGGTGTCGCTGGTGTCGCCGCTGTTCGAGATCGAGCGGCAGCTCGGCCTCTTCGACACCTGGCCGGGGCTGATCCTGCCGTACATCACCTTCGCCCTGCCGCTGGCGATCTACACGCTCTCGGCGTTCTTCAAGCAGATCCCGTGGGACCTGGAGAAGGCGGCGAAGATGGACGGGGCCACCCAGGGTCAGGCGTTCCGGCGGGTGATCGCCCCGCTGGCCGCGCCCGGGTTGTTCACCACGGCCATCCTGGTCTTCATCTTCTGCTGGAACGACTTCCTCTTCGCCATCACGCTCACCTCGACCGAGCGGGCCCGCACGGTCCCGGTGGCGCTGTCGTTCTTCACCGGCGAGTCGCAGTTCGAGGACCCCACCGGGGCGATCTGTGCCGCCGCCGTGGTGATCACCATTCCGATCGTCCTGTTCGTGCTCTTCTTCCAGCGCCGCATCGTCTCGGGCCTGACCTCCGGCGCAGTCAAGGGATAGGTGGTGTTGTCATGGCCGACATCGTGCTGGACAAGGTGAGCAAGCGGTTCCCCGACGGGACCACCGCGGTGCAGGACGTCGACCTGGAGATCGCCGACGGCGAGTTCGTCATCCTGGTCGGCCCCTCCGGCTGCGGGAAGTCCACCACCCTGAACATGATCGCCGGGTTGGAGGACATCAGCTCCGGTGAGCTGCGCATCGCCGGGGAGCGGGTCAACGACAAGGCGCCCCGCGACCGCGACATCGCCATGGTGTTCCAGTCCTACGCGCTCTATCCGAACATGACCGTGCGGGAGAACATGGCCTTCCCGCTCCGGCTGGCGAAGCTGGACCGGGAGACCATCCAGCAGAAGGTGGAGCAGGCGGCGAAGGTCCTGGAGCTGACCCCGCTGCTGGACCGCAAACCGGCCAACCTCTCCGGCGGGCAGCGGCAGCGGGTGGCGATGGGGCGGGCGATCGTCCGCCAGCCCAAGGCGTTCCTCATGGACGAGCCGCTGTCCAACCTGGACGCCAAGCTGCGGGTGCAGATGCGCACGGTCGTGTCGCGGCTGCAGAAGCAGCTCGGCGCCACCACGGTCTACGTGACCCACGACCAGACCGAGGCGATGACCCTCGGCGACCGCGTGGTGATCATGCGGGGTGGCGCCGTGCAGCAGGTCGGCCCGCCGCAGGAGCTCTACGACCACCCGCGCAACCTCTTCGTCGCCGGGTTCATCGGCTCGCCGTCGATGAACTTCCTGCACGCCGCCGTCGAGGACGCTCACCTGCGCACGGCGTTGGGGGACGTGCCGATCGGGGACCGGGTACGCCGGCAGCTCGACGGCGCGGACGCCCCGCGCGAGCTGATCCTCGGCATCCGCCCGGAGCACTTCGAGGACGCCGCGCTGATCGACGACGAGACCCGCCGCCGGGGCCTGGAGTTCGACGCGCCGGTCGACATCGTCGAGTCGATGGGCTCGGACAAGTACGTCTACTTCACCGTCGAGGGGGAGCGGGCCAGCGCGGCCGAGCTGGAGGAACTGGCCGCCGACGCGGGGGCCGCCGACTTCACCGGGACCGGGTCGAGCCTGGTCACCCGGCTGTCGGCGGAGTCGCCGGTCAGCGAGGGCGAGCCGCGGCGGGTCTGGTTCAACCTGGAGAAGATCCACCTCTTCGACCCGTCCACCGGACGCAACCTCACCCTGCACGAGGGGCGGGCGGCCGGCGCACTGGCCGACTGACGGCACCCGGATCCGGGCCGGTGGGCACCGCTCACCAGCCCGGGTCCGTGCTACCAGGCGAGCCGCAGCGGCAGCCCGAGGAAGTCGGCGTAGCCGGTGAGGGCCGACTCGACGCGGGCCCGCAGCGCGGCGTCGAACGGCGTCAACTGCTGCACGGTCACGGTGACCGCCCGCTTGCCGACGGTGCGCTTCCAGGTGCCGACCGTCCGGCCGCCGCACACCACCGTGGCCTGGAAGATCCCGTTGTTGCCGGGGAGGACGGCGTTCGCGTGCGCCGGATCGAGCATCAGCCTGCGGTCCTTGTAGCCCAGCAGGTATTCGTCGAAGCCGGGCAGGGCGTGCACGTCGTCGACCGGCGTGCGGGGCGCGTCGAGCAGGGCGGCGTCGACCACGCCCGGCACCCCGTCCACCTCGACCGGGGCGAGCGCTTCGCCGGCCACCGCGATGCCCCGGGTGGCGTCGGTGACCGTCAGGCCGGTCCACCGGGCCAGCTCGTGGCGGGTCACCGGGCCGTGGCCGCGGACGTAGCGGTGGGCCAGCAGGCCGAGCGCCTCGTCCCGCTCGGGGCGGTGCGGATCGGGTGCCCACTCGTCCAGCAGCGCGAACGTCTGCTCGGTGCCGACGTGCGGGGCGATGCAGGTGACGCCGCGCTGGCTGGCGTACCAGAGTAGGTGGTAGCCGCGCTGGCCGGTGGTGTCCAGGCCGGCGTCGCGCAGCGCGGCCAGGCACTCGGCGCGGGTGAGGCGGCCCGCGCCCGCGAGGGCCTGGCCCAGCACGTCGGCGGCGCGGTCGGCGTCGGGCTCGGTCAGGCCGAGCTGGGCCCAGCGGCCGGCCACGCCGGCCAGCGCCCGGACGCCGGTCACCGTCAGCATCCACCGCGCGTCCCGGGGCGGCACGAGGTGCACCGTGCCCCGCATCGGCCAGGTGCGCAGCGCCTCGCGCCGCTCCAGCGCCGCGCGCACGTCGTCCTGGTTCCGGCCGGGCAGGCGTACGCCGAGTGACCAGAGCCCGCTCGCCGGATCCTGGGCCTGCATGGCGCCGAACCACTCGACCACCCCGGCCACGCTCTCCGGGCGCGCGGTGGGGTGCGGGCGCAGCAGCAGGCCGGTCATCCGCAGCGCCAGCGCCTCGGCGCCGGTGAGGCGTACGGTCACGTGGGTGCTCCCGTCGTCGATGGACGGTCAGCATAGGTGGCCGGTGCGACGTTCCCGGGAGACGGACGACCGGACGGGTGGGCCGTGGCCCACCCGCCCGGGATGCCGCTGGCTCAGCGCTTGCGGCGTGCCCGGTCCGGCACGTCCGCGTCCACCAGCTCCCGGCGGACCTGCGCGTTGACCGGCTGCTCCTCGACGACCTCGTCCTTGTTCAGCCGGACCCGCTCGACCGGGACCTGGTCCTTGCCGACCACCGGGTGCTCGGCGCGCAGCTCCATCTCGCGCTGCTCCTCGCCGATGCCGGCCCGGACATTGCCCCGGTCGGCGTCGAGGATCGGCTCGTGGACCACAGTGACCTCGTCGTGCTCGACCGGCACGGTGGTCTGGACGTTCTCCGTGACCACGCGCTTGCTCAGTCGCGCGGCGCCGGCCGGCTCGCTCTCGGTGCCGACCCGCAGCCGCTCCTCGGAGCGGGTCACCTCCGGCGCGCCCGGCTTCTTCTGCGGCGGCGCGGCCTGCTCCCTGATCTGGTAGTGCCGGTAGAGCTCGGCGAGCTGCTCGGTGCTGAGCGGCTGGTTGGTGCCGGTCTCCACGCTGGGAGCGCTGCGCACGGTCGCCTTGTCGTACTGCACCTGAAGCCGCCCGTCCTGCTGCATCCGGGCCGCCTGCAGCGGTGCCATCGACTCGTGGTGGCCCATCACCCCGGTCTTCACGCTGACCCAGGTCGCCTCGCCGCTGGGATCGGCCCAGACCTGGCCCACGCTGCCGATCTTCGCGCCCGAGCGGTCCTGGACGTCCTGCCCGTACATCGAGCGGACCTGCTGCTCCGTGAGTCGCATGGTTCGTCCTTCCTCTCGTGGGTCACCGCCTGGATCCCCGGCGGGGCCCCGGGCATGCCCCGGAAGTGGGACGAATAGGAGCAGGAGCAGCGGCGGCGCCGGAAACGACCGGCCCCGACGCATAAGCGTGGCCGGAGCGGGGATGCGCCGCCGGCAACCAGTGCGAGGAATGTGAGGTGTGGGTGATGACAGCGTCCAGTGAACCGATGCGAGGCGGCGGCGGAGCCGCCCCGGCCCGGCCGGCGGGACCGGCGGGCGGGGCGAAGACCAGCGCCGCAGCGACCTTCTCGCTGGTCTTCGGCGTGGCGGCCCTGCTCAGCGTGCTCACCGCGATCCTGGCCTCGGTCGGGCTGCTGCTGGGGATCATCGGGCTCATCCTGGGTATCTTCGGACTGCGGATGAGCCGGCGCCCCGGCGTCACCGGGCGCGGGGTGGCGATCGGTGGTCTGGTGCTCAGCGCCCTGGCGGTGCTGATCGGGCTGGCGCTCGCCGCCGGCATCAGCACGTTCATCAACAATGAGCAGGCGGTGGACCGGCTGGAGAAGCGGGTGACCGACCTGCGGGACAAGCTCAACGACTGAGCGGGGAGAACGCCCCTGATCGCGCTACGCCAGCCACGTCGCCGGCGGAGCGCGATCCCCCGTTCAGGCTCCCGGTGCGGGGCGGCGGCGGTACACCGGCACCGGTGGCACCAGGATCCTCGGGCGTCCCGGCCCGGGGAAGCGGTTTCCATCGGAACTTGCGCAAATCTTGAGCCGCGGCAAGGAATCGACTCAGCTCAGTCGCCGGTACATCACCAGCAGGTCCACGTACCCCTGGCTCGGGTGCCGGAAGCCCTCCGGCACCCGGCCGACGACCTCGAAGCCCAGCGAGCGCCACAGCTCCACCGCCCGGGTGTTGCTGGCCACCACCGCGTTGAACTGCATACCCCGGTAGCCCTCGGCGCGGGCCAGCGCCAGCACGTGCCCGGCGAGCGCCCGGCCCACGCCCCGGCCGGCGGCGGCCGGGGCGACCATGAAGCTGGCGTTCGCCACGTGGTCGCCGGGCCCGGCCTGGTTGGGCACCAGCTTGGCCGAGCCGAGCACCGCGCCGTCGCCGTCCACCGCGACCACCGTCCGCCCCGGCGGACCCACCAGCCACAGCTCGCGGGCCCGGGCTTCGGTGACGTCGCGGGGCCAGGTGTACGTCTCACCGGCTGCCACGATCTCGTGCAGGAACGGCCAGATCAACGGCCAGTCGGCGGCGGTCGCCTCGCGGATCTCCATTCCGCCGAGCATGCCACGGGCCGTCCGTACCCGGCGTTTGACGTCGCAAGCGCCGGGTAGTCGCCGGAGCTGACCCGACACCGAGGAGGAAACGTCTGATGGATGGCCAGGTCAAGGTCGCGGTGATCTACTACAGCGCGACCGGCATCACCTACCAGATGGCGCAGGCGGCGTACGAGGCCGCTGGGGAGGCCGGGGCCGAGGTGCGCCTGCGCAAGGTACGTGAGCTGGCGCCGGACGAGGCGATCCGCTCGAACTCGGGCTGGCAGGCGCACCGCCTGGAGACCCAGGACGTGATGGAGGCGCAGCCGGACGACCTCTCCTGGGCCGATGCCGTGATCATGGGCTCGCCCACCCGCTACGGCATGATCGCCGCTCAGCTCAAGCAGTTCATCGACACCACCGGCCCGCTCTGGTCCCAGGGCGCGCTGGCCGACAAGGTCTACAGCGGCTTCACCTCGACCGCCACCTCGCACGGCGGCCAGGAGTCCACGTTGCTCTCGCTGTACACGATCTTCTACCACTGGGGCGGCGTCGTGGTGACCCCCGGCTACACCGACCCCAGCCAGTTCGTCGCCGGCAACCCCTACGGCGCCTCACACACCAGCAACAACGGGGAGGTCCCCCCGGACCACGTGGCCCTCACCGCCACCGCGCTGACCGCCAAGCGGACCGTGCAGATGGCTGCCGCGCTCAAGAAGGGCATGGCCGGCTGACCCTGGGCACAAGGTGACCGGTGGCCGGACGGGGGCTCTCGACCCGTCCGGACCACCGGTCGCCCTTGGCCCTACCCCTGATCGGCCGCTCCATGCGCGGTCAGGGCCGGATGGGCCAGCAGATGCCCGAGCAGGTCGACCAGGACCGCCATGCCGTCCCGGCTGAGCACCGACTCCGGGTGGAACTGCACCCCGGCGAAGCCGGGGCCGCGCAGCGCGTGCACCGCCCCGTCCGCCGGGTCCCGGGATAGCTCGACCGGGCCGTACCCGGTGGCGATCCGGTCCGCGCCGGCGCGGGCCGTGAAGCTGGAGTAGAAGCCGACCCGCCGGGTCGCCCCGAACACCGGCACCTCCCGGGGCAGCCCCTGGTAGGGCGCGTCCCGGCGGTGCAGCGGCAGCCCGAGCAGTCCGGCGAGGAGCTGGTGGCCCAGACAGACAGCCAGGGTCGGCCGGCCCGCCGCGAGCAGCTCCGCCAGCAGCGCCCGCATGCTGGCCATCTTCGGTTCGGCCAGGTCGTTCGGGTCGCCCGGGCCCGGACCGACCACCACCAGGTCGTACCCGTCGAGCGGGCCGGCGTCGTGCCAGTTCCGCCGGGTCACCGCCAGGCCAAGCGCGGCGAGCTGGTGGGCGAGCATCCCGGTGAAGGTGTCCTCACCGTCCACGATCAACGCGCGGCGGCCGGCCAGCCCGGGCAGCGCCGTCGCCCCCGGGACGCGCTGGTCGAGCCAGAACCGGGCCAGCGGGGTGTTCCGGGCGGCCAGCGCGGCGCGCACCTCGGGGTCGTCGGCGTACCGGAGCGCGGGTTCCCCGCCGCCGGACGGGGCGTCCGGGCCGAGGCCGAGCGCGGCCAGCACCCCGGCCGCCTTGGCGTGCGTCTCGGCCACCTCGCCCGCGGCCGTGGAGTGCCGGACCAGGGTGGCCCCGACCGGCACCCGCAGCTCGCCGCCGGGGGAGAGCTCCGCGGTGCGGATCAGGATCGGCGCGTCGAGGGTCTGCCGGCCCTGCTCATCCCGACCGAGCAGGGCGAGCACCCCGGCGTAGTAGCGCCGGCCGGTCCGCTCGTGGCGGGCGATCACCCGGCAGGCGTTCTCCATCGGGCTGCCGGTGACCGTGGGCGCGAACATGGTCTCCCGCAGCACCTCCCGGACGTCGAGCGAACCCCGCCCGGCCAGCAGGTACTCGGTGTGCGCGAGGTGCGCCATCTCCTTCAGGTACGGCCCGACCACCTGGCCGCCCTGCTCGGCGACGGTGGCCATCATCTTCAACTCCTCGTCAAGCACCATGTACAGCTCCTCGACCTCCTTCGGGTCGTCGAGGAAGCGCAGCAGCGCGTCCCGGTCGGCCGCCGCGCCGGTGTGCCGGAAGGTGCCGCTGATCGGGTTCATCATGACCAGGCCGTCGTCCACGCTGACGTGCCGTTCCGGGCTCGCCCCGACCAGGATCCGGGTGCCGGTGTGCACCACGAACGTCCAGTACGCGCCCCGCTCGCGCAGCAGCAGCCGGCGCAGCGCGGCCAGGGCGGCCACCAGCGGCGCGCCCTGGACGGTGGCCCGCAGGGTGCGGTGGATGACGAAGTTGGCGCCCTCGCCCCGGCCGATCTCGTCGGTCAGCACCCGGCCGACGGTGTCCGCGTACTCGGCGTCGGAGATGTCGAAGGCGGCGTCGCGGGTCACCACCGGCGCGTCGGGCAGCGCGGCCAGCACCTCGCCGAGCGGGAGCCGCCGGTGCTCCGCGACCAGCATGAACTCCAGCGGCAGGCCGTCGTCCACGCAGGCGAAGCCGCGCTCGGCGATCTGCCGGTAGGGGACCAGGGCCAGCGTGCGCGGCCCGGGAGCGTCGTCGGGCAGCGGCAGGTCGGCGAGCCGGTCGGCGGTGCGTACCGGACCGGTGAACAGGTCGACGTGGTCGGCGCCCTCGCGGCGGACGAGCGCGAACGGGCCGGGGTCGCGGCCGGCCGCGACGGCGGCGAGCGGGTCGTGCGGGCGGGTCATCGGGTCTCCTCGGCGGGCCGGAGGCCGCCGGCGGGGCGGCCCGGGTGCCGGGGGAGAGACCGGCGGCCGCCTCGTCGGGCGGCCGCGTGGGGAAGCTACGCGCGGGAGTGGGCCGCCGGGTCGGCGGGCCACCAGTAGGACGGGTGCGCGGGCATGGCGATCACTGTACGCGAGCGCGCCGTGCCGGGGAACCCGATCGCCGTGCCGGCCCGGCGGATCTTGGCTTCACCGCGGCTCCCGGCGGGTAGGTTGACCCGCGATGGACATTCTCGCTCTGGACCTGGGCACCTCCTCGGTGCGCGGGCTCGTGCTGGACGGGGACGCCGTCCCGCGCCCCGGCGCGCTGGCCCGCCGGAAGCTGCACCTGGCGGCCGGCGACGATGGCAGCGGCACCCTGGACGGCCCTCGCTACCTGGCCTGTCTTGTGGAGTGCCTGGACGAGCTGGCCGCCGGGGGGCACCTGCGGGACGTCGAGCTGGTGGCCACCTCCGCGCAGTGGCACTCTGTGCTGCCGCTGGGCGCCGACGGTGCGCCGCTCGGCCCGGTGCTCACCTGGCTGGACACCCGGCCCGAGGCCGTCGCCGACCTCACCGGCCCGGCCGATCCGGACGCCTTCCACGAGCGCACCGGCGCGTGGTGGCACCGCTGCTACTGGACCATGCGCCTGCCCTGGCTGCGGGAGCACTGCGGCAGCCCGGTCGCCCGCTTCAGTGGGCTGGTCGAGTACGTCCTCGGCGTGCTGCTCGACGAGGCGCCGATGTCCGTGTCGATGGCCTCCGGCACCGGCCTGCTCGACCTACGGCGGCTGGAGTGGGACGCCGAGGCCTGTGAGCTGGCCGGCGTACGGCCCGAGGAGCTGCCGGCGCTGGCCCCGCAGCGGTGGCGCGGCCGGCTCCGCGTCGAGTACGCCCAGCGCTGGCCGCAGCTCGCCGACGCCCGCTGGGCCGCCCCGGTCGGTGACGGCGCGGCGTCCAACGTCGGCTCCGGCTGCGTCGATTCGTCCCGGGCCTCGGTCACCGTCGGCACCTCCGCGGCGGTACGCCTGGTCCAGGCCGTGCCGGCCGGGGCGGATCTGCCGCACCTGTCCGAGCAGCTCTGGCGCTACCGCGTCGACCACGAGTACGTGGTGACCGGGGCGGCGTACTCCAGCGGCGGGAACCTGTTCGCCTGGGCGTCCCGGGAGCTGCGGCTGCCGCCCGGCGCCGAGCTGGAGGCCGCGCTGGCCCGGGCCGGCACGAAGCTGACCGTGCGGGCCAACCCGCGGCTCGGCGGAGACCGTCCGCCGGGCGTCGCCCCGTCCGGCTCCGGGAAGCTGTGGGGCCTGAGCTTCGGCACCACCGCGGTCGACATCCTCGCCGGGCTGATGACGGAGCTGTGCCGGCTGGTCGCCGACGACCTGGCCCTGGTGGAGGCCGACGTGGGCGAGCGGACCGAGGTGGTCCTCGGCGGCGGCGCCATGGCCGCCTCGACCTGGTGGCGGCGGGCGTTCGCCGACGCGCTGGCCCCCCGTACGGTGTGCTACCAACGCAACCCGGAGATCGGGGCGACCGGGGCCGCGCTGGTGGCGCTCGGCCGGGTCGCCGAGGCGGCGCGCGTGGGCGGCATCGTCCGGACGGACGACGGGGGCACGCCGAACACCGTAGGCGCCCGCCCACCGCGCTGACCTTCCTGGTCCTGCGACTGGCCGTTCCGTTTGACACCGCCCGGCGGCCTGGTTGGATGGACTTCCGCTCCCCGTACCGGTGGAGCCGATCGGGACCGAGGAGGAACGTGTGGGCGCAGGTCCCGACCCGGCTCGCGGAGCGTCGCCGCAGCCGCGCCGGAGCCCGTCCGGCGACCGGGTGGCGCCGCACCGGCGGCGGCGCTCGCGCTTCCGGTTGCGGGACTGGCGGATGCGCACCAAGCTCGCCACCGTGCTGGTGCTGCCCTCGGTGGCGTTCCTGGTGCTCGCCGGGGTGCAGACGCGGGGGCTGGTGGGGCAGACCACCGCGCTGAGCGACTTCGCCCAGCAGGTCGGCGTCGGCCGGCAGATCAGCACCGCGGTGGACCGGCTCCAGCAGGAGCGGGACCGCTCGGCCGGGGAGTTGGCCGCGCTGCGCAAGGCGCGCGGCGGCGCGGACCGGGACGCGGCGGTCGCCGCGCTCAAGCCGCTCCAGGACGCCTCCGACCGGGCGATGAGCGAGCTGCGCGCCGCGGCCGAGCCCCTGGCCGACGCCGACGCGGCCTGGCGGGTGGCCTACTCGGAGGTGCTGGAGGCGTACGACCAGGTGGTCTACATCCGGGCCGCCGTGGCGCCGGCGGTGCTCTCCAGCGACACCGTGCTGAGCAACTACCACCGGGCCATCGCCGCCCTGCTCAACCTGCTGGCCGAGCCGTCGCCCGGCGACGACCAGCGGGCGCTGACCAACGCGGTGCTGCGGTACGTGCAGCTCTCCCGGGTCAAGGAGTTGTCCTCGCGGATCCGGGCGGAGCTCTACGCCGCCGCCCGGGCCGGCCGGTACGAGGTGGACGATCAGGTCTCCCTGACCGACCTGCGCGCCCAGCAGCTCACCGCGCTGGGCGCGTTCCGGGTCGCCGCGACCGCCGACCAGGTCCGCCGCTACGACGAGACCTCGGTGGACCCGGCGTTCGTCTCGGCCGCCCGCCTGGAGGAGCAGACCCTGCCCAACGGGGCCGTCGAGCCGGCGCTGCTGCCCGCGACGCAGTGGTGGGCGGCCAGCGAGCAGCGGCAGGAGCTGCTCCGCCAGCTCGAGAACACGGTCCTCGACGACGCCGTACGCCAGGCCGACGACGCCAGCGCCCGGCAGCTGCGGGACACCCTGCTGGTGGTCGGCGGCATCGTCGGCGTGCTCCTGGTGGCCGTGCTGGTCTCGCTGCTGGTCGGCCGGTCGGTGGCCCGCTCGATGCGGCTGCTGCGCAGCCAGGCGCTGCGGATCGCGCAGGTGGAACTGCCGCACACCCTGGACCGGCTGCGCGCGGTGGACCGCCCAGCGGGCACGATCGACGTGCCGCCGGCGGTGGTCGACTCGCAGGACGAGATCGGTGAGCTGGCCGAGGCGTTCGTGGCGGTGCACCGCAGCGCCGTCGACGTCGCGGTCGAGCAGGCGATGATGCGGCGCAACGTCAACGCCATGTTCGTCAACCTGGCCCGGCGCAGCCAGGTGCTGGTCGAGCGGCAGCTCGAACTCCTCGACGAGCTGGAACGCGAGGAGAGCGACCCGGACCAGTTGGAGAACCTGTTCAAGCTCGACCACCTCGCCGCCCGTATGCGCCGCAACGACGAGAGCCTGCTGGTGCTCGCCGGCACCGAGTCCAGCCGGCGGTGGAACCGGCCGGTCGGCCTCGGCGCGGTGCTGTTGGCCGCCAGCGCCGAGATCGAGCAGTACCAGCGGGTGCGCCACGACTCGCGGTCCGACCTGCACGTCGTCGGCCACGCGGTGGGTGACCTGGTGCACCTCTTCGCCGAACTGCTGGAGAACGCCACCGCCTTCTCCCGGCCGGACACGTTGGTGCGGGTCGTCGCCGGGGGCGACGGCGCGGGCGCGTTCGTGGAGATCGTCGACCAGGGGCTCGGGATGAGCCCGGCCGCGCTGGCCGAGGCGAACGCGGTGCTGGCCGAGCCGCCGGCGGCCGACGTGGCCGCCTCCGAGCGGATGGGCCTGTTCGTGGTGAGCCACCTGGGCGCGCGGCACGGCGTGCAGGTGCGGCTGCGGAGCGGCCACGAGGGCCTGGTGGCCCGGGTGAGCATCCTGGCCGAGCTGCTGGCCCCGGCGCCCGCGCCGGGGCTGGACCAGCCCGTCGCGCGGCGGATGCTGACCAGCCAGGCGGCCGCCGCGTCCCGGCTGACGCCCGGCGTCGGCGCGCTCGGCACGGCGACCACCGAGCTGCCGGTGGCCGGACGCCGCCCGCTGGCGCCGCCGGCGGCGCTGCCGGTGTCGCCGTTGACGGGGCTTCCGCTCGGCGCGGCGCCGCCCGGGGCGGAGTCACCGCTGGCAGGCCGCCCCGACCTGGCGCCCGGCGGGGCGGGCGTGCCGAGGCCGCGGCCGGTGCCGGGCCGGGCCGAGGACGTGCTCGCCCCGGCGGCCGGGTCGCCGGCCGGCGGCGGCTGGTTCAGCCGCCAGGGCCCGTCGTCGGCGGTGCTCGGTGTGACGCCACCGCCCGCCGCGACGCCGGTCACCGGAGGCACCAACGAGCGGGGTCTGCCGGTACGCGTACCGATGGCTCAGCTCACCGCGGTCACCCAGCCCGCCGGCCCGAACCGGCCCGCCCGGCACGAGCCGGACCCGGAGGCGGTCGGCGGCATGCTCTCCCGCTACTACGGCGGGGTGCGGCGGGCCGAGGCCGAGGAGACCACCGAGATGTACCTGCCGCGTGATGAAGGAGGACGACGACAGTGACGACGTTGAGCCAGGAGGCACGGGACCTGAGCTGGCTGGTGAACGCGTTCGCCGAGCGAGTGCCGGGGGTGGCGCACGCCGTGGTGGTCTCCTCCGACGGCCTGCTCGTGGCGATCTCCGCGCACCTGCCCCGCGACCACGCGGACAAGCTCGCCGCGGTGACCTCGGGGCTGATGAGCATCACCGCCGGCGCGGCGCAGATGTTCGACGGCGACGTCGTGAAGCAGACCGTCGTCGAGATGGGCCGGGGCTACTTCCTGGTCATGCAGATCAGGGACGGCTCGATCCTGGCCACGCTGGCCGGGGCCGACGCCGACATCGGCGTGGTCGGCTACGAGATGGCCCGGCTGGCCAAGCAGGCCGGCGAGATGCTCACTCCCGCGCTGCGCGCGGAACTCCAGCAGGCGCTGCCCCGCTGAGCCGGGGCGGGACCCTGCCCGGCCGGCGTCGCGCCGGCCGGGCCGGTCCGCTTAGAGACCGTTGCGGCGGATCACGTCGCGGTACCAGTGGGCGCTGCGCTTGAGCACCCGGCGCTGGGTCGGGTAGTCCACGTAGACCAGGCCCCAGCGCTGTTCGTACCCCTCGGCCCACTCGAAGTTGTCCAGCAGCGACCAGACGTGGTAGCTCTCCAGCGGCACCCCGTCGCGGATCGCGCGGTGGGCGGCGGCGAAGTGGTCGCGGAGGAAGTCGACCCGGGCGGCGTCGTCGACGGTGCCGTCCGCGGCGAGGGTGTCCGGGCAGGGCAGGCCGTTCTCGGTGATGGTGATCGGCAGCGGCCCGTAGTCCCGGGTGACCCGGGTCAGGATGTCGTACATCCCCTCGGGGTAGATCTGCTGCCACTCCGCCTCGGAGGTCGGCCACCGGCGGACCGTGTCGCCCTGGGCGGTGACGTAGATCGGCGTGTAGTACTGCACGGCCAGCAGGTCGACCGGGCTGGAGATGATCTTCAGGTCGCCGTCCCGCACGCCGCGGACCAGCCGGCTCTCCGCGCCCAGGTCGGCCAGCACGTCCTGCGGGTACGCGCCCTTGAAGATCGAGTCCAGGTAGAGCCGGTTCTCGTAGCCGTCGTACAGCCGGGTCGCGGCGGCCGCCTCGGCGGTCTCGTCGGCGGGGTAGCAGGGGTGCAGGTTGAGCGCCGGGCCGATCCGCCCCTCGGCGCCGGTGGCGCGCAGCGCGCGGACGGCCAGGCCGTGGGCGAGCTGGAGATGGTGGGCGACCAGGTACGCCGCCGCCGGGTCCTGCCGGCCGGGCGCGTGGTGCCCCCAGAGGTAGCCGTTCTGCACCACGGTCTTCGGCTCGTTGACGGTCAGCCAGACCGGCACCCGGTCGCCGAGGGCGCCGAACACGGCGTCGGCGTAGTCGGCGAAGCGCTCGGCGGTGTCCCGGTTCTCCCAGCCGCCGGCGTCCTGCAGGGCCTGGGGCAGGTCCCAGTGGAAGAGCGTGGCCATCGGCGCGATGCCGCGCTCGTGCAGCCCGTCCACCAGCCGCCGGTAGAAGTCCAGGCCGCGCTGGTTGGGCCGGCCGGAGCCGTCGGCCTGGATGCGCGGCCACGAGATGGAGAACCGGTAGCTGCGCAGCCCGAGGTCGCGCATGAGGTCGAGGTCCTGGGCGTAGCGGTGGTAGTGGTCGGCTGCCACGTCGCCGGTGTCGCCGTTGCGGGTGCGGCCCGGGGTGTGGCTGAAGGTGTCCCAGACGGAGTCGCCCCGCCCGTCCTCCTTGGCCGCCCCTTCGATCTGGTAGGCCGAGGTGGCCGCGCCCCAGCCGAAGCCGGGCGGGAAACGCAGCGCCCCGTCGGGGTCCGCGTCGGGGTCGGGCTCGTCGTCGCAGCCGGCGACGGCGGCGGCGGACGCGACGGTCCCGGCCACGGGGGCGCCGACCAGCCCGGTCCGGGCCGCGCCGGCGGCGGTCGCGGAGAGGGCGGCACGGTGGAGCAGGCGCCGTCTGGTGAGTAGCGACATGGGCGTTCTCCTCGGAATGACTGGCCGCCTTAGGGGCCGGGAGCGCTCCCAGCATAGGCCAGGGGCGGCCGGCCGCGTCCCGAGGGCGGACCGCGGCTGGGCGCGGTCCGGCCGCCGGGCGGCCGGAGGTGTGGGTGGGCGGGGTGCCGCTCGGGGGCGGGGGCGAGCGGCGAAGGGTGGGGCAGATAGCGAAGGAGGCCGTCCGGGCGGCGCGTCGCGCCTGTCCCGTCGGCCTCTTTTCCCGTCGACAACGGGGGTTTAGTGTGGGGACGGGGGAGGGCAACCCCCGTCCCCACCTGTGATGCACACACGCACGAGTGGAAATGGCGTCCGGTCGTGCGTGTCGCGCGGGAGCCGGGCCACGCGAGTGGCTCTGGTTCCACCTCCCTCCATGTCGGTGGGTGAGGGCTGACGGCGGCGTCCGGGCTGGCCCGCCGTCAGCCGCTGGGGCTGGCGCGCCGGGCACACGGGGTCCCCGGCGATCTTGTACTTGCATCTCCGTCGATGGAAGCGCTCCCATCGGCGATGCTGCGACTGTAACCCCCGTCACGGGTTTGTGAAAGCCCCTAAACGAGATCGAAACATCGACCTGGGTGTCTGCCCTGCCCATTGTGGTGGGAGCGCTTCCATGGCACACTCTCAACCGCGACGCGGAGCCAGCTCGCGCGAGTGAGGGCAGCCGAGGGCACCCGGTAGCACCGGTGCGGCGCCCCGATCCCCGGCACGGCCGGGTCGACCACCTTTCCGGGCGCCTCCGTCCCCCCGCGCCGGCCCCGTCGACGCGTGGAGGTGCCCCGCCGGGGCCCCGCGTCCCGGCCCGGTCCGAGGAGACACCGCGCACATGAGACTCATGGCCAGACGTCGCCGGACGGCGATGCTCGCCGCCACCACCCTCGCCATCGGCGGGGTGGCCCTGCCGGCGGGCGCCGCGCAGGCCGCCCCGGCCTGCGACGTGACCTACGCGACGAACGACTGGGGCACGGGCTTCACCGCCAACGTGACCATCAAGAACCTGGGTGACGCGCTCACCAACTGGACGCTCAAGTTCGCCTTCCCGAACAGCACCCAGAAGCTGACCCAGGGCTGGTCGGCCAAGTGGAGCCAGTCCGGCAGCGAGGTGACCGCCACCAACGAGTCGTGGAACGGCAGCCTCGGCGCCGGCGCCTCCACCACCATCGGCTTCAACGGCGCCTACTCGGGCAGCAACCCGAAGCCGACCGCATTCACCCTCAACGGCGTCACCTGCAACGGCACCCCGGCCAACCAGCCGCCGACGGTCTCGCTGGGCGTGCCGGCCGGGCCATTCGAGGCGCCCGCCGACGTGCCGCTGACGGCCACCGCCAGCGATCCGGACGGCACGATCAGCAAGGTCGAGTTCTACCGCAACGGCCTGCTCGTCAACACCGACACCAGCGCCCGCTACGGCTACACGCTGGAGGACCTGCCGGCCGGCGGCTACACCGTGCAGGCCAAGGCGTACGACAACGCCAACGGCATCGGGGTGGCCGAGAAGTCGTTCACCGTCAACCCGGCCTCCGGCCCCGTGCTGGTGGCCACCCCGTCCGCCGTCAGCGTCAACGAGGGCGGCACCTCGTCGGTCAAGTTCACCCTCAGCGCCGCCCCGACCGCCAACGTCCCGGTGACCCTCGCCGTCACCGGGGACAGCGACGTGACCGTGTCGCCCGCGACGCTGACCCTGACCCCGAGCAACTGGAACACCGGGGTCACCGCCACCGTCGCGGCCGCGGAGGACGCCGACACCACCGGCGGCACCGCCACGATCACCGCCTCGGCCACCGGCTTCGCCCCCGTCGCGGTCACCGCCACCGAGATCGACAACGACACCCCGGGCGGGGACAACGCCTACATCAAGAAGTTCCTCGACCAGTACGGCAAGATCAAGAACTCGGGGTACTTCAGCCCCGAGGGAGTGCCGTACCACTCGGTCGAGACGCTCATCGTCGAGGCGCCCGACCACGGCCACGAGACCACCTCGGAGGCGTTCAGCTTCTGGCTCTGGCTGGAAGCGCAGTACGGCCGGGTCACCCAGAACTGGGCGCCGTTCAACAACGCGTGGACGGTGATGGAGAAGTACATCATCCCGTCGCACGCCGACCAGCCCACCGCCGGCGCCCCAGGCACCCCCCAGTACGCCGCCGAGCACAACCTGCCCAGCCAGTACCCGTCGGCGCTGGAGCCCAACGTCCCGGTCGGCCAGGACCCGCTCCGCTCCGAACTCCAGTCCACCTACGGCACCGGCGACATCTACGGCATGCACTGGCTGCTCGATGTCGACAACACCTACGGCTACGGCCACTGCGGCGACGGCACCACCCGCCCCGCCTACATCAACACCTTCCAGCGGGGCACCCAGGAGTCCGTCTGGGAGACCGTCCCGCAGCCGTCCTGCGACACCTTCAAGCACGGCGGCCAGTACGGCTACCTCGACCTGTTCGTCAAGGAGTCGGCCGCCCCGGCCAAGCAGTGGAAGTACACGAACGCCCCCGACGCCGACGCGCGCGCCGTGCAGGCCGCGTACTGGGCTCTGACCTGGGCCAAGGCGCAGGGCAAGGAGGCCGACGTCGCGGCCACCGTGGCGAAGGCCGCCAAGATGGGCGACTACCTGCGCTACGCGCTGTTCGACAAATACTTCAAGAAGATCGGCAACTGCGTCGGCCCGTCCACCTGCCCGGCCGGCAGCGGCCGCGACTCGGCGCACTACCTGCTCTCCTGGTACTACGCCTGGGGCGGCGCGTACGACACGTCGCAGAACTGGTCGTGGCGGATCGGCTCCAGCCACAACCACTTCGGCTACCAGAACCCGCTCGCGGCCTGGGCGCTGACCAACGTGCCGGAACTCAAGCCCAAGTCGGCGACCGCGACCGCGGACTGGCAGAAGAGCTTCGACCGGCAGCTGGAGTTCTACACCTGGCTCCAGTCCGCCGAGGGCGGCATCGCCGGCGGCGCCACCAACAGCTGGGACGGCAGCTACGCCCAGCCGCCGGCCGGTACCGCCACCTTCTACGGCATGTTCTACGACGTCGACCCGGTCTACAACGACCCGCCGTCGAACCAGTGGTTCGGCATGCAGGCCTGGTCGATGCAGCGGATCGCCGAGCTGTACCTGCAGACCGGCAACGCGAAGGCCAAGGCGCTGCTGGACAAGTGGGTGCCGTGGGCCATCGCCAACACCACGCTGGGCACCAACTGGTCGATCCCGTCGGACATGAAGTGGACCGGCCAGCCGAACAACTGGGATCCGGCCAACCCGCAGGCGAACACGAACCTGCACGTGGAGGTGACGGTGAAGGGCCAGGACGTCGGCGTCGCCGCCGCCTACGCCCGGACCCTGATCGCCTACGCCGCCAAGTCCGGCGACGCCGCGGCGAAGACCACCGCCAAGGGCCTGCTGGACGCGCTGTCGGCCGCCGCCGACACCAAGGGCGTCTCGATGCCGGAGAAGCGCGGCGACTACAAGCGCTTCGACGACGTCTACAACGCCGCCGACGGCCAGGGCCTCTACATCCCCGCCGGCTGGACCGGGAAGATGCCCAACGGCGACGCCATCGCCGCCGGCAAGAGCTTCCTGGACATCCGCTCGTTCTTCAAGAACGACCCGGACTGGCCGAAGGTGCAGGCGTACCTCAACGGCGGCGCGGAGCCGGTCTTCAACTACCACCGGTTCTGGGCCCAGGCGGACGTCGCCATGGCGTACGCCGACTACGGCACCTACTTCCCGGCGGGATGAGGTGACCACTCCACCGCGGGCGGGCCCACCCGCCCGCGGTGGAGGCCGACCCGGGCCGAAGGGGGAACGGAGCGGCCCGGTCGGCGGGCGGCCTGACTCTCACGGTCAGGCCGGGTGGGCCGGCCGTCCGGCCGACGCAGCGGACGGACCGGCCCACCGAACCGCCCGGAGACGAACGTGCCGCGAAAAAGCCCGCGAAAATCGGCGCTCCACGGGATCACACGAAAGCCGTGGACGGAGTAACGTAATTCACCGGAGAGGCCGCTCCCCCCGTGGCGGCCTCTCTTTTACTTTGCCGGCGCATCGTCCCGTTCGGACAGCACGACCGGGTGCCGCAACCCCGGGTGACCCGCCGGCAGCGACCGCCGGATCACCAACCAGCTCACCGCCAGCGCCGCCGCGACCAGCGGCCAGGTCAGCGCCACCCGGGCCACCACCAGCGCGACCACCTGCCCGCCGAGCCACAGCGGCACGAACACCGCCAGCCGCAGCAGGTAGGTCGCCGCCCACACCCAACTGCCCCGCCCGTACGCCCGCAGCAACGCCAGGTCGCGCCGCCACCGCCCGCGCTGGCCCAGAGCCGCGCCGACCAGCACACCCAGCAGAGGCCAGCGCACCACGATGCTGACCATCCAGGCCAGCGCGCTCGCCGCGTTGGAGACCAGCTGCACCAGGAAGAAATCGGTGGCCCGCCCGGTCCGCAGCGCGATCAGCGCGGCCACGCAGACGGCGAGCAGCCCGATCAGCACCGAACGCGGCCGGTCACCTCGCCGCCACCGCCAGCCCGCAACCGCCGTGCCGGTCAGCACCGCGGCGATCACCCCGCCCCACAGCCCGGCGGCCAGCCAGCCGATGGCGAAGGCCACCGGCGGCAGCGTTCCGTCCACCGCGCCCCGCCGGCCACCGAGCAGGTCGGCCAGCGACTCCGGACGGTCCTGCTCGCTGGTTGCCGCCCGCCGTTCGGGTGCGGTGTCGCTCACGTCGCCTCCCTGCCTGTCCGAGGTCGGTGCCGACGGCTGCGGCCGGTCCGGCGCCCGGTCGCATCCCCTGGTCCTCCCGGCTGCACGGTACCGGGCCGGCCCGCGGGACCAGCCGGTTGACATCGTCCGGACGCCGCTTGTACGGTCGAATTCGATCTTCAGTGTATCGATTTACCGCGTCCGACCGCCGCTGCCGGACCCGTGGGTCGATCGGCCCCAGCCCCACGTGGCTCGCCTACCGGTCCGCCGACGTCACCGTCCATCCCGTCAGGAGTCCCCATGCGACCAACCCGCTCACCGCGCCGACGCCCGGGCGCCGCGGCCGTGTCCCGCCCCGGGCCGGCCGCCTGGCGGAAGGGCGGCCCGGCATGAGGTTCATGCGCGTCGGCGCGTCCGGCGCCGAGCGACCGGTGCTGCTCACCGCCGACGGGCGGCACCTCGACCTGAGCGGCGTCACCCGCGAGATCGACGGCGCGTTCCTCGCCGGCGGCGGCGTCGAGCGGGCCCGCGCGGCGGAGACGGCCGGTCGGCTGCTCCGCCTCGACATCACCGGCCAACGGGTAGGCCCACCGATCGCTCGGCCCGGCACGGTCGCCTGCATCGGGCTGAACTACGCCCGACACGCGGTCGAGTCCGGATCGGCCCCACCGGCGGTGCCGGTGGTCTTCCTCAAGGCGTCCAACACCGTCGTCGGCCCGTACGACGACCTGGTCATCCCGCGCGGGTCGACGAGGACCGACTGGGAGGCGGAGCTGGCGGTGGTGATCGGCCGGCGCGCGCACTACCTGCCGGATCCGGCGGCGGCGGCCGAGGTGATCGCGGGTTACGCGATCTCCAACGACGTGTCCGAACGGGACTTCCAGGCCGGCGATCCGGGCGGCCAGTGGATCCGGGGCAAGAGCTGCGAGTCGTTCAATCCGCTGGGGCCCTGGCTGGTCACCCCGGACGAGCTGCCCCACCCGGGGGATCTGGCCATCGGCAGCGAGGTCAACGGCGAGCCGCGGCAGGCGTCGCGGACGTCCGACATGATCTTCGACGTCCCGTACCTGATCTGGTACCTCAGCCAGTACCTGGTGCTGGAGCCGGGTGACGTCGTCAACACCGGCACGCCGGAGGGCGTCGCCCTCTCCGGCCGCTTCCCGTACCTCGCGGCCGGGGACGAGGTGCGCGTCCGGATCGAGGGCCTGGGTGAGCAGCGGCAGACCTGCCGGGACGCGGCTCGGTAGGGCGAGGACGGGCCGGGGCCGCCTCGTGACGAGGCGGCCCCGGGGTCGGTCGGTCAGGAGTGGGTGACGGAGAGCGCGTAGATCAGCGTCTGGCCGTAGTTGGTGTCGCTGCACGGCGAGGAGTTGGTGCAGTTCGCCTGGGTGTACGCGCCAGCCTTGAAGTAGGCGCCGGAGAAGCTGCTGGTGATGGTGGTCTGCAGGACGTCGTTGTAGTAGACCTTCACCTGGCCGCCGCCGGCCACGAACTTGCCCCGGTAACGGGTACCGAGCTGGTAGCTGCTGGTGACCAGCTTGTGGTGGGTGTTGTCGCCGTTGGTGATGTAGAGGTTCGTGCCCTCCAGCCGGAACACGGTGACGTCGTCGCTGGAGTCGTGGATCTGCGCGCCGACCAGGTGCGGCTTGGTGGCGGGCAGGGCGGTGAACGCCTCCTCGAAAGTCATCGTGTGGGTGCCGGAGGTGGAGGACCAGCTCGCGTTGCTGGTGCCGTTGCCGGTCATCTCCCGCAGCTCCGAGCGGGGGTAGCCGGAACCGCTGGTGGTCACCCCGTTGACCGCCGCGCGGAACTGCACGGCTGTGCAGTTGGCGGCGGTGACGAACCACGGGGAGACCTGGAAGGTGGCGAGCGCCGGCTGCTTGACCTCGGTGGGGCTCTCGGCGGCACCGGTCGGCAGGGTCATCTTCCAGTTGGTCAGGTTCAGCACGTCGGCCGGCACGGCGCATCCGCCGCCGGTGCCGTCGGCCCCGTACACCCGGGTCTCGGTGATGCTGTTCCAGTCGTTGACGGTGTTGCCGTAGCCGACGACGCGCACGTACCGCGCGGAGCGGTCGGGGAAGTCGTAGGTCTCCAGCTGGAGGGTGGTGCCGCTGCTGCTGCGCTGTCCGACCACCGTCGTCCAGGAGGCGGCGTCGGCGGAGGTCTGCACGGCGAAGCTGGTGGTCCGTTGGTTGCCCTGGTGCCAGGCGATGGCGATCGAGCCGACCGTGGTGCTGGCGCCCAGGTCGTAGCGGATCCACGAGCCGTCGCCCTCGGCCGACCAGCGGGTGGCGAGGTCACCGTCGAGGGTGTTCGCCGGGACGTTGCCGTCGTCCGAGCTGGCGATCACGCCGCTGACGGGCAGGGTGGTGGCGGCGCTGGCGGGGGTGGCGGTCAGGCCGGCGGCGAGGAGGGCCAGCGGTACGGCGGCTGCGAGAGTTCGTCGCATGAAGGTGTCCTTCGCGTAGAAGTTCCCATATGTGAACTACACCGCACTAGTGCCGGGTGACCATAAGGTCATGGTTTATGGCCGTCAATGCCTGCCGCTGAAAAATCCGGAGCGACCGGTCAGCTCCGCGGTGACCGCCGCCCCGATCGCGCCGGCCACCGCCCGGGCCCGCTCCGGTGCCGGCACGTCGCCGCCCAACGAGACGCCGATCGCGTCGTACGGGCCGAGCCGGGGCGGCGCGGCGACGGCCACGCACCACGCCGCGACGCCGTCGGTCTCCTCCCGGGCCAGGGCGTACCCCTGGGCGCGGATCCGCGCCCACTCGCCGCCCGTGGGCGTCAGCTCTCGTTCCGCCCACCGGGCCAGCAGGACGGCGCCCATGGCGGTGTCCCGCGCGGGCGTGTGCCGGCCCGGTCCCGCCGCCGGGCCGTGCCGCTCCCGGGACACCAGGCAGACCACCTGGTCGCCGACGAGGCGGCCGAGCCGCACCGTCGCACCCAGCTCCTCATGCAGCCGCTCGACCACCGGCGTCAGTCGGCGTACCGCGCGGTCCGCCCGCAGGTACGCCCCGCCGGCGCGCAACGCCTGCAGGCCCAGGCCGTAACGGGAACCGCTGCTGTCCACCTCCAGCCAGCCGCGCTGGACCAGCGTCTGCAGCAGCCCGTGCAAGCTGCTCTTCGGGATCGCCAGATCCCGGGCCAGTTCGGCCGGGGTGCGCCGGTCCGGCGACCCGGCGAGCAGTTCCAGCAGTTCCAGGGTCCGGTCCGCGGACTTCACCCGAGCCGTCGTGCCGCCGGTCGTCATGGGTCCGCTCCTACTCCCTGGGTGCGGGGCCGGTGGACGCCCGTACGACCAGCTCCGGGCGCATCAACAAGGACTGGCTGGGGCCGCCCTCGGGGGCGTCGATCCGGGACCGGAGGTGCTGGAAGGCGGCGGCGGCCATCTCCGCGATGGGCTGCCGCACCGTGGTCAGCGGCGGCGCGGCGAGGTCGGCCAGCACGATGTCGTCGAAGCCGACCACGGAGACGTCCCGTCCCACCGCCAGGCCGGCGTCGCGGATCCCGGCGCTCACCCCGAGCGCGCACATGTCGTTGATGGCGACGATGCCGGTCGGGCGGTCGGGGGCGGCCAGCAACTCCCGGGCGGCCTTGCGGCCCAGCTCGGCGGCGTCGAGATCGCCGTACGGTTCCTGCTCCGCGCCGCCGGACCAGACGACGGCCCCGGCCGGGTCGAGCCCGGCCTCCTCGAACGCCTGGGTGAAGCCGCGGAACCGGTCCCGCCGGTTGACGCTGCGTAGCGAACCGGAGACGAAGGCGATCCGCCGGTGGCCGAGCTGGAGCAGGTGCGCGGTGGCGAGGTGGGCGCCGACCGCGTTGTTCACGCTGATGTTCACCAGGGCGGCGGGGTCACCGGCCTGCGCGGTGCGGTCGAAGGCGACCAGCCCGAGCCCGGCGTCGACCAGCGGCAGCACGTGCTCCAGTGAGGGCAGCGAGGAGCAGAGCACCACGCCGCGGATCCCGTCGGCCCAGAGCTCGTCGAGGTAGCCCCGTTCCCGCTCGGGATCCCGTTCGCTGTTGCAGAGCAGCACGCGGTAGCCCTCGATGAGCGCAGCCCGCTCCAGCATCCGCGCGAAGCTGCCCCAGAACGGGTTGGCGACGCTCGGCACGACGAGGCCGATCACCTGGTTCTGCCCGGTCCGCAGCTGGCGAGCGGCCCGGTTGGGCCGGTAACCCAGCCTGTCGATCGCGGCCGCCACCCGGCTGCGGGTCTCCGGGAGCATGCGTTCGGGGCGGCCGTTGAGGAAGTTCGAGACGGTGCTGGGCGAGACCCGGGCCTCGCGAGCAACCTGGTAGATCGTCACACCAGCCACGCTCTGGTTCTCCTGTGCTGCTCGGTCGATAGGGGACGCAGCGAGTGTATGGGTTCACCGACCCGTGAACACGTCCCGGTCCGCTCAGTTAAGCGTGTGTTGCGGTCGTGTGTCCAGACCATTGACAGCCCTGTAGGCCGCTCCTAGCCTTGCTGCAACGTTCCACCAGTAAATCGATGCAAGAGCTGTTGATCTCCGCGTTTGACGACAATGCGGCGTGACCTGGAGCGACCGGGTACGTCCCACGGGAGGGAAGACCGCGATGGGGAAGACACGCGTACTGGCCGCGGCGCTGGTCACAGCGCTGCTGGCCACGGCCGGCTGTGGTGGCCCGGCGCCCGGCGGCAAGGGTGACGACAAGGAGGCCGGGACCATCCGGCTGCTCACCCCGATCTTCGAGGGCACCGACGGCAAGAAGGTCCTGGAGGAGCAGCTCAAGGCCTTCAAGGACAGCCACCCGAAGGTGACCGTGGAGGTCGACTACACCTCCTACAGCAAGCTCAACGAAAAGCTGACCACCTCGATCGCCAGTGGCCGGCCGTACGACGTGATGCTGATGGGCGTCGGCTGGATCCCGCCGTTCGCCGCCAAGGGGGCGCTCACTCCGCTGGACGAGCAGAAGGGCGAACTCAGCCAGCGCTTCTACGAGCGGGCGGTCGACCCCGGGGTCTACGACGGCAAGGTCTACGGCCTGCCGATCATGCTGGACACCCGGTTCGGCCTGTACCGCAAGGACCTCTTCGCCGAGGCGGGGCTCAGCGGGCCGCCGCGCAACTTCGCCGAACTGCGCGAGTACGGCCGCAAGTTGACCAAGCGGGACGCCGGCGGCAAGCTCACCCGGGCCGGTCTGGACATCCTCTCCAACGACCTGCGCCAGACCTTCTTGCCGCTGCTCTGGGCCAACGGCGGTGACCTGTTCACCGCGGACGGCAAGCCGGCGTTCAACAGCGAGGCCGGCGTCGGCGCCCTCCAGTTCATGACCGACGTGGTCCGCACCGACCGCTCGGAGGACTTCGGCTTCACCCAGCCCGGTGTGGCCGGCGGGCCGCCGCTGGCGCAGGGCCGGGCCGCCATGATGATCGGCCACAACAACGTCTGGCAGGCGATCCAGGAGACCGCACCCGACCTGATCAAGCAGGACAAGATCGGGTTCTTCATGATCGCCAACGAGCGCCCCGCGCTGTTCCAGGGCGGAACCATCGGCACCGTGAGCGCCAAGTCCGCCCACCCGGCCGCCGCCAAGGCCCTGGTGACGTTCCTGGCCAGCGAGAAGACCTCGCTCGCCGCCAACGAGCAGCGGGGCAACGTGCCGGCGCTGAAGAGCCTGGCCACGTCGGAGTACGTCACCGGCAACAAGGCGGTCCAGTTCGCCATGGAGAACATGGGCTCGGCGTACTCCGAGGGCGGGGTGCCGGCCTGGCTGGAGATCCGCGGCGACTTTAAGGCGACCATCGAGTCGGCGCTGCTCGGGAAGAAGACCCCGAAGCAGGCGCTCGACGAGCTGGCCGCCACGGCGCAGAGCGCGATCGCCAAGGGCTGACATGACCACCACCATCGATCGTGTCGACGTGGCGCCCGTGACCCGGGCGCCACGCCCGCCGCGTCGCCGACGGCTCGGCGCGGAGCGGCGCCGTGCCGCGTACCTCATGCTGGCGCCGTCCGTGATCCACCTGGTGTGGTGGATCGGGCTGCCGGTGCTCGCCACCTTCGCGCTGGCGTTCACCGACTACGACGTGGTCGCCGGGACCGTGCGGTGGGTCGGGCTGGCGAACTTCCGGGAGATCTTCGCCGACGAGACCTGGAACCTGTCCATCTGGCACACCGTGGTCTACACCTTCTTCACGGTGCCGGTGGCGATGGCGATCGCGGTGGTCATCGCGGTGCTGCTCAACCAGCGGCTGCGGGGCCGGGCCTGGTACCGCGCCGCGTTCTTCATGCCGCACATCACCGCGACAGTCGCCATCGCGCTGGTCTGGATGTGGATGTTCGAGCCCAACCTGGGACTGTTCAACCTGCTCCTCGGCGAGGTCGGGGTCAACGGCCCGGCCTGGCTCGCCGACACCACCTGGGCGATGCCGGCGGTCATCCTGGTCAGCGTCTGGAAGGGCATCGGCCTGAAGATGCTGATCTACCTGGCCGCCCTGCAGAACATCCCGTCCGAGCTGTACGAGGCGGCCGACATCGACGGCGCCTCCGGGCCGCGGCGGTTCTTCGCCATCACCGTGCCGCTGCTGCGCCCCGCCACGTTCTTCGTCTTCGTGGTCTCGATGATCGACGCGTTCCAGGTCTTCGACCAGGTCTACGTGCTCACCCCGGACGGCGGCCCGGCGAACTCGACCACGGTGATGACGTACGAGATCTACCGGACCGCGTTCAGCGAGTTCCGCATCTCCACCGCCTGCGCGCAGAGCCTGGTGCTCTTCGCCTTCCTGCTGGTGATGACCCTGATCAGCCGGCGGCTCACCGGGAGGGACGACGATGCGTAGTCTGCCCTCCCGGGTGCTGCTGCACCTGTTGCTCGCCGTCGGGGCGCTGGCGATGGTGGTGCCGTTCGTCTGGATGGTGCTGTCGTCGCTGAAGAGCCACGCCGACATCGCCAGCTACCCGCCGAAGCTGCTGCCCACCGAGTGGGTGTGGAGCAACTACCGGGAGGCCCTGGCGTACGCCCCGTTCGGGACGTACTTCCGCAACAGCCTGCTGATCGCGCTCGGGCACACGGTGATCAACGTGATCCTGGCGTCGATGGCCGGCTACGCCCTGGCCCGGGTGCCGTTCCGCGGCCGGTCGGTGCTCTTCATGGGCGTCCTCACCATGATGATGATCCCGACCTACACGAAGATCGTCCCGCAGTACCTGATCGCCAAGGGCATGCCGTTCTTCGGCGGCAACGACTACCTGGGGCGCGGCGGCAACGGCTGGCTCGACTCCTGGTGGGTGCTGATCGTGCCCGGCGCGCTCACCCCGTTCGCCATCTTCCTGTTCCGGCAGTTCTACCTCTCGCTCCCCGTCGAGTTGGAGGAGGCCGCCCGGATCGACGGGATGGGGGAGTTCGGCATCTTCGCCCGGGTGATGACCCCGCTGGTGAAGCCCGCCGTCGCGACCGTCGCCCTGATCACCTTCGAGAACAGCTGGAACAACTTCCTCTGGCCACTGCTGGTCACCACCCGCGACGACCTGCGGGTGATCCAGGTCGGCCTGGCCGTGTTCCAGCAGGCCGAGAAGACGGAGTGGGCCTACCTGATGGCCGGCTCCACCCTCGCCACCGTCCCGATGATCGTCCTGTTCCTCCTCGCGCAGAGGTACTTCGTGCAGGGCTTCGCCACCGCCGGCATCAAGTGACCGCCGGCACCACGCAAAGGAGCACCCTGATGACCTTCGACCTGACCGGACGCCGGGCCCTGGTCACCGGCGCCGGCCACGGCATCGGCGCGGCGATCGCCGTGGCCCTGGCCCGCGCCGGGGCCGACGTCGCCGTCCACCACGGACACTCGGCCGGCCCGGCCGCCGAGGTGGGTGCCGCGATCGAGGCCCTCGGCCGCAAGACCGTGGTACGGCAGGCCGATCTCACCCGCACCGAGGAGGCCGACGGCCTCCTTGACGACGTCGCCGGCTTCCTCGGCGGTCTCGACGTGCTGGTCTGCAACGCCGGCGGGATGGTGGGACGCAGCCCGGTGGCGGAGATGACCGACGACCACTACCAGCGAGTGGTCGACCTCAACCTGGGCAGCACGTTCCGGACCGCCCGGGCGGCCATCCCGCACCTGCGCGAGGCGGGCGTCCGGGGGCGGGTGATCACCATGTCGTCGCTGGCGGCCGAGAACGGTGGCGGCGCCGGCTCCGCCGTGTACGCGGCGGCCAAGGCGGCGGTCCGGGGCTTCACCAAGGGGCTGGCCAAGGAACTCGCTGCCGGCGGGGCGACCGTCAACGCGGTGGCCCCCGGCTTCATCGGCGGGACCGCCTTCCACGACACCTTCACCCCACCGGAGGTGCAGCGGAACATCGTCGCCGGGGTGCCCCTGGGCCGGGCCGGCACCCCGGACGACGTTGCCGGGGCGGTGGTCTGGCTCGCCTCCGACGCCGCCGCGTACATCACCGGGGCGACGATCGACATCGACGGTGGCGCGTGGTTCCGCTGACCGCGCCGGCACCAGTGGACCTGCCCGTGCCGCCGCCCGATCGGGGCGGCTGGTGGCACGCGTACGTCTGCCCGGCCCACGGCGTCGAACTGGAGCACGACGGCCTGCTGACCGGGACGTTCCCGGCCGGCGGCGCCCGCTGCCGGCACGGCTGCCGGGTGGACGACCCGGCGGTGCGGGGCGCCTGGACCGTGCTCGCCCACCAGGCCTGCGCCCGGCGGATCCGGACCCTGGCCCGCTCGCCTCGCCCCGCCGACCGGGCCGCCGCCGCCCGGCTGCTCGGCGGTTACGCCGAGCGGTACGCGGCCCTCGGCGGCGCCGCGCACGCCGGCGCGGCCGAGTGGATGCTGCGCGGCCGGCTGTTCCACCAGGCGCTGACCGAGGCGATCTGGGCGGTCACCGTCGGGCAGGCCGCCCGGGCGCTGCGGGCCGCCGGCGACCCGCTGCCGGCGGAGGTGACCGGACTGCTCGACGGGCTGGCCGGTGCCGCCGCCCAGGCCCGCGGGTCGCTGGTCGCCGACGGGCGCTTCGACTCCAACTACACCGCCTGGCTGATCGCCGCCGGCGCGGTCTGCTCCGGCCGTCCCGAGTGGCTGACCGGGCCGTACGGGTTGCACGCGCACGTGCTGGCCGCGGTGCGGCCGGACGGGTGGGAGTGGGAGGCGGCCACGTACTACCACCACTTCGTGCTGCGGGCCTACCTGGTGGCGCTGGACGCGCAGCCGCAGGTGCCGACGCCGGAGCCGGTGCGCGAGCGGCTCGTCGCGATGGCCGCCGTGCTGGACACGATCACCACCTTCGGCGGCCTGCTGCCGATGCTGCACGACGGGCCGTACCGGCGGCCGCCGGCGGAGTACGAGCTGGCCGAGCTGGCCGAACTGCGTCCGCTGCTGGGTGCCGTGCCGGTGCCGGCCGACCCCGTCGTGCTGTACCCGGACGCCGGCTACGCGGTGCTCCGCGCCGACGGGCTGCACGCCCTGGCCGACTTCGGCCCGCACGGCGGCTCGCACGGGCACCTCGACAAGCTCGCCCTCTACCTCTACGGCACGGACACCCCCTGGCAGCCCGACCCCGGTCAGGTGCCCTACGCGCACCAGGGCTGGCGGCGGCACTACCGCTCCACCGCCGCCCACCCCACGTTCACCGTCGACGGTCTCGACCAGGCCGAGTGCGCCGGTCGGCTGATCGGGCACGACCAGCGGTCGCTGGCGGTCGGCTGCGACACCGCGTATCCGGGGGTGTCGGCGCGGCGGGAGTTGCGCCTGCGCGACGGCGCGCTGGTGGACGAGTTGACCGTGACCGCCGACCGGCCCCGCCGGATCACCCTCGGGCTCCGGCCGGACGTCGAGCTGGCCGTCCGGCCCGGCCCCGGTGGCGGCTTCGGCACCGTCTGGCGCGGCCGCCAGGTGCTGCACGGGGAGCATCACGCCTCGGCCGACGCCGACCTGGTCGCCCGGCCCGGCCCGGGCCCCGCCGACGACCCGCAGCGGACCCGGACCTGGGTCGACTGGACCGCCGCGGACGCCACCGCCGTGACCTTCCGTTCCGTCTACCGACTGGGGGCATGATGCAACCGCTGCTCATCGGCGACCGGCTCGACCGGTTGCGCGCGGCGCTCACCACCACCCACGCCGCCCAGTGGCGCCGGCTCCACGAGCAGTGCGACTGGTACCGGGGGCAGAGCCCGCCGGCCGAGCACCCGCTGGCGAGCATCACCTGGCTCGGGCCGGCCGCGCTGAACCTCGCCCTGGCGCACCGGCTGACCGGGCAGCCCGGCTACCTCGCCGAGGCGCGGCGGTGGATCGGGGCCGCCGTGTCGTACCCGCACTGGGGGAAGGCGAAGCTGCCCGACCACGACCTGGACGCCGGCTGGCTGCTGCACGGTCTCTCCCTGGCGTACTCCTGGCTCCGCGACGACCTGCCCGCCGGCGAGGCCGACGCGCTTCGCGCCAAGCTGCACCTGCAGGGCGAGCGGATGTACACCTTCGCGGTGGAGACCGAGGGGAGCTGGTGGTCGTCGAGCTACTGGCAGAACCACAACTGGATCTGCTACGCCGGGCTGGCCGCCGCCGGGTACGTGCTCGACCAGCCGGCCTGGAGCGACCGGGCCCGGGACAACCTCGGCACGGTGCTCGACCTGATGCCCGCCGACGGCTCCGACTCCGAGGGCGTCGTCTACTGGCGGTACGGCGTGCCCTGGCTCGCCGTGCACCTCGACCTGCTTCAGCACGCCGAGGGGCTGGACTGGTGGCGGCGGGGCGACTTCCTGCCCCGGACCGTCGAGTGGCGGCTGCACCAGTGCGCCCCCGGCTTCGAGGAGAACGTCGACCACGGTGACTGCCACGACCGCCGCTCCGGGCACAGCGTCGCGCTCTACCACAAGCTCGCCGCCGTCTACCGCGACGGCCGGGCAGCCTGGCTGGCCGACCGGGTCGCCCGGAAGCACTTCTGGCGCGAGGCGTACGCCTCCGGCGTCAAGCCGGGCGTCATGCCCGAGGCCGGCTACGAGCTGCTCTGGTACGACCCGCAGGTGACCCCTCAGGATCCGGCGGAGACGGTGCCGACCACCGCGTACTTCCCCGACCTCGGGCAGGTGACCGCCCGCACCGGTTGGGGCGACGCGGCGAGCTTCGTCAGCTTCAAGTCGGCGCCCGGCGGCGGGCACCAGGCCTGGGAGACCTCCCACTCGTTGCGCCGGGAGAAGGGCTGGGACACCCTCAACGCCGGACATCACCACCCGGACGCCGGCTCGTTCGTGTTCGGCTCGCACGGCGCGTTCCTCGCCGTGGACGACGGCTACTGCAACCGCAAGCGCGCCGCACACCACAACCTGGTGCTGGTCGACGGGCAGGGCTGGGCCGGCGAGGACCGCTACCACGTCTACAAGGACCTGCCGTACGAGCGGCAGCCGCGGCTGCGCGACGTCCTCGCCACCGCCGGGATGGTCCACGCCACCAGCGAGTCGGCGGCGATGTTCGATCCGGCGCTCGGCGTACGACGGGTCGACCGGACGCTGGTGTTCGCCCCGTCCGGGCGGCTCGTGCTCCTCGACGAGCTGGCCGCGGACCAGCCCCGCGAGTGGACGTTCCTGCTGCACTCGGACTGGCCCGCCGAGGCGGTCGACGACGATCTCGTGCTGCGCTCCGGGCCCGGCCAGGCCTGGGTACGCCGGCTCGCGCCGGACGACACCCGGGTGGCGACCGGCACCACCACCATCGAGGCCAACCCCACCGCCAGCACCCCGAGCCTGCGGATCGTCCGTGAGCTGCACACCGCCCGGGTCACGGTCGGGGCGACCCGGACCGCCCGGCTGCTCACCGCGATCGAACCCACCTCCGCGCTGGATCCCGCCCCGGCCACCGCCGAGGCCGTGGACTGCCGGTCCGGCGTGGGAGTGCGGTTCGGCACCGGCGAGACCGTGCTGCTCGCCCCGCTGGACCGGCACCTCGACGGCGCCGGGGTACGCGCCGACGCGGCCGCGGTGATCCTGGTCCCCGCCGCCGACGGCCGCCCCGGCCGGCTCGGGTTGGTCGGGGCTACCCGGGTCGAAGTCGCCGGCCGTACCCTCGTCGACGACACCGAGCCGATGACGGGGGTGCTGCCGTGGCCAGCCTGAACGCGGGTGCCCGCGCCGCCCTCCGCCGTCGCCCGCCGGCCGGCCAACCGCGGGGCAGCGGCTGGGAGAGCACGGTGCTGCGGGTGCTGGAGTTCGTCGCGTACCCGGCACTGGCCGGCTGCGCGCTGCTGCTGCTCTGCGTCGGCGTGGTGACCTGGCTGCCCGCCCTCGCCGCCGCCGGGTACGCCCTAGAGCGGTGGCGCGACGGCGACCACGCCCGGCCGTTCCTCGACACGCTGCGCGCCTTCGGCGGCTACTGGCGGGCGCTGTGGCGGCACGCGGCGGCGTCCACGGTGGTCGGTGCGGTGCTCGCCGGCAACCTGGTCTTCCTCGCCGGCCGGTCCGGCCCGCCGGCGCTCGCCCTGCTCGCCCTCCAGCTAGGGCTGGTGCTGGCGCTGGTGCCGTACCACCTGGCGCTGGCGGCGACGGCCGGCCGGGACCCGGGCGGTGACGCCCGCCGCTGGGCGCGGGCGGCGCTGTTCCTCGCCTTCGGCTCGCCCCGCCGAGGGCTGGCGCTGCTCGGCGCGGCCCTCGCCGTACCGCTGCTGACCTCGCCGTCGGCGCTCGGGCCGCTGCTGCTCGGCCCCACCCTGCCGCTGCTGCTCGGTCTGCGGATGGCCGCCCGCCTCGCGCCCGCGCTCGACAGGCCGGCGACCGGCGCCGCGCCCGCCCCGACCGCCTGACCCGACCACCAGGTCCGCGCCCCCGCGCGGCCCGCCACATCCCGAAACACCCACCCGTCCGGACCGCGTACCGACGCGGCCCCGGTCCACCCTGCCCATCTCCATGCGTACAGAGACGAGGACGAGATGACCCCACGACGACTCGGCGCCACCGCGCTGGCCCTGGCCATCGCCGCGGCCGCCCCGGCGGCTCCGGCCCTCGCGGCCCCACCCGTGTCGCACTACTACGTCGACCCGGCCGGCGACGACGCCGCGACGGGCACGCCGGACGCCCCGTTCGCCACCATCCAGCACGCCCTGGACGTGGCGCCCACAGGCGCGACCGTGCACCTGGCCGCCGGCACGTACCGGCAGGACGCGGTGACCCGCCGGCCGGGGGTCACCGTCACCGGCCCGCGCGCCGCGGTGGTCAGCGGTGGCGGCGGGGCCCGGATCCTCCAGGTGCAGCACGACGACACCACCCTGTCCGGCTTCACCGTGGACGGCCTGTTCGGCGCGGCCGACCAACGCGACGGCTATCGGGACAAGCTGCTGTACGTGATGAGCACGACGCCCGGCGACGGCGTCGACGGGCTGCGGGTGTTCCACATGCGGCTGGCAAACGCCGGCGGCGAGTGCGTCCGGCTGCGCTACCTGATCACCCACGCCGACGTGGCGTTCAACGAGATCGGGCCGTGCGGCGTGGACGACTTCGTCTTCGCCGGGGGCGGCAAGAACGGCGAGGCGATCTACCTGGGCACCGCCCCCGAGCAGCAGGGCAAGAACGGGGCGCCGGACGCCCGGCCGGACGTCAGCCGGGACAACCGGATCCACCACAACCGGATCGACACCCGGGGCAACGAGTGCGTGGACGTCAAGGAGAACTCCACCGCGAACGTGGTCGAGTTCAACCGGTGCACCGGGCAGCGCGACCCCGAATCGGCCGGCTTCGACGCCCGCGGCTCCGGCAACACGTTCCGCTGGAACGCCGCCGTCGGCAACCGGGGCGCCGGCATCCGATTCGGCGGTGACACCGCCACCGACGGGATCGACAACGACGCGTACGGCAACCTGATCACCGGCAACGCCGCCGGCGGGATCAAGTTCCAGCGCACCCCGCAGGGCCGCGTCTGCGGCAACCGGATGGCCGACAACACCGGCGGCGACGCCGTCGGCACCTACCGGGACGCGTACGACCCGGCCGCGCCCTGCGGGGAGGACCGGTGACCCTGACCCTGCGACCGGCCGGGGAGTGCCGTTACGACCTGGTCTCCCTCGGCGAGGTGATGCTCCGCCTCGACCCGGGGGAGGGGCGGGTGCGCACCGCCCGGACCTTCCGCGCCTGGGAGGGCGGCGGCGAGTACAACGTGGCGCGTGGCCTGCGCCGCTGCTTCGGCCAGCGGACGGCGGTGCTGACCGCGCTGGCCGACAACGAGGTGGGCCGGCTCATCGAGGACCTGATGCTCCAGGGCGGGGTGGACACGTCGCTGGTGCGCTGGATGCCGTACGACGGCATCGGCCGGGCCACCCGCAACGGCCTGAACTTCACCGAACGCGGGTTCGGCCTGCGCGGCGCGGTCGGCACCTCTGACCGGGGGCACACCGCCGCCAGCCAGCTCCGCCCCGACGACGTCGACTGGGACCACCTCTTCGGCGCCCTGGGTGTGCGCTGGCTGCACACCGGCGGGATCTACGCGGCGCTGTCCGAGGTGGCCGCGGAGACCGCCGCCGCCGCGATGACCGCCGCCCGCCGCCACGGCACCGTCGTCTCCTACGACCTGAACTACCGGCCCAGCCTGTGGCGCGGCTTCGGCGGGCCGGAGCGGGCCCGGGAGGTGAACCGGCGGCTCGCCGCCATGGTGGACGTGATGATCGGCAACGAGGAGGACTTCACCGCCTGCCTCGGCTTCACCGTGCCGGGCACCGCCGCGGACCTGTCCGTGCTGGACGCGGACAACTTCCGCCGGATGATCGGGCAGGTCGCCGAGGCGTACCCGAACTTCGCGGTGGTCGCCACCACGCTGCGGACCGTACGCACCGCCACCATCAACGACTGGGGCGCCGTCGCCTGGTCGCGGGAGACCGGCTTCGTCACCGTCCGCCACCGCCCCGGCCTGGAGATCCTGGACCGGGTGGGCGGCGGCGACAGCTTCGCCTCCGGCCTGATCTACGGGCTGATGGTCAAGGGCGGCCTCGGCCTCGGCGTCGAGTACGGCGCGGCGCACGGCGCGCTCGCCATGACCACTCCCGGTGACACCTCGATGGCCGGCCTGGCCGAGGTGGAGGCCCTGGTGGCCGGCGCCGGCGCCCGGGTGCGCCGCTGAGCACGGGACGGCCCGCCGGCGGTGCACCGCCGGCGGGCCACGCCCGGCTCTGGTCCGTCGGCCTGCGCGTCATGGTCGCCGACACCTTCCTGATGGCGCTCGGCTTCTACGCGCTGGTGCCGCTGCTGGCGTACCACCTGGTGCACGACCTGGCGCTGAGCGTCGCGGTCACCGGCCTGCTCGCAGGGCTCCGGTCGGTCAGCCAGGAGGGCATGATGCTCGGGTCCGGACTGCTCGCCGACCGCCTCGGTCACCGCCGGGCCATCTGCCTCGGCGTGCTGCTGCGGGCCGCCGGCTTCACCGCCTTCGGGCTGGCCTCCTCGGTGCCGGGTCTGGCCGTCGCCGCCGTCCTGGCCGGCGTCGGCGGTTCGCTCTTCCACCCGGCGAGCTACGCCCGGTACGCCGAACTGACCCCACCGTCGCACCGGGTCCGCGCGTACGCGGTACGCGAGACGGCCAGCAACACGGGGTTCGTCCTCGGTCCGGCGCTCGGCGGGCTGCTCGCCGCCGGCGACTTCCCGGCCCTCTGCTTCGCCGCGGCTGGGTTGTTCCTCCTGGCCGGCCTGCTGACCTGGCTCGGGCTGCCCCCGGACGGGGCGCGCCGCGCGGACGCCCGGCCGGCCGGCGCTCTCCTGCGCACGGTGTGGCGGGACCGCCGGTTCCGCCGGTTCGCGCTGGTCACCGCCGGGGCGTGGGCGCTGTTCAGCCAGCTCTACCTGGCTGTACCGGTCCGGGTCGGGCAGGTGCTCGACGGGCCTGCCGCGCTCGGACTGATCTACAGCACCGCCGCCGTGGTGCTGGTGGTCAGCACCGTGCCGCTGACCCGCCTCGCGGCCCGGCACCTGCGCACCGGCCCCACGCTGGCCTGCGCCACCGCGTTGCTGGGCCTCGGGCTGTTCCTGCTCGGGGTGCTCCCCGGGCTGGCCGGCCTGCTCGCCGGGGTGGTGGTGTTCACCCTCGGCCAGGTGCTCTTCCTGCCCACCGTGAACACCACCGTCTCCCACCTCGCCGCACCGGGGGCGCTGGCCTCCTACTTCGGCGCCAACGGGCTCGGCCTCGCGCTGGGCGCGGCGGTCGGCAACGCCCTCGGCGGCCGGCTCCTCGACCTCGGTGACCGCTGGCCTGCCTGGGCGCCGTGGAGCGTCTTCGCGCTCGTCGGCGTCGCCGTCGCCGTCGCGTATCTGAGGATCACGCCGAGCCCCGTACGGCCGCCGGCACCGCAGACGGCGGCCGGGCCGTGACACCCCGCCCCCGGCCGGCGGCTCGCAGAGCGCGGAAGCCGCGCGGCCGTTACGGTGTGCGGGTGCGCGAGACGGCGAGGGGTTGGACGGCGGTCTGGTTGGTCGTGCTGGCGCTGGCCCAGACGGCGGCGTTCCTGGTGGTGTGGCGCTTCGCCGTGCACACCCAGCTCGGCCAGTGGCTGGACACCGTCGCGCTGACCGGCAACCGGATCGGCCAGGACCGCATCGACGGCCCGGTGGACCGCATCCTCAACGCCATGTCGGTGGTGTCGCTGCTGGTCGCCACCGCCATGATCGGCTTCATCGCGCTGATCCGCGGCCGCAAGGCGCTCGCCGTCACCGCCACCCTGCTCATCGCCGGCGCCAACGTCAGCACCCAACTGCTCAAGCACTACCTGGGTCGGCCCGACTTCGGCATCGACCCGGAACGGGCCGCGGCCGGCAACAGCCTGCCCAGCGGGCACACCGCCGTGGCCGCGTCGGTGGCGGTCGCGCTGATCCTGGTGCTGCCGCCGAAGCTGCGGGTGGCCGGCGCGTTCCTCGGCGCGGGCTATGCGGCCGCCGCCGGGGTGGCCACCCTCTCCGCCGGCTGGCACCGACCCAGCGACGCGGTCGCCGCGTTCCTCGTGGTCGGCGCCTGGGCCGCGGTCGCCGGCCTGGTGCTCCTCTTCTTTCAGCGGGAGCAGGCCGTGGTCTCCCCGGCCGACGCGCACCGGGTCGCCGCCGCGGTGCTCGGCCTCGCCGGGGCCCTCGCCCTGGTGCTCGCCGCGCTCGCGCTGTCCTGGCTGGTCGATCGCTCCACCACGCCCGTCGAGGAACTCACCCGCCGTGCCCTCTTCATCGGGTACGCGGGCAGCGCGGCCGGCATCGCCGGCACGGTCGCCGTGGTGGCCGCGCTGGTCCTGGCGATGGTGCACCGCCTGGTGCCCCGCTGGAAGGGCTGACCGGCCGGGGTCGCCGGCCGGTCCCCGGAGCGGGTCAGCGGTAGTAGGTGCCGACGGTGGTGCCGCTGGCGATCTCCCGGCCCTTGAGCGCGCGGTGCACGTCGGTGGCCTGCGGCGCGCCGGACAGCTCCAGCGGACGGTTCAGCGCGTAGAGGCGGAAGAAGTAGCGGTGGGCCTCGTCGCCGCGTGGCGGCAGCGGCCCGCTCCAGCCGGTCTCGCCGAAGCTGTTCGGCCACTCCTGGCCGCCCGGCGGCAGCCCGCCCTCGGGCACCTCGCCGGGCTCCGGGGAGATCCCGGTGACCAGCCAGTGCAAAAACGGTTCCTTGCCCGCGTCCGGGTCCTCGACGAGCAGGACCAGCTCCTCGGTGGAGTCCGGCACGTCCGACCACTGCAACGGCGGTGACAGGTTCTCGCCGTCCTTGGCGAACCGCCCCGGCAGCAGGTCGTGGTCGTTGAACGCGGTGCTGCGCAGCATGATGCCGGCCATTCGGCGCCCCCTCTCCTCGTCGACCGGCGCGTACCCGGCCGGTGGGCGACGAAACGACGGCGGCAGGGGGTGCGCGGGCCGGTCTTCGGGGGGCTATCGGAACCGGAGTACGAAACGGCGTTGCCAGGGAGTCTCGACGGCTTGCCGGGCGTAGTGCTGCCGGACGTAGGCGACCGCCTGGTCGTTGGGCACGCCGTCGAGCACCGCGAGGCAGGCGAGGGCGGTGCCGGTGCGCCCCTTTCCACCGCCACAGGCGATCTCGACGCGTTCGTCCCCGGCGCGAGCCCACGCCTCCTGCAACGCGTCGGCGGTCGCGGCGCGGTCGGACGGCAGCCGGAAGTCGGGCCAGCGCAGCCATCGATGCTCCCACGGCACCGCTGGTGGCCGGCGGCCGAGCAGGTAGAGGGCGAAGGTGGGCGGCGGGCCGGGCGGGAGCGGGCGGCGGAGTGCCCGGCCGCGGACGAGTCGACCGGAGGGCAGCCGGAGTACGCCGGTCGCTGCGGGGTCCCATGGCGTGGTCATGTGTCGTCAGGGCCACCGCGCCCCGCGGGCGGGGGTACCCGTCCTCCCTTCGATGGCTGCGCAGGCCCGCCGGCCGGCTAGGAGCCGAGGTATCGCAGGATCGCGAGGATCCGGCGGCTGTAGCCGGTGGTGTGGGTGAGGTCGAGCTTGTCGAAGATGGTGTTGACGTGCTTCTCGATCGCGCTCTGTGAGACGTGCAGGCGCTCGGCGACGGCGGCGTTGGTGTGCCCCTGAGCCATGTGGTGCAGCACGTCGCGCTCCCGCGGGGTGAGGCGGCTGAGCGGGTTGGCGTGGCTCGTCGCGGAGATGAGCTGCCGGACGACCTCAGGGTCGAGCGCGGTGGAGCCGGCGGCGACGCGGTCGAGCGCGTCGAGGAAGTCCTCGACCTGGGCGACGCGGTCCTTCAGGACGTAGCCGACACCTTCGGACCGGTCGGCGAGGAGCTTCGCGGCGTAGCGCCGCTCGACGTACTGGGAGAGGACCAGCACGGCGATGTCGGGCCAGCGGCGGCGGATCTCCAGCGCCGCCCGGAGCCCGTCGTCGGTGTTGGTGGGCGGCATGCGGACGTCGGTGACGACGACGTCGGGGCGGTGCTGCTCGACGGCGGTGACGAGCTGGTCGGCGTCGGCGGCGGCGGCAACCACCTGGTGTCCCTCGTCGGCGAGGAGGCGGGCCAGCCCTTCCCGGAGCAGGGTGGAGTCTTCGGCGAGCACTATGCGCATGGCAACTCGGCCCGGATCGTCGTCGGGCCGCCGGGTGGGCTGTGCAGGTCGAATCGTCCGTCCAGCGCGGTGACCCGGCGGGCGAGCCCCTGCAGGCCGCTGCCGTGCGGGTCGGCGCCGCCGCTGCCGTCGTCGCGCACGCGCATCTCGATTCCTGCGTCCCGCGTCTCGATCTCGATGGTGATCAGGGTAGCTCCCGCGTGTTTGGTGCTGTTGGTGATCGCTTCGCAGGCGACGAAGTAGAGCACGGTTTCGATCGGCCGGGCCGGCCGGACGGGCACGTCGTAGCTGATCCTGACGGGGATCGCCGATCGTTGCGCCACCATGGTGAGCACCTCGTCCAGGGTGGTGTGCTCGAGTGCCGAGGGATAGACCCGCCAGGCCACGTCCCGCAGCTCGTCGATGGCGCGTTGGGTGTCCTCGTGGGCCTGCACGAGGAGTTCGCGCGCCCGGTCGGGGTCGCGGCTGCGGCGCGCCCGCCCGAGCAGCATGCCGAGGGCGACGAGGTGTTGCTGCAGCCCGTCGTGGAGGTCCCGTTCGATGCGCTGACGTTCGGCGTCGACCGCGGCCAGCACGCCGGCTCGGCTGACGGTCAGTTCGCTGATCCGCAGCTGCAGTGCCTCGCGGGTGGTGGATTCGAGCAGTCTGCGGGCCAGCCACCGGTCCAGCGTCGCCACGCTGACCATCGCCTGCAGGTTCAGCAGCAGCAGGGCCGCCCCGATGACCCCCTGGAGGAGGAGGTCGGCTGCGGTCATGGTGCCCGCGACGAAGGAGCGCACCACGATGGCGGCGAGTACGACACCGACCACGAGCAGTCCGGCGGTGAGCAGGCCGAGCGCCGCCGGCAGGAGACGGGCGGTGAGATAGCCGAGTACGCGCGGTCCGCTCACCCGGACCGGTGGCGGCGGTGGTGCCGAGGCGACGACGGCGAGGCGGTGCCGCTCCCACTCGGTGATGCGTCGGGCGTACCGGAGGGTGACGGTGCCGAGGCGGCGTCGGGCCGGCGGGACCGGTGCTGCCGCGACCACGGCGAGCCCGGCGAGTAGCAGGAACAGCGCCTCGGCCGCGGCGGTGAGGACGCCGAGCGCCACGTCCGCCACGGGTCGGCTCCACCCCACGGCGCCGGCCCAGGACCGCCGACCGTGCACCGCGCGCTCTGCCACCAGGCCGTCCCTCCCCAACTCGTGGCATCTCGGATCCCCGTCGTCCGATCGATGGCGGCCGGTCACCGGCAACGTGTGCCAGGCCGCCCGCCGACCCTCCCGCTGCCCGTCAACGGGGGCCGTGACGACCTGCCTCCGACCGGCGCGGGGCTAACAACTGTTCGCCATTCTATGGGCAGATGTGGTCATGCATCGTCGCGTATTCTGGTTTCGTGAAGCTTTCGGAGTGGGCGCGCCAGCAGGGCGTGAGCTATCAGACCGCCTGGCGGTGGGTGAAGGACGGGAAGATGCCCGTCCCCGTCCGCCAGGCGCCCTCCGGAACGTGGATCGTGACCGAGCCCGCGAGTGTCGAAGGCCGCGTAGTCGCTTACTGCCGTGTCTCCTCCGTCGACCAAAGAGATGACCTGGACCGTCAGGCAATGCGGGTCGTGGACGGAGCCAATGCGCAGGGTCTCGCCATCAGCGAGGTCCTCAAGGAGGTCGGCTCCGGACTTAACGGCAAGCGGCGCAAGCTGCACCGGGTCCTGGCTGACCCGACCGTTGCGGTGATCGTGGTCGAGCACCGGGATCGGCTCGCCCGCTTCGGCGTGGAACACCTGGAATCTGCGCTGTCGGCGACCGGCCGGCGTTTGGTTGTCCTGAACCCGCAGGAGACCACCAGCGACCTGGTTCGGGACATAACCGAGGTGCTGACCTCGATGTGCGCCCGGCTGTACGGGCAACGTGCGGCGAAGAACCGCGCGGCCCGTGCCGTGGCCGTGGCGACCGGCGAGGGCGCCGGGTGAAGAAATTCCAACCCCAGCCGGGCTTTGTCGTGCAGGCCTACCGATTTGCGCTCGACCCGAACGTGACGCAGGAGCAGGCGCTGCGTTCGCATTGCGGGGCGGCCCGCGCCGCCTACAACTGGGCGGTGTCGTGGGTCTCGGCGTCCTGGTGGCAGCGGCGGGCAGAGGAGTCCTACGGCGTGCCGGAGGAGGAGTTGACCGAGTGGCGGTCGTGGTCACTGTCCACGCTGCGTAAGAAGTTCAATCAGGTCAAGCGCACCGACCCACGGTTTGCCGACTGGTGGGAGGAGAACTCCAAAGAGGCCTACAACACAGGCCTGGCCAACGCCGCCGCCGCGTTCGACAACTATGTCAAGTCCAAGCGCGGGCAGCGTAAAGGCCCGCGGATGGGCGTTCCTCGCCGCAAGTCGAAGCATCGGGCGCGCCTGTCGTGCCGTTTCACCACCGGAACCATCCGTGTCGAGCCTGACCGCCGCCATGTGACCCTGCCCCGGCTCGGGGTGATCCGCACTCACGAGTCCACGCGCAAGCTTGAGCGCCGGGTGACGAACGGTACCGCCCGCATCCTGTCGGCCACCGTGCGGTTCGAGCGGGGTCGGTGGTTCTGCTCGTTTCAGGTCGAAGTCAGCAAGAACGAGCGCACCCCGGCCCGTCCGGATGCGGTGGTCGGGGTAGACCTCGGCGTCAAGTGTCTCGCCGTGGTGGCTGACTCGGCGGGTGAGGTGCGGTACGTGCCGAACCCGGCGCACTACGACCGGGCGCTGAAGGTACTCAAGCGGATGTCTCGCAGGGTCTCCCGCCGCAACGGGCCGGATCGGCGCACCGGCCAGACACCGTCGAAACGGTGGCTGATCGCGAACGCCGAACGTAACCGCGTGCACCACCGGGTGGCGAACCTGCGGCAAGACGGCCTGCACAAACTCACCACCACCATCACCCTTGAGTACGGCACGGTGGTGGTGGAAGACCTCAACGTCGCCGGGATGCTGCGTAACCGCCGGCTGGCCCGCAAGGTCGCCGACGCCGGGTTCGGCGAAATCCGGCGACAGATCACCTACAAGACCGGCTGGGCCGGCGGTGTGAGCATCGTGGCTGACCGCTGGTACCCCTCCTCAAAGACCTGTTCGGGCTGTAGGGCAGTGAAAGCCAAGCTGCCGCTGCACGTCAGAACCTTCATCTGCGACGAGTGCGACCTCATCCTCGACCGGGATGCCAACGCCGCCCGCAACCTCGCTGCCCTCGCGGCAGCCGTAACAACTGGTACCGGAGTGGCCGGAGACCAGGACGCGCAAGCGTCGAAACCGCGTGGAGCCGACCAGAAGACCCGCGCTACCCGCCCCAGCCGTAAGGCCGGGGCGCAGCGGGCAGGTGGCGCAACCCTGCCGCACCAACGGCAGGAAGAAACGCGAGACCGCCATCAGGACACCGAAGCCCCCACGCTTCGGTGACACCGTTACGGACCTTCCGCGCGGAAACGCGTGGACTGCTGAGACCTGACGATGGAATCAGCAACGGTGCCGTACAGTCTGCCGCGTACGGCGTGGGCCGGGCGATCGGCCCCGGGGAGCCCGGATGGCTCGACGCGCGCCCCCGGCCCGTACGGTCCGGGCGTGCTCGGTACCGGCTCGGCGTCCCGGGCCGATCGACTCCGGCGCCTCCCGGCCAGGCGCGACACCACGAAGAACCCCACGGCGAGCGCGCAGACCGCGATGACGGCGTTCTGGAACGTCCCCACGTACGGCTCGACGGAACGCCAGTTCTCCCCGAGCGCGTAACCGGCCATCACGAACGCGGTGTTCCAGATCAGGCTGCCCAACGTCGTGTACAGCAGGAACGTGGCGAACGGCATCCGCTCCACACCGGCCGGGATGGAGATCAGGCTGCGGAAGATCGGGATCATCCGCCCGAAGAAGACCGCCTTCCCCCCGTGCCGGGCGAACCACGCCTCCGTCCTGTCGACGTCACTCAGCTTGATCAGCGGCAGCCGCGCCGCGATCGCGCGAATCCGGTCCCGACCGAGCGCGACGCCGACGGCGTACAGCGCCATGGCGCCGACCACCGAGCCGATCGTGGTCCAGACGATCGCGGCGAACAGATTCATCCTGCCCTGACCGGCGGTGAAGCCGGCCAGCGGCAGGATCACCTCACTCGGGATCGGCGGGAACAGATTCTCCAACGCGACCGCCAGGCCGGCGCCCGGCGCACCGAGTCGCTCCACCAGGTCGGTCACCAACCCGACCAGGCCGGCCGGCGGCGGATCGAACTTCTCGGCCCACGGACCAGCATGCGTCGAGGCGTGCCCCAAAAGGATCATGCCAACGACCCTAGGAACCCACCCGCGGCCCCACCATGAGGTCGACCGCCGACTCCGGACGGCCAACCCCAGTAAGCCCAGGTGTGGAAAACCGCAGCTCCCGCGTCACCCCTCGCGGGTAGGTCCCGTCGTGACGTGGCTGCCAGCGGCCGACCCCAGCCCCGGCCGGCCCGGGCGGCCAGCGAATAATCCGACCGCACACCCATGAGTTCGAAAGCGGAAGCAGGACGGGCGGATGGACACGGTACGGACGGCGTTCCGCGACGAGTGCGCACGGCTGGAAGGGGTGCTGCGCGACCTCGACGAGGCGGACCTGGACCGGCCCACGCCGTGCCCGCCCTGGACGGTGCGGGACCTGCTGGCCCACGTGCGCACCGGCGCCGGGCGGCTGGTCGGCATGCTCGCCGCGCCGGCCCCCGAGCGCGCCGAGGTGGACGCGGCCGGCTACTTCGGGGCGGCCAAGTTCGCGCCCGACGTCGACCGGGACCGGATCGACGGCGCCCGGCGGGAGGCGCGGGCGGTGCCCGGCGTACCCGAGGTGGCGGAGGGCTTCGCGCGGGCCTGGCGGGCCGCCGACGCGGCGGTGGCCGCCGAGCCGCCGGGGCGGCTGGTCCGCACCCGGCACGGCGACGCGATGGCACTGACCGAGTTCCTGCGTACCCGGGTGGTGGAGGTCGCGGTGCACGGCCTGGACCTGGCCGACGCGCTGGACCGGCGGCCCTGGCTGACCCCGACCGCGGCGGCGGTGGTCGCCGACCTGCTCGCCGCCGGCCGGCCGGTGCCCGAGGGCCTCGGCTGGGACGCGCTGACCCTGGTGCGCAAGGCCACCGGCCGGGTGCCGGTGACCGACGCGGAGCGGGCGGTGCTGGACCGGACCGGCTTCCGCTGGCTCTCCTTCAGCGGCTGACCGCCGGCGGTCAGGCGTCCGTGGCCGGCGCGGCGGTGCGCCGCAGGTGGTCCAGGACGACCGGGTCGATCCGGCCGGGGACGATGCGCTCCTCGAGGTTCTCGACGCCGGCCCAGGCGTCGAGCGCCTCCTCCAGCCCGGCGGCGCCGACCGGGTGGCCGGCGGCGGCCAGCAGCGCGGCCACCTCGTCGGCGACCGGGCCGGTGAGGTCGAGCAGGGTGGCCGGGTCGGGCTTGCCGAAGAGCAGGGTGTGGATGTCGAGCAGGCGGCCCAGCTCGGCGACCGGGTCACGGTGGTCGTCGACCCGCAGGTCGACCAGCTCGTCACCGGTGCCGGCGTAGCCGCCGTGGCGCCGCACGACGAACAGGGCGGCGCTCTGCCGGCCCCGCCGGTCGCCGCCGGCCCGGTCCCCGGCGGCCAGCGCGGCCAGCAGCCGCTGCGGGAAGGGCAGCTCGGCGCCGCCGAGCCAGGCGTCCCGGAGGGCGTCGATGACCTCGGGGCCGGCCAGGATGTTGCCCTGCGCGGCCCAGCCGTCGCCGGACTGGCCGCCTGCCCAGGGGTGGCAGCGAGGGCCGGTCCAGGTGGCGCCCTCGCCGGTGGCCCCGACCACGCCGAGCTGCCGGTCGTCGCGGCCCGGGTCGGCGGCGATCAGGGCGGCCACCACGCCCGCCGCGGGCACGCCGGTGCGCAGCATCGCCAGCCCCTGCGACCGGTACGCCAGGTTGGCGTGCGCCTGGCTGGCGAGCGCGCCGACCTCCGCCTCGGCGGCCGGGACCAGCGCCCCGGCGGCGAGGAACTTGCTGGCCACGGCGATGCCGTGCACGAGGCCGTCGGCGGAGCGGGCGACGATCGAGAAGGTCACCCGCGGATGTTAGCGCCGAGGCGGGCGCCTCGGGCGCCCCCGACCGGTCGCGGTCAGAACGGCGGGGCGGCCGCCTCCGGCGGGCGGCCCCAGGCACGGCGGGCGTCGGCCACCGCCACGCCGAGCAGCACGAGTGCCGCGGCGATCGCCGCGGCCAGCGGCACCACCGGCTTGAGCAGTGGCATGAGCAGCACCAGGAGGAGCGCAGCGATCCAGCGCGACGGGGACACCCGGCCGAACACCTCGTACTCGAAGCGGGCACGGCCGAGCAGGAAGAGCGCCGGACCGCCGAGGATCATGGCGAGCCAGCCGACCTCGTTGTGCCCGGTCGGATGCTCGTTGACAAGCTCGTAGCCGATCGCGGTGGCCACCACGCCGATCACCATGACGAGGTGCGTGTCGGCGGCGGATCGGCCGATGGTGGCCGGGTGCGCGGCCCGGGTCACCGCCTCGCCCAGGATCCGCCCGGCCCGCTGCACATAGATCCGCCAGAACAGCACCGTGGTGAGCAGCGCCGCGGCAAAGGCGGCGGTGCGGGTGGCGCTGCCCGGGGCCCGGCTGTACGCCAGCCCGGCGATCAGGATCGTCTCCCCGAGCGCGACCAGGAAGAACTGCTGGTAGCGCTCGGCCAGGTGCTCCCCGTGGATGTCCCAGCGGGAGACGGTCGACCGGCCCAGCCCGGGCACGGGCCAGCCGAACCGAGACGCCAGGTATTCCAGCAGGAGCGCGAGCGTCCACAGCGTCACCCGCGGGCCGGTGGGCAGCAGCGCGCCGGCCAGCCAGAGCACCCCGGTGACGCTGAAGGTGATCAGCATGCGCAGCTTCAGCCGGCGGTGCTGGAGCCGGCGCAGGGTCAGCAGCAGGATCGCCGGCCGGCTGACCTGCACCACCACGTATGCGACGGCGAACGCCAACCCGGTGGAGCTGAAGGCGCGGGGGATGGCCACCCCCATCACCACGCTGCCCACCAGCGCGATGATCACGATTGTCTGGAGCCCGATGTGGTACGGGTCGTAGCGGCTGGTGGTCCAGGCGGTGCCCTGCCAGACCGCCCAGAGCGCGAGGAGCAGCAGCAGCGTCTTGCCGCCCCCGGTCAGGAACGTCCAACTGGTCTTCCCCCCTTCCAGCGCCAGGTCCTCGAAGGCGCGGGCGGACACCCGGGTCAGCGCGAAGACGAACACCAGGTCGAAGAAGAGCTCCAGGAACGTGGCGCGGTTGGGACCGCCCTCCGGCCCGACCAGGGCGGCCGGCTCAGGAGTCCTCACCGCCGCCTCCCGGTCCGCTCCACCTGGCAGTCGTAGCACTCCTTCCGGGCGAAGCGGTGATTATCGCGCGCATCGCCGCTGCGACAACTTCAGCCGGCGCGTGCGGCGCCGGGCCGAGCTGGAGCACCTGGCTGGTTGAGCAGGATCTTGCTCCGGACGACGACGACCGGGCACGATCGACCGGTGACGAATCGATGGGGCATGACGGTGCCACTGGGCGGCATCACACTCGCCGACCACGCCACGGCCTACGCGGCCCTCGACCGGGCCGGCTTCACCGACGTCTGGTCGTCCGAGGTCGCCGGGACCGACGCGTTCACCCCGTTGGCGCTCGCCGCCGCGTGGCCGCCGCGGCTGCGCCTGGGCACCGCGATCGCCCCGGTCTTCACCCGGGGGCCCGGGCTGCTCGCGATGAGCGCCGCCGCCCTCGCCGAGGCCGCGCCGGGCCGCTTCGCGCTCGGCATCGGGGCCTCCTCGCCGGTCCTCGTCCGGGACTGGAACGCGGTGCGCTTCGACGAGCCGTTCAAGCGGACCCGGGACGTGCTGCGCTTCCTGCGGGCCGCGCTGCGCGGCGAGACCATCGACGAGGTGTACGACACCTTCACCGTCCGCCGGTTCACCCTGGAACGCCCGCCGGCCGTGCCGCCGCCGGTGCTGCTGGCCGCGCTGCGCCCCGGCATGCTGCGGCTGGCCGCCGCCGAGGCCGACGGGGTGATCCTCAACTGGCTGGCCGCCGACGACGTGCCCACCGCCCTGGCCGAGCTGGGCGAGCGCCGCCCCGGGTTCGAAGTCGCCGCCCGGATCTTCGTCTGCCCGACCGAGGACGCCACGTACGCCCGGGCGCTGGGCCGCCGGTTGATCACCGGCTACCTCACCGTGCCGGCGTACGCGGCCTTCCACCGGTGGCTGGGCCGGCAGGACAGCCTCGGTCCGATGTGGGAGGCGTGGGCCGCCGGCGACCGGCGGGGCGCCTCGGCGGCGGTGCCGGACGAGGTGGTCGACGCGCTGATCCTGCACGGCTCGCCCGAGGACTGTGTCGCGAAGGCCCGCCGGTACGCCGACAACGGCGTGGACGTGCCCGTGCTGGCGCTGCTGCCCACCCCGGAGCTGACCGCCGGCGGCGCCGCGGCCTGGGCGGGACTGATCCCGCGGCTCGGCGTGACCGGCGGGGAGGCGGGCTGAGATGAACCTGACCGACCGGGTGGCCGTGATCACCGGCGGGGCGGGCGGCATCGGGGCCGCGCTCGGCCGCCGGTTCGCCGCCGAGGGCGCCGCCGCCGTCGTCCTGGCCGACCTGGACGCCGACGCGGCGCGTGCGGTGGCCGAGGGCATCGGCCCGGTGGCGCACGGCGTCGGGCTCGACGTCACCGACGAGGCGCAGGTGCGGGCGCTGGCCGACGAGACCGAGCGCCGCTACGGCCGGATCGACCTGTTCTGCGCCAACGCCGGGGTGGCCACCGGTGGGGGAGTGGAGGCGCCCGACGCCGACTGGGAACGCGCCTGGCGGGTCAACGTGATGGGGCACGTCCACAGCGCCCGGGCCGCGCTGCCGGCGATGCTCCGCCGCGGCCAGGGCTACCTGCTGTTCACGTGCTCGGCGGCGGGCGTGCTGACCGCGGTGGGCGACGCCCCGTACACCGCGACGAAGCACGCGGCGGTCGGCCTCGCCGAGTGGCTCGCCATCACCTACCGGGACGCCGGCGTCCGGGTCAGCGCGCTCTGCCCGCAAGGCGTGGACACCCCGATGCTCGCCGGCGGCCTGGCCGCCGGGCACCTGGGCGCCCGGGTGATCGCCGCCTCCGGCGCGGTGCTCACCCCCGACCAGGTCGCCGACGCCACCATCGCCGGGCTGGCCGAGGAGCGGTTCCTCATCCTCCCGCACCCGGAGGTCGCCGGCTACGCCCGCCGCCGCGCCGAGGACCCCGACGGCTGGCAGGCCGGCCTGCGCAAACTCGTCCGCAAGCTGCGCGCCGCGGATCAGTAGGAGGCGCCGTCCCCGCCGCCGCTTCCGCTGTCGTGGTGGCCGGCGGCGTCGCCGTAGGCGCTGTTCTCCAGGATCGCCGCCGAGTGGCGGTCGCCGGGGGCGGCGCCCCGCTCGAAGGTGTCCCGGTGCCGCCGGGGACCCGCCCGGCGCAGCTCTCGTGCGGCCTTCCGGGCCGCCGCCAACTGATCCGCCCGGGTCGGCTCGCGACGGGTCCGTGCCCGCCACCGCCAGCCGGCGGTGACCGCCACCCCGACGCCCACCACCGCCGGCACCACCCACATCACGACGGCCATGTCCTCACGCTAGGCGCCCCGCGCCACACGCCGCCCGCACCGCTTCCGTTGAATTCCTGGCCTGAGTTGTCGTTCGTCCCAGGCGAAAGGTCGCCAGATCGGGCGTGGGGTCAGCGGCGCCAGCGCAGCGGGCCGGGGTGGACGGTCCACAGGAGGCGGCGCCACGCGGGACGGGCGGCGCGCAGCGCCGCCACGTAGCCGGTGGTGAGCGTTGCCGCCCGCTCGGACTGCGCCGGGGTGGCCGTGCCGGGGGCGAAGGCGACCTGGTTCAGCAGGTCGGCCAGCTCGTCCACCGGGCCGCCCGGCAGGTCGGCGACCGGCGCCGCGCCGGGGCTGCGCACCGGGCCCGGGGCCGGGACCGGCGGCGGCGGGGCCTGCGCGGCCTGCGCCTCGACGAGGGCGCGGTGGGCCCGGTCGGCGACCTCCGCGGCGGACAGGTCCGCGCCGACCGGGTGGCCGGCCAGCCGCAGCGCGTCGGTGAGCTCCCGCCAGGCGCCGGCGATCCGGCGGCCCGGGTCACCCTGCGCCAGCCGGGCCCGGGTCAGGTTGCGGCGCAGCGCGGCCAGGGTCAGCAGCAGCGCCCCGGCCAGCAGCACCAGGCCACCGACGCCGCCGCCGACCAGCACCGGCGTGCCGGGTCCACCCGGCCCGCCGGACCGGTCGGGGCCGGCCGCCGCCGGCGGCGTGGCGGTGGGTTCCACCGTCGGGGCGGGCACCTCGGACGGGGGCGGGTCCTCCGGCTTCGGCCGGAAGTCCTCCTCCACCGGGCGCGGCTGTTCGTCCGGGCGCGGCATCGGGTCGAACGGCACCCAGCCGACGCCCTCGAACAGCACCTCCGGCCAGGCGTACGCGTCCGCCGCCCGGACCGGGCCGTCCGCCTTCGGCTCGAAGCCGACCACCACCCGGGTGGGCAGGCCGGCCAGCCGGCCCAGCACCGCGAACGCCGCCGCGAACTGCTCGGAGGTGCCCCGCTGCCCGCCACCGTTGCGCGGTCCGAAGAGGAAGAACGCCAGGTTCGGGTACGCGTGCCCGCTCGGCGCGTCCGCGGTCACCCGGTAGTGCTCGGCCAGGAAGTCCGCGATCGCGGAGGCCCGGGCGTACGGGGCGCCGTTCTCCTCGGCGAGCTGGGTGGCGAGCCGGCGCAGCTGCTCCGGCGCCCCGTCGGCGACCCGCAGCACCCGGGCCACCGCGTCGCCGGCCGGCACGTTGGCCGTGCTGAGCAGGTTCGTGTCCGGGCGTTCCCGCACCGAGGCGACCGTGTACCGCAGCCCCGGCGTCAGCCCCTCCGGCCGGATCAGCGTCCCGGTCGCCGGGTCGTACGCCACCCGCGCGCCGGTCACCTCGCGCGGGGTCGGCACGGCGGGCAGCAGCCGGCCGGTCAGGTCGGCCACGGTGATCTCCTGGCGCACCGGCTCGGTGGCGGCGCCCGGCGCCGGCTCGGCGGCCGGCAGGACCCGCCCCGCGTTGCGGTACGTCGCGCCCACCCGCCAGGTCACCCCGTCGTAGTCGCTGAGCACCGCCAGCCGGATTCGCGGCGGTTCCGCGCCCGCCTCGGTCCGCACGTCGAGCAGCTTCTGGTCCGGGTTGAGCGCCCACCCCGAGATCCGGATCAGCGGGTTCTCATCCAGCGACTCCACCTGCGGCGGCTCGACGTAGCGCCGCGGGTCGACCGGGCGGTCGTCGATCTGGCCGGCCACCACCGGGGCGAGCAGGGCCGCGAGGGCCACCAGCACCGCCACCCCGGCCGCGCTCGCCGCGAGCAGCCGCAGCCGCACCGCCGCCCGGACCGCCGGGGCCAGGCCGGCGACCGGATCGGCCGAGGCCGGGCCGGCCCGCCCGGCGGGCGCCGCCAGGCCGACGGCGGCGACCGCGGCGAAGAGCACCGTCGGCCCGACCGCCGGGCCGGCGTTCGGCCCGACCACGTAGAGCGCGCCGGCGTAGAGCAGCACGGGGGGTAGGTAGCCGAGCAGCACCCGGCCGGCCCGCAGCGCCACCTCGGCGGCGGCCAGCCCGGCCAGCCAGGCGGCCACCACCGGTAGCAGCACGGTGTCCGGGGCCGGTTCCACCGGGATCATCGCGGTGAGCAGCCGGGGGATCGCGTTGCGGGCGGCGTCCGCCGCCACCTCGCCGAGGCCGCCGGGCAGCGCCGCGTGGCTGGTCGCCAGCCGCAGCGACAGCAGCGTCCAGCCGGTCAGGGCGGCCACCGACAGCGGCGCCACCAGCCAGGACGGCAGCCGCCGGGCGGCCACGCTGACCAGCACCGAGCCGATCGCCGCGCCGGCGGTCAGGCGGGTCAGCAGCGGGTCCGCGTACACCCGGCCCAGCACCACGCCAGCCAGGACGATCATGACGATCAGCGCCAGCGGCACCGGCACGGCCCGCAGCATCCGGGTTGCCAGCCTGCCGCCGGCCGGCGCCGCGGCGTTACCCGCCTCGCCGGCCGGCGCGTCGACGCCCGGGCGCGGCGGGGGCACGGTCACCACCGGCGGATCCCGTCCCACTCGGCGGCGAACTCGGCGCCGTCGGCCGCGTCCACCACGACCAGGCCCGCCGCGCCGGCCGCCGTCGGCTCCGCCGCGCCGAACATCCCCACCACCAACGAGGGGTACGCGCCGCGTAGCGCGCCCACGTGCCCCAGGTCGCCGCGGGCGCCCGGCCCGGTGAGGAAGACCAGCGTGTCACCGAGCCGCTCCTGCCGCAGCCGGGTCAGCGCGGCCCGCAGCACGTCCGCCCCGCCGTCGGCCAGCTCGGCCGCGGCGAGCCGGTCCAGTGGGCCTCTCGGCGGCTCGGCGCGTCTGGCGTCGCGCGGCGACCTGGAGCCGTCGCCGTTGCCGGCCGGCTCCTCCTCGGGTGGCGCGACCAGCAGCAGGCTCACCGGCAGGTCCTCGCGGGTGGCGGCGGCGACCACCGACGCCGCCGCCTCGCACCCCGACTCGAACGACTCGGCCACCCCGGCGTCCCGGTCCGGGTGGGCGGCCGCCCGGTTGTCCAGCACCACCACGAGCCGGGGCAGGCTGGTGTCCACGTTCTCCCGCACCATCAGCTCACCCACCCGGGCGCTGGTCCGCCAGTGCACCCGGCGCAGCTCGTCACCGACCACGTACTCGCGGAGCGAGTCGAAGGTGATCGAGCCGTGCGGCACGCTGTCGGTGCGCCCGTCCAGGCTGCGGCCGGCGCCGGTCGGCACCGCCGAGAGCGGGTGGATGCGCGGGTGCACCCACACCGGCACCGGGTCCCCGTACGCGCGGGCCAGCGCCACCAGGCCGAGCGGGTCGCGGCGGGTCACCCGCAGCGGCCCGACCGGCACCACGCCCCGGCGCCGGGTCGGCACCGGGTAGCGCACCTCGGTGTCCCGGCCGGGACGCAGCCGCAGCAACGGCACCGGCACCGGCCGGCCACCGCACCGGTCCTCCGCGACCAGGTTCGCCGCCCGCAACCGGCCGGTGTTGCGCACCGTCAGCACCATGGCCGCCGGCTCACCCCGGGCCACCCGGTCCGGGTCGGCCACCCGCTCGACCGTCAACCGGGGGCGCCAGGCGGCGGTCACCAGGGCGTACCCGACCGCGATTCCGGCCGCCGCGCCGAGCACGGTCAGCTCCGGGTACGCGTACCGGAAGCCGACGCCGAGCAGCACGACGGCGGCGACGAGCAGCCCGACGCCGCGGGCGGTGATCCCCACCGGTCAGCCGTGGACCGGGGCGGGCTGGCCCGACGGCAGCGGCACCGGCACCGAGGCGACCGCCTGGCGCAGCACGTCGGCGGAAGTCACCCCACGCACCTGCGCGTCCGAGGTGAGCAGCAGCCGATGCGCGAAGACCGGCTCGACCAGCGTCTTCAGGTCCTCCGGCATGATCCAGCCCCGCCCGTCGATCAGCGCGTACGCGCACGCCGCCCGGGTCAGCGCGATCACGCCCCGGGGGCTGACCCCGACCCGCACCTGCGGGTGGGTGCGGGTCGCCGCGGCCAGCCGCACCGCGTACGCGTAGAGCGGCTCGGCGATGTGCACCCGCCGGGCCATCTTCACCATCTCCCCGACGGTGGCCGTGTCGGTGACCGCGGTGAGCGAGTCGGGGGAGCGGAGGGTGGCGCCCCGCAGCACCTCCACCTCGACCGCCTCGTCCGGGTAGCCGACGGAGAGCTTCACCAGGAACCGGTCGAGCTGAGCCTCGGGCAGCCGGTAGGTGCCGTCCATCTCCACCGGGTTCTGGGTGGCCACCACCAGGAACGGCTGCGGCACCGGGTGGCGTACGCCGTCCACGGTGACCGTGCGCTCCTCCATCACCTCCAGCAGCGCCGACTGGGTTTTCGGCGAGGCCCGGTTGATCTCGTCGGCGATCACGATGTTGGCGAACACCGGTCCCGGGTGGAACTCGAAGCCCCGGGTGGCCTGGTTGAAGATGGTCACGCCGGACACGTCCGAGGGGAGCAGGTCCGGGGTGAACTGGATGCGCCGCCACTGCCCCTTGACCGTCGCCGCGACGGCCCGGGCCAGGGTCGTCTTGCCCACCCCGGGCACGTCCTCGAGCAGGACGTGCCCCTGGGCGAAGAGGGCGGTCAGCGCCAGCCGGACCACCTGCGGCTTGCCCAGCACGACCGCGTTGACGTTCTCGGCCAGCCGGGCGGCGAGGGCAGCGAAACCCTGCACCTCCGGCTGGGTGAGCGGTTCGTGGGTGTTCACGGGCGGGGGTGCTCCTCGGTGCGGCGCGGTCAGCAGGTGGGCAGGAGGTTGATGTTGTCGCCACCCTCCAGGTTCAGCCAGGCCCACGGGATGTAGTTGCGTCCCGAGTACTCGACCTGCACCCACCAGGTGCTCTGCTTCTGGTTGTTGTAGATCCAGGAGTCGACGTTGTCGCCCTGCTTCTTGCAGTACGCCTTCAGCCGGGTGCCCGGCTTCGCCCAGCCGACCTGCTTGGCGTTGAGCTGCTGCGGCACCGAGAAGATCTCGTTGCCGTTGCGGCCGTCCACCTCGGCATTGCAGTAGGTGCGCTGGTCACCGGTCGGTCCGTTGTTGCAGGTGGCGATGCCGTACAGCGGGTCGGTGCTCTGCGCCTGCGTGTCGGTGCCCTTGCCGGCCGCGTTGCTGGCGGTCACCGTCACCGTGTACGCGGTGCCCGGCGTAAGCCCGGTCACCCGCAGGCTGGAGCAACTCCCGCTGGCCGTCTTGCCGCCGGTCGCGGCCGTGCAGGTCGCCCGGCCGCCGCCCGCGTCCACCGTGAACGTCACCGTCACCGAGGTGGCGTCGGCCGACGAGCCGGTCACCGTGACCCGGGGCGCGGCCACCGTCCGGGCGGTGGTGCTGGCCACCGCGCCGGGGCCGGCCTCGTTGACCGCCTTCACCTTGACCGTGACGTTCTGCCCGTCACCGAGCCCGCCGATCGTGGTCCGCACGTCGGTCACCTCGGTGGTCTTCCCGGCGGCCTCCACCACGTACTTCGTCACCGGGCGGCCGTTCTCCACCGCCGGCGCCCACTGCACCGCGATGGTGCCCGGCTGGTCGGCCACCGTGGACGCGTGCAGCTCGGTCGGCGCGGCCGGGGCGGTGAACGGCACCACCGTGTTGCTCACCGGCGAGGCCTTGGACCCGGCGCCCTTGTCGCTCACCGCGATCACGGTGAAGGCGTACTGGGTGCCGTACTCCAGCTGGCCGGCGGGGATGACCAGCTCGGTCTTCGGCGACTCGCCGGCCGGGGCGCTGGCGCCGGCCGAGCTGGCGGTCACCGCGTACTTCGTGACGGTGTTGCCCTGCCCGTTGGCCGCCGGCCACTTCACCAGCACGGTGCCGTCCGGCCGGGCCTCGGCGGTCACGCTGGCCGGCGGGTCCGGCACGGCGGCGGTCGGGGTCACCGGGTTGCTCCTGCGGGCCGGCCCATCGCCCTTGGCGTTCACCGCGTGCACCGAGAACGTGTACGTCTCGCCGTTGGTCAGCCCGGTGATCTCCAGGGCCCGCTGGTTCGCGCCCACCTCGTGGCGCTGGCCGGCGCCCTCCACCACGTACTTGGTGATCTCCGCGCCGTTGGACGAGGCCGCCTGCCAGCTCACCCGCGCCGACGCGTTCCCCGCAGCGGCGGTCACCGCACGCGGCGCGCCCGGCTTGCCCACCTTCGGCTTCTTCGGTGGGGGCGGCGGCGGGGCAACCGGCGGCGGGTCCCCGCCGAGCACGTCGTTGGCGTACTTGTTGACCTCGCGGACCTGGTTCCGGTCGTCCACGACCCGGGCGGTCGACGAGTTCGGCGGGTTGATGAAGAGGTGGTTCTCGCGGACCTCCAGCTCCATCGGGCCGGGCCGGCCGGAGCCCTTGATGGTGTCGACGAGCTGCCCGTTCGCGTCGAACGAATAGACCGTGCCGGTGTTCTCGTCGGCGCAGTAGAAGCGCCCCGCCCAGGCCACCGCCGGGCTGAGCCGCTCACCCGAGCCGGGCACCGTGAACCGATCCACCTCGGCGCCGTCGCGGACCACGTGCACCTTCCGCTCGCCGGCCACCGTGACCGGCACCTGCGGGCCGCTGGTGCGCGCCGGCAGGCTGCCCGGGGCGGTCATCGTCAGGTTGGCCCGCTGGGTCCGGCCGGCCCGCACGGTAACGAGCGAGGCGGAGGTGCGGTCGAGCACCGCGACGCCGTCGTCCAGGGTGGACACCACCAGCTCGTGGGCGGGCTCGGCCACCTCGTACGTCTCGACCCGCTTCGGGCTGAGCCCGGCCGGCGGCGCGGCGCCCGGGGTGGCGGGCAGCTCGGCGGCGGTGACCGCCGAGACCGTGCCCTCGCTCGGCACCGCGATCCACAGCTTCCCGGCGCCGTCGAACGCCCCGCCGGTGATGCCCGGCGGGTAGCGCACCGGCTCACCCATCGGGGTCAGCGACCGCGGGTCGAGCTGCCGGACGATGCCCTGCACCGCGTCGACGACGAACGCCGCGTCCTCCTGCAGCGCGACGCTCACCCCGAAGCCGGGGGCGGTCGGCGTGGTCGCGGTGATCTGGAGGGTGGCCAGGTCCAGCGAGCTGACCTGGCCGGTGTTCAGGTCGCGCAGGATCAGCAGCCGATCGGTCTGGGCGACCTGCATCTGGTGCCGGCGCCCGCCGGGCACCTCCATCCGGGTGTCCACCCGGGCGGTGACCCCGTTGACCCGGGCCAGCTCGCTGCGGCTGGTGCTCCACAACCAGGAGGAGGCGTCGTAGTTCGCCACCGCGTTGTCGGCGGCGCCCAGCCCGAGCACGGTCAGGCCCATCGCGGCCAGCAGCGCGGCCACGGTGCCGATGGTCACCAGCCCGCCCCGCATCCGGGACCGGGGGCGGGCCGTCTCCGGCCCGGTGCTCGTGACGTCCTCGATGGTGGTCACTTGCGGCTGCCTCCCCGCGTCGGTGGGGGAGGGCGCGCGCGTGGTCGACCCTCCCCAGAGCCGGGAGCCATCATAGGGGCCGGCCGGTGCCGGTGAAACCCGCACCGTCCCCCTGTGGACACCGAGCGTGTCGTAGCGGCGGCCGGTCAGTCGGGCGTCGTGCCGCCCTCCCGGTCCGTGCAGACCTGGCCCGACGTGGCGTAGGTGTCCGTCGAGTAGACGGCCAGCACCGTGAAGCAGTAGTCCAGCTTCGGACTCAACCCGTTCACCGTGTAGCGGGTCTGCCCGGCGTCCACCGTGGCCATCACCCCCAACTTCTGCCCGGCCCGGCCGCCGGCCACCACGAACGGCACCCCGCCGCCCGTCGGGTCGCTCCAGGTGACCGTGATCGTGGTGGTGTCGTCCTGCAACCGCAGGTCCCCCGGCGGTGGACCGCTCACCTTCGGCTTCGCCGCGCTCGGCGCCGGCGCGGGCGGCGGCGCCGGGTCCCGGTTGAGCAGGACGGCGCCCGCACCGACGGCGGCCGCCACCGCGACCACCACGGTGCCGATCACCACGGCCACCACCGTCCGGTTGCGGCCGCGCGGCTCCGGCTCCTCCGCCGCCGGGTACGCGGCCGGCTGGTGGAACGCCGGCGGCACCGCCGGCCAGGCCCCCTGGCTCGGGTACGGCTCCGGCGCCGACTCCTTCGACTCGGGAAACGTCAGCAGGTCGTCATAGACCGGCAGCCGCCGGGCCGCCTCGTCACCGCTCTCCGGCGCCGGATCGGGGTCCACCGCGGCCGGCTCGTCCACGACCGGCTCCGAGTGCGGGTCGCCGGGCCGCTCGACCGGCTGCGGCGGGGCCGCGCTGCTCCACGGCGGTGCGGTCATCCCCCAGGGCGGCACGGGCGACGCGCTGACCGGAGCGGCGGCCGGCGGCCCGCTCGCGGGGTACCCGGGCGGCCCGCCGACCGGATATCCGGGCGGGCCGCTGACCGGCTGGCCGGGCGGTGGGGGAGCGGTTGGCGGCGGTCCGCTCGCGGGCGGCGCGCTGAACGGCGGGTTGCCGCCCGGCGGGGCGGCGAAGGGTGTTCCCGTGCCCGGTCCGGCGTTGACAGGCGGACCGCCGATCGGCCCCGTCAGGGGGGCGCCGCTGGTCGGCGGTCCGCTGACGGGCTGGGGTGCGAAGGGCGCGCCGCTGATCGGTGATCCGCTCACCGATTGCGGGGCGGCGGGCCTACCACCGACCGGCAGGCTGCTGACCGGCTGCGGTGGGAAGGGGGCGCCGCCGCCCGGTGGGCCGCTGACGGGCTGAGATGCGAAGGGTGGACCACCGCTCGGTGGGCGGCTGACCGGCTGCGGCGTGGCGGGCGTGCCACTGGCCGGCGGCCCGCTCACCGCTGGTGTGGGCACCCGACGGTCACCATCCGGCCGACCGTCGATCGGCGACTCCGAGCCCGGCGTGCTGGCCTGGGGAGGCGGCAGGGCCCCACCGGAGGCCGAGGTGTCGTGGATCGCGCTGGCAGCGGGACCTTCCACCGAGGGCCGATCGTCCCGCGTGGCGCCGCCCGACGGCGACCCGCTCGCCGGCCGCGCCCCGACGGGTGGCTCGGCGACGGTGGCTCCGGCGCCGGCCGGAGCGGCCGGCGGACCGCTCACCGGGGGTGCGCTCGCGGGCGAGGTGCCCGCCGGGGGTGCACCGGCCGGCGGGCCACTCACCTGAGCGGTCGCACCGGCACCAGCGGACGACGAGGCCGCGCGCCGCTCCGCCTCCTCCTGGAGCAGCGGGCCGATCTGCTGCACCCGGATGGTCGGCTTGTCCCATCCCGGCCCACGGGTTGCGGGGGCGTCGGCACGCTCACCCGCACCGGACCCGCCCGCTTCCGGGGCCGGTTGGACGGGAGTCCGGTGTGGTGGGACGGCCGGCACGGGTGCGGCTGCCGGCGGGGCCGAGGTGGGCGCCGGAGCCGGCGCAGCGGTCGCCGGCGGGCCGGAGGCCGGGATGGACGGAGCCGGAGGCAGCACGCCGGACGCGGGCGGGGCCGAGGTCGGGGCCGGGATCCTCGGCGCCGGCGGCACTGCCGCCGGGGCGGGCGGAACCGACGGTTTCGCCGCGCCGGAGGTCGGCGCCGCCGCCGTGCCGGGTGCGGGCGGCACGGAGGCCGGGCGGCCCGGAGGCGGGATGATCGGCGCCGGCGGCAACAGGCCGGGCCTCGCGGCGGCGGGCGGTGCGGCCGCGACCGGCGGCATCTGCTTCGGCGCGGGCGGTACCGGGGCCGGCGCGACGGGCTGCGCCGAACCGGGTGGTGGTCCCGGGTGTGGCGCGGGTGCCGCAGCCGGAGGGGGTGGGGTCTGCGCCGGCGGCGCCGACACCGGCGGGGCGGGTGGCGCCGAGCTGGGCGTGGGCGGCGCGGGGTGCGTGACGGGCCTTGACGAGCTGGATGTGGGCGGCGTGGGATGCGCGGCGGGCGCCGAGGTGGGCGTGGGCGGTGCGGGGTGCGTGGCGGGCGGCACGGGCCCCGGCGGGGCGGGGATCAGCGGCGGCGCCGGGATCAGCGGAGGCCGAGGGGCGACTGGCGTGACCCCGGGCGCCGGCGGCACGGCGGTGACCGGTGGTGGCGCCGGGACGGCCGGGGTCGGCCCGGCGGCGGGCGGTGCGGGGAAGGGAGTTGTCGCTTCCGCCGGCGGCGCCCAGCCGCTCGGCGGGCCGACAGGCGCACCCGGTCCGGAGGGCGGGGCCGGGGGAGCGGACCTTGGCGCGGGGACGACGGGGGGCGGCGGCAGCGGTGTCGAGGCGGGACTGGCGCTGGTCGGCGCCGGCGGGATCGGCGGCGGTGGCGGCAGGGGCGCCCCCGGACCCGGGGCCGGCGGCGCCCAGGAGACCGGTCGAGCGGGCCCCGGAGGCGGTGCCCACTCGACACCGGGCACCGGCGGCGCGGGGGCGGGCACCTCCGTGGCGCCGGGCCGGGGCGCGGCGGGCTGCGCCGGGAACGGCTGCTGCATCGCGGGCAGCGACATGGTCGGCCCGGACAGTGCCCCAGCGGGCTGCGGAACGGCAGCGGCGGCCGAGCCGCCGGGGTGCGGACCGGGCGGGACGGGAGCGGCGGCGGAGCCGCCGAGGTACTGGCGGGCTGCGCGTACCGCGGGGTGGTCCGGACCGAGCACGGCGGGCCCGGCGGTGGCCACGCGGGCGTAGTTGCGACGGGCCTCGTGCCGATTGCCGAGTTCCTCCGCCACCCCGGCGAGGTCGAAGCTGAGCGCGAGCATCAGGGGGTCGCCGTCGCCGCGGCGACGCTCGCCGGCCGCGTACGCCTCTTCCAGGACCCGCCGGGCGGCGGCCGGGTCGTCGGCCTCGCGGTGCAGCCGGGCCAGCAGGTGGCCGGTGGCCAGTACGTCGGGGTGGTCCTCCCCGTAGGCCGGTCGGGCCGCCGCGATCGCGTCGGCGAGCAGGCGGCGGGCGGTCGCCAGATCACCCGCGGAGCGCAGCGCGAGGGCCTGGTGCTGAGCGGCGGTCAGGGGGGAGGGGTGGGACACGTGAGCAATGCTGCCCGGAATCGCCGGTTCCTCGCTACCCGGCCCCCAGGATCCGGTATCGACTGCCGGCGCCGGCCGCCGTAGTGTCGCACTGACCTGCGGAAAGGCGACAGTGTGACGGCGATGTGCATGATCCATCCGGGCCGTGTACAGTAATGCCCCGTGCGGCCCACCGGGGCGGCCGAACCGGTGACAAGATCACCTCGGCCGACAGGGTAGGCTGGACGAGCAGGTCCGGGTGGCGGAATGGCAGACGCGCTAGCTTGAGGTGCTAGTGCCCGTATAGGGCGTGGGGGTTCAAGTCCCCCCTCGGACACAAACCATTACCCCACGGTGCGCGCTTAGATCGACTGAAGCGCGCACCGTTTGCGTTTCCGGCTGGTAGGTGAGCCGAAGGCCGAGTTGGCGGTAGACCTCGGCTTTGTCCGCGGGGTCGGCGTCGCGAAGGGCCGCGGCGATTTCGCCGAGGGTCGTCACCAGGGCTGTGATTTCCGCTCGGCTCATCCGGCGTGGGCTGTTGCCCGCGTTCGCGTCAAGCTCTGCTTCGGCGCGGGCGCGTTCGGTCTGGGTTTGAGCGATCCTGTGCCGTTCGGAAACTCGTCGCTGCTGGTCAGGCTGCATATCTGTATTCGTTGATGACGCCGCCGAGCACTTGGGTTCGAAGGAGTCGGTGAGCGGTAAGGTCGGTCACGGGCGCGGGGTGCTCTTTAGCGAGGGGAGGTAGCTGTCCTCGAGCCTGGTGCGGGCGGTGGCGGTTGTAGTGGCGGGCGTAGGCGTCGAGGACGTGCCGGGCGTGGGTCTCGTTCCAGATCAGCAGGTGGTCGAGCGCTTCGCGCCGCAGGGTTCCGATGACCCGTTCGCAGTGGGCGTTCATGCGAGGAGCCCGCGGAGCGGTCCTCACGGCCTCGATGCCGTCGGCCGCGAAGACCGCGTCGAATGCCTTGGTGTACTTCGTGTCCCGGTCGCGGATCAGGAAGCGCAGCGAGTTGACCCGTACGCCCAACTCGGCGGCGAGGTTTCTTGCCTGCTGTACCGTCCAGGATGCCGTCGGATGCGCGGTCACCCCGGCGACGTGCAGTCGTCGCGTGCCGTGTTCGAGGAACACCAGCGCGTACACCCGGTGCAGGTCGACCAGGTCGATGTGTACGAAGTCGCAGGCGATGACGCCCTCGGCCTGCGCAGTCAGGAACTCGCGCCAGGTCGGGCCGCTGCGGCGCGGGGCCGGATCGATGCCGGCAGTGGTAAGGATCTCCCAAACTGTCGTGGTGCCGATGGGACGCCCGAGGCGAACAAGTTCGCCCTGGATCCGACGGCAGCCCCAGCGCGGGTTCTCCCGAGCCAGCCGCAGCACCAGTGCCTTCACCGCGCTCCCGGTCGGCGGCCTGCCAGGTTTGCCTCGGCGCATGCTGTAGTCCCACTTGCTCGCGATGAGTCTGCGGTGCCAAGCGAGCAGGGTCGCGGGCGTCACCGGGAACACCTGCGCCCACCGGCGTCGGGGTATGAGCGAGGACAGCGTCGCGAACCACAGTCGGTCCGCCGGGTTGTACCGCATCGGTCCCGTGAGCTGTCTGCGTAGCACCGCGTTCTCATGCCGCAGCACGAGCAGTTCGGCATCCTTGGCCGCGTCCCGGCGCAGTAACACCGCCGGGACCGTGAGCAGCTTGCGTGCTACCTGGTACACCAGTGAGACGATCACCTGGACAAGCTTCCGGCAGGCCGTCGTGGCGCGCCACACCCACTTCGAGCAGCAGCGATGAGTTTCCGAACGACACAGCACCCCGGACGCCATCGCGAACGCCGCGGTGTACTTGGCCAGCGACGAGTCCGAGTTCGTGCACGGCATCGTGCTCGACGTGGACGGCGGCCGCACCACCGCGGCCGTCATCGCCGGCTGACCCGCCGCAGCGGGCCGGGGCGCCCGGGAACACGTCGCCGTCGCCCACGTACCCCCCCGGTACGTGGGCGACGGCCAGGTACCTCGGCCGAGCGGATCCACCCGTCAGGGATCCACCCGGAGGAAGAACTGCTGGTTGGTGGGGGGCGTGGCGGCGCAGCTGGTCTGGACGACGGCGGCGTTGTTGGCCGTGCTCGCGCCGCTGACGGTCAGGCACTTGTCGCTGTGCACGTTGCGGATGGTGACCACGGTGTCCAGGTCGCGGCCCGAGACGTAGTCCAGCCGGAACTGTTGGTTCGGTTGCGGCAGCCCGTCGCTGTCGCAGGTCCACTGGACGGCCGCCGCGTTGTCGAGCAGGCTCCAGCTCTTGTCGTCGACGCACTTGCCGGCGTCGGTGCCGAGACGGAAGTACGGCGAGGCGCCCACCCGCGTGACGCGGAACTGTTCCCAGGTTGCCGTGGCGACGCAGTCGTACTGGTCGAGGGCCGTCCCGTTGGCCGTGCTGCCGCCCGGCACGTCGACGCATTTACCACTGTGCACCGGCTGCAGGCGGTACTTGCGGCCACCGTCGACGTACACCCCGGGCTGGGCGTTGCTGACGTACCCCTCCCACCGCGTCTGCTTGTCGGCGAAGGCGGTACCGCTCGAAGCGAAGGTGTACATCCGCCGCACGCCGCCGCCGAGGTCGTACAGGGTCCCGACGTCGGCGCGGCCGTCACCGGTGTAGTCACCCACGGCCAGGGTGGCGCGGCTGGCGTCGAACGCTCCGGTCCCGCTGCTCCACCACGCCGCGCTGGACCAGGTGCCGCCCCGGTTGCCGATGGTGAACAGCCGGGCCGTGGCGGCGCCGTCGTCGTAGAGCGCGACGATCTCGTCGCCGGCGGTGCCGTCGACGTCGCCGGTCGCGAACCGGGCGCGGCCGGCGGCGAAGGCGCCGGCGCCGCTGTCCCAGACCTGGGCCGGGGCGCCGAAGGTGCCCTGGGCGGAGGTGTACAGCTGGACCTTGGTGCGGCTACCGCCGGCGTCGTAGACATCGGCGAGGTCGGCGTTGCCGTCGCCGTTGAAGTCGCCGGCCACCAGGTTGGCCTGGGCGAAGGCCAGATTGCCGGCGCCGCTGTCCCAGGCCAGGACCGGGTTCCCGAAGGAACCCTGCGCGGACAGCTGCACCCACAGCCTGCCCTGGTTGCCGGCCAGGCCCTGCAGCAGCGCGAGGTCGGCGTAGCCGTCGCCGTTGAAGTCGCCGGCCACCACCTTCAGGTGGCTGACGTGGAAGCCGGTGCCCGACCACGCCGGCTGGCTGGCGGCGGTGAACCGGGTGCCGTCGGACAGCAGCAGGAACAGCCGGAGATAGCCGTCGGGGTCCTCGCGGAAGACTGCCACGTCGGCCCGGCCATCGCCGTTGAAGTCCCCGTTGGCGCTCCTGATCCGGTCGAGCGGGAAGCCACCGTTGGTGTCGGTGTCCCAGCCGATGTATCCGGTGGACAGGCTGCCCTGCGGGCTGGTCAGCACGCTCCACACGGTGGTCCGGCCGTACCCCTGGTCGATCACCGCGGTGAGGTCGGCGTGCCGGTCGCCGTTGGTGTCGCCGGGCACCGGGGGCGTGCTGACCGTCCGGCCGTGCGCGACCAGGCTCCAGCCGGCGGTCAGGCCGCTGGAGTTGCCGGCGCGGTCGATGGCCCGCGCGTACAGGGTGCGTCGGACGTCCGAGGTGTCGCCGGCGATCGAGGGCCAGAGCGTAACCGGCACCGTCGCCGTGCCGTCGGCGCCGGCGGCCACCCACATGGTGGTGCTCTCCGGGCTGAAGCCGTACTGGAAGCCCGTGACGTCGGCGTCGGCCGCGCCCTTGGTGAACGTCACCGTGCCGGTCTCCCCGACGGAGCGGACGGCGGTCCCCGCCGGATAGTCGGTCGAGGCGATCGTGGGCGTGCCCGGCCGGGCGGTGTCCACGGTGAAGTAGCAACGGGCCGAGTACGGCCCGGCCAGGCCACCGTCCGTAGTGCGGGCCCGGTAGCTGAACACCGTGTCCGGCTGGCCGCCGGGCAGCGCCCCGGGCGGGACCGCCGGCCACGGCACGGCGGTCCCGGAGGCGACCGTGCCAGAGTTGATCGTGGTCACGACCGTCTCACCGGACAGGATGTCCAGGTCGTTGGAGACGTTGTCGCCGTTGGGGTCGTAACCGACACCGGTGAGGGCCGGGGTGGTGGTGTTCAGCGGCGTTGGGGCGGTGGCGGTGCCGCACGGGGTCGGCGGCACCGTGCTCACGCCGGTGGGAGCCAGCGGCGCGGTGTTGTACTCCACGTCGAGCCGGGCGGTCGCCTGGTCGAACCGCTTCCAGTAGTTGTCGTCGCTCTCGTGCGCGCTCGGGATCCGCAGTCCGAAGCCGACGGCTTCCTGCGGGGCGGCCGCGTCCACCGCCTGCTGCACCACCGACTTGACGCTGCCGTTGCCGAGGCCGAACTCCATCAGCAGGGGCGGCTGGCCGCAGGCGGTCTTGTTGGCCTTGCCGCTCTGGGTGTCCAGCGCCTTGCCGTCCAGCCAGTTGACCCCGCTGTTGTTCCAGGTAACCGCCGTGGCCGGGTCGATGGTCTTGGTGTGCCAGAGCTCCACGCTGGTCGCCGAGCAACTGCCGGTGTGCGTCATCGTGATGGAGAACCACGCCCGGGAGATCGTGGCCCGGGCCAGCGGCGCGACGTTCATCTGGAAGAAGCTGCGCCACGGCCCGTCGCTGCTGCCGTACACCGGGCCGACCCGGACGTCCTTGCGGTAGAAGTCGTCGGTCCAGTAGGACGTGCTCGGGCTAGCCTTGTCGACCAGCGTCCAGCGGTACTGGGCGGCACTGTAGGACGGGTCTAGGTACAGCGGATAGTGGACGTCCGGGTCGGACAGCGCCGCCGGTTCGGGTAGCACCGCCAATTCGCCGCGGTCCATCTCGGTTCGCATCGCCCAGCGCCGCGGCTCCCGCGCCGGCACGCCCGGTGCCGCGCCATCGTCCGGTGCGGCACCCGCATCCGGCGCGGCGGACCGGCGGGACGCGGTGGCGCCGTTGTCCGGCGCGGTGGCCGGACCGCCGGGGGTCCCGGCGGCGGGGGGCGTGTCCCACATCATCGGCGTGCCGGAGGTGAACACCGCCCGTCCCTGCGGGTCCACCGCGCTGCTCCCACCGTCCGGATCGGCCCGCAGGGTCAGCCCGCGGGTGGCGGTGGCGAACCGGATCCGGCGCAGCGCCGGATTGCGGGCGGCCGTGACGTCGTGCACCACCAGCACCTCGGAGAAGCCGACCGGATCCACCGCGACGCGCAGGTCCACCCCGGGCAGCACCGCCGGATAGGTGGCGGTGTCGCCGTCGAGGATCGGCGCCGGCAGGGCGGTCGGCCAGGACAGCGACAGTTGGCCGTCGTCCCGGGAGGCGGTCACCAGTGGACCGGAGCCGCCGCCGGACAGCCGCAGGTCGGTAGAGGTGGCGCCGGGGGACACCGAGCCGTCCGCGTTGCGGGCCAGTCGGGTGTCGACCGGCACCCAGCGGCCGTCGCGGCGGGTCCGCACGGGCAGCACGTACTGCTCCATGGTCCGGGTGCCCGACGGATTGGCGAACACCTGCGTGGTCTCGGTACGTTCGCCGGTGATCTCGACGCGTCGGCCGGTCCGCCGGGCCAGGGCGACCGCGCCGGCCGCGTCCGCGGCCTCGGCGGTCGGGCTCGCGGCCGAGGCGGCCGTTCGCGCGCCCGATGGTGGCGGAGCCGTCGGCGTCGAGAGGGCTGGAGCCGTTCCGACCAGGAGCGTCGTCAACAGCACCGCCGCCGTGGATGATGCCACTCTTCGCCACCTCATTCGCCTGCGATCCGGGGTTGGACGGGCAGCATCCTACGGTCGGCGCGGCGCCTTCCGGGCCGGCCGACCGCCTGGGGTGTGCCGGTCGTGTGCGGATCGTGTGCGCGCCGATTGCGATGCTGCCGTCGACCGAGTCTGGCCGTTGCTGTGCGCGCGGGGAGGTGTCTCTGATGGTGCTTGTGCCCTATCTACGTCGGCCCGGATGGTTCCGGGTGTTGGCGTTCGTGTTGGGGTTCGTTCTCGTCGACTCGCTGGTGGTCGTCCTGCCGGCCACCGCGGCGCCGGGGGTGCACCGGCCGGCGCCGGCACACGACAAGTCCGTGCCGGGTGTGCCCGCGGCCACCCGCCCGGTGGCGCCGGATCCGGTCGAGCAAAAGGCGGTCCACCAGGCCCCGTCCGCGACGGTGTGGCCCGGCGCCGGCAGCGCCACGGTGGACGTACCCCGCTCGGCGGCGGAGACGGGCGCGGCGGCGGGCGCCGCGCCGCGGTCGGCGGCGCCGGCCCGGGCGAAGGCCGGCTCGCTGCCGGTGTCGGTGGGCCCCGCGGCGGCGGGTGGCACGGCGGCCGCGGCCGGCCAGGCGTCCTCGGTCGAGGACGCCGCGGCCGCGCCGGCCCGGGTCCGGGTGGACCTGTTGGGACGGCGGGGCGACGGGCTCCTGCTGCGGGTCAACCGGGCCGACGGCGGGAACCGGGCCGGACGGGTGTCGCTGGAGGTCGACTACTCGGCGTTCCGGGACACCTTCGGCGGCGACTGGGCGACCCGGCTGCGGCTGGTGTCGCTGCCCGAGTGCGCGGCCAGCACCCCGGACCGGCCGGACTGCCGCGGCGTCTCGGTACCGACCGCCAACAACGGTTCGGGCCGGCTGACCGGGGACGTGTCGGTGGGTGTGTCGGGCACCAGCGCCGGGTCGGCCGCCGGGTCGGGGTTGTTCGCGGTGCTGGCGTCCTCCTCCGGCGGTGCCGGCGACTTCGGCGCCTCCTCCATGTCGCCGTCCGCGACCTGGCAGGCCGGCGGTCCGTCCGGCGACTTCACCTGGAACTACCCGATGGCCATCCCGCCGGCACTCGGCGGACCGACCCCGGAACTGGCCCTCACCTACAACTCCGGCAACGTCGACGGGCGCACCTCGGGAACGAACAACCAGCCGTCCTGGGTCGGCGAGGGGATGGACCTTTCCCCCGGCGGGTACGTGGAGCGCCGGTACACCCCGTGCGCCTCGGACATGAAAACCGTCAACGGCCAGAAGCCGAACAACACCACCAAGACCGGCGACCTGTGCTGGGGCAACGACAACCTGTACTTCTCGCTCAACGGCGCCGGCGGGGAGCTGGTCCGGGACGACGCCACCGGGACGTGGCATCCGCGGGTGGACGACGGGTCCAAGGTGGAGCAGCTGTACGACGCGAGTCTCGGGAACGGGGCCCGAAACGGCGAGTACTGGCGGATCACCAACCGGCAGGGCGTGCAGTACTACTTCGGGCTCAACAAGCTGCCGGGTTGGACGTCGCCGAACCTGCAGACCCAGTCGGTCTGGACGGTTCCGGTCTTCGGCAACCACCCCGGCGAACCGTGTCACGGGTCCACCTTCGACGCCTCGTCCTGCCCGCAGGGCTGGCGGTGGAACCTCGACTACGTGGTCGACCCGCACAAGAACACGATGAGCTTCTTCTACCAGCAGGAGAAGAACAACTACGCCCGGAACCTCACCGCCAGCAAGGTGTCCAGCTACGTCCGCGGCGGCTGGCTGGAGCACATCGAGTACGGGCAGCGCGACCGGGAGGTCTACACCACGCCGTTCGTCGGCCGGGTGCTGTTCCAGGCGGCCGACCGGTGCATCCCCGGCACCACCTGCGACACGGCGCACCCGGGCAACTGGCCGGACGTGCCCTGGGACCAGTCCTGCACCTCGTCGACGAGCTGCAAGGACAAGTACTCGCCGACGTTCTGGACGCAGAAGCGGCTGTCCTGGCTGAAGACCCAGGTATGGGGCGGTAGCGGGCCGCGGGACGTGAACCAGTGGAACTTCACCCCGCAGTATCCCGACCCGGGTGACGGGACGAAGCCCCGGCTGTGGTTGAACTCCGTGCAGCAGACCGGTCTGGTGAACGGTTCGGCGACCCTGCCGCCGGTGACCTTCGAGGGCCAACAGCTGCCCAACCGGGTGGACGGGACCGACCACATCCCCGCGATGAACTGGTGGCGGATGAAGGCGATCCGCGGCGAGAGCGGCGACGAGATCCGGGTGACCTACTCGCCGCAGGAGTGCAACTACCTGACCAAGCTGCCGGCGCCGGACACCAACGGCTTGCGCTGCTACCCGCTGCGCTGGACACCGGATGGGCTGAGCGAGCAGACCGACTGGTTCAACAAGTACGTGGTCACCCAGGTCACCGAGTCCGACCGGACGACCGGCTTCGAGCCGGAGGTCTCGGACGTGGAGTACGTGGGACCCGCGGCGTGGCGGCACGACGAGGAGGACGGCCTGGTCCCGGAGGACCGCAAGACGTGGAGCCAGTGGCGCGGCTACGCCCAGGTGCGGGTGCGCAAGGGCCGCGCCGACCAGCCCCGGTCGATGACCGAGATGCGGTACTTCCGGGGTATGGACGGGGACGCCACCGCCACCGCCGGGGTGGCCAAGCATGTGCAGGTGGTGGACTCGACGAACACCCCCTGGCCGGACACCGACCAGCTCGCCGGCATGCCACGGGAGACGACCACCTACACCGGCAACGACGGCACCATCCTCTCGCGCACCATCACCGACCCGTGGCTGTCGACGGCGACGGCGACCCGGGTCCGGTCGTGGGGCACCACCAGCGCCTACCAGGTGCAGCAGCAGAAGATCACCCAGGGCGAGACGGAGAACGGTCAGTGGCGGCAGACCGCGACCGTGCACACCTACGACCCGGACGGCACCCTGTTGCGGGAGTACGACCAGGGGGACCTCGCCGACGCCAAGGACGACACCTGCACCACGTACACGTACGCCCGCAACACCTCGGCGTGGATCCTGGACGCGCCGGCCGAGCGGCGGACCACGGTGGGGGACTGCGCCCGGCAGCCCACCGGCGCGCCGGACGTGATCTCCGACGAGCGGCTCTACTACGACGGCAGCGACACCCTGGGCGCGGCGCCGGTTCTCGGCGACGTCACCCGTCGGGACCAGTTCAAGGGCTGGTCGAACGGGGCGCCGACGTTCCTGACCGCCCTCCGCTCCCGGTATGACGGGTACGGCCGGCTCATCGAGGCCCGGGACGTGTACGACCGGCCACAGACGTTCACGTACACCCCGGCCAGCGGCCCGACCACCAGGACGACCACGCTCAACCAGCTCGGTCAGCAGGCCACCACCGACGTCGACCCGGCGTGGGGGACCGCGACCGAGACCACCACGGTCAGCGGCGCCCGGACCGACGTCGAGTACGACCCGCTGGGCCGGGTGGTCAAGACCTGGGCACCCGGCCGGGACCACGGCCAGAGTCCGACGAACAAGTACCAGTACCTGCTCCGCAGCGACGGACCGAACGTGCTCACGACCTCCACCCTGGAGGCCGACGGCGGGTACCGCACCGAGTACCAGTTGCTCGACGGCAAGCTCCGGGTGCGGCAGACCCAGGACCCGTCGCCGGCCGGCGGTCGGGTGGTCACCGACATCGTGTACGACTCGCAGGGCCGCAAGGTGAAGGAGAACGGGCCGTACCACAACGACGCGCCGCCCGGCACCGACCTGCTGCTGCCGCAGGAGGACCTGCTGCCGGCGCAGACCACGACCCTCTACGACGACGCCGGCCGGGTCACCAACGAGATCTTCTCGTCGCTCGGCCTGGAGAAGTGGCGTACCACCTACGTCCACCATCTCGACCGGCAGGACACGATTCCGCCCAAGGGCGACACCCCGACGACGCGCTTCGTGGACGCCCAGGGTCGCCTGGCCGAGCTGCGCCAGTACAAGGGTGACACCGCGTCCGGGCCGTACGACTCGACCAGCTACGCCTACACCCCGCGCGGGGAGCTGTCCACGATCACCGACCCGGCCGGCAACACCTGGCGGTTCTCCTACGACGCCCGCGGGAACAGGTCCCGCGTCGAGGACCCCGACCAGGGCACCACGACCTCCACCTTCGGGGACAGCGACGAGCTGCTGACCACGACCGACGCCCGCGGCACGACGCTGGCGTTCGAGTACGACGCCCTCGGCCGCAAGACCGTCGAGCACCAGGACTCGGTGACCGGACCGAAGCTCGCCGAGTGGACGTACGACAAGCTGCCGGACGGCACGGCGGTGCCCGGTCTGCCGGCCACCACGACCCGGTACGTCAACGGCGAGCGGTACACGACGGCGGTCACCAAGTACGACACCGTCGGCCGGCCCACCGAGCAGACCGTCACGATCCCCGACAAGGAGGGGAAGCTGGCGGGCACCTACACGTTCGGCAGGTCGTACGCGATCGACGGCGAGGTGGCCACCAGCAAGCTGCCGGCGCTGGGCGGGCTACCGGAGGAAACCCTGACATTCGGCGTCAACTCCCTGGGCATGGCGACGACGTTGACCGGTGCCACCAGCTACGTGACCGGCACCGGCTACACCGAGTACGGGGAGCAGAACCAGCTCACCCTCTCGGCCGGCGGCAAGAAGGTCTACCGGGACTTCAGTTACGAGACCGGCAGCCGGCGGCTGACCGAGGCGACCACCCGGCGCGAGAACGGCGCCGCGCTGGTCTCCGACGTCAGCTACCGGTACGACGACGCGGGCAACCTCCGGCGGATCAGCGACGCCCCCGACCCGGCCACCGGCTCCGGCACCGACACGCAGTGCTTCGACTACGACTACCTGCGCCGGCTCACCCAGGCGTGGACGCCCGGCAACGGCGACTGCGGCACCGCGCCCACGGCCGCCGCGCTGGGCGGCGCCGCCCCCTATTGGCACGCCTGGACCTTCGACGCGACCGGCAACCGCAAGACGGAAACCCGGACCAGCCCGGGCGGGTCCACCACCACCAGCACCTACTCCTACAACGCGGCCGGCGGCGCCCAGCCGCACGCCCTGCGCGGCGTCACCACCACCGGCCCCGGCGGCACCACCAGCAACGGCTACGACTACGACCCGGCGGGCGACCTGACGACCCGCACCCGGGCCGGTGTCGGGCAGACGTTCGAGTGGGACGCCGAGGGGCACGTCAGCACGGTCACCGAGAACGGGAAGACCACCAGCTATCTCTACGACGCCGACGGCAACCGGCTGATCAGCGATGACCCGGACGGCGCGGCCACCCTCTACCTCGGCGACAGCGAGCTGCACGTCGACTCCGGCGGTGGCCGGGTGGGCACCCGCTACTACCAGCACAACGGGCAGACCATCGCCATGCGCAACGGCCTCGACGGCCGGCTGACCTGGCTGGTCTCCGACCAGCACGGGACCGCCGAGATCGCCGTCGCCGAGGACACCCAGGCGATCCAGCGGCAACGCCACGACCCGTACGGCAATACGCGCGGCACCGAGACGGCGCCGGTGGCCGGGGACCGCGGCTTCGTCGGTGGCGTCACCGACGCCACCACCGGGCTGACCCACCTGGGTGCCCGCGACTACGACGCGACGACCGGCCGGTTCATCTCGGTGGACCCGGAGATCGACTATGAGGATCCGCAGCAGATGAACGGGTTCGCGTACGCGAACAACAGCCCGGTCACCTTCACCGACCCGGACGGCACCGCCTACGTCACCCGCACGGTGACCACCTGGAAGACCGTTTATCACACCGTGATCCGCAAGGTCGTAGAGGCAATCCAGGTCCTGGTCACGGTGATCGTCTTCTGGTTCCTGATGATGATCTCAGCGCCCTGGCACGTCTACAGCTACTACGTGACCAAGCTGATCGTCCGGTACATCAAGGAGGTGGTGAAGCGGATCGTCAAGATAACCAGGCTGATCCGGGTGTTCGTCCGCACCCATGACTCCAGAACCGCCAAGCACCTGCGAAGTCTCGCCGGCCAACTGGACCGGCTCAACCAGATCGGGCTGAGTCTCGCCCGGTCCGCCGCCTCGGTGATGATGATGGCCAAGGCCATCGCCGACCAGCAGCAGAAGCAGCAGGATCGGGACAAGGGCAAGCCCTGGTACAAGCGACTCTCCGACAAGATCCATTCGGTGGTCCAGAACAAGTGGTTCCAGTGGGCTGCCGTGGCGGCCGGCGTCGTCGGGCTGTTCGCCTGCCCGGTCTGCGGGCTCATCGGCTTCGTCGGCGTGGCGATGTCGACGGCGAGCACGGCCGATTCCTGTAGCCACCGGCAGTGGAGCAGTTGCGGCATCGGGGTTGCCTCGATGGGCCTCGGTATGGGCGGTGAGGCGACGGAGGTGTCGGGTGCCAGGATGGTGCTCCGCGGGCGGATGACCCTCGACGAGACCCGGTGGCTGGTGAACCCGATCCGGCGGCTGGGCGGCTACGGAAGGACCTACGTCGGCAGGGGGATCGAACGGGTGGGACGGTTCACCCAGTACGGTGCCGCCGGCTTGGACGTCTACGGGGCCATGTGAGCGCCGGCGTCGCCGGATCCCACGGCTCAGCCGTGTGGTCCGGCGACGCCGGGTGTCACCGATCGAGGGCGTAGGCGCGCAGCAGGGCGTGCATGGCGTACCGCTCGGGCCGGCACTCGGTCACCAGCCGCGCCTCCGCCAGGTCGGCCAGCCAGCGGCGCACCACCGGCGTCGGAGCGCCGGCGAGTCCGACGGCGTCGGCCACCGAGATCTCCGGGTCCGGATGCGTCCCGAGCAGCCGGAACAACCCGCGGGCGGCCGGATCCAGGGCCCGGTACGACCAGGAGAGCACGGTCCGGACATCCAGGACCGGGTCACCGTCGCGGAACGCCTCGAGGCCCCCGTCGCCCCGCCGGAGTTCCGCGGCGACCGCGCCGAGCGGACGATCGGGGCGGGTGGCGGCCCGGGCGGCCACGAGGGCCAGCGCCAGCGGCAGCCGCGCACACCGGCTGATGATCTCGTCGACCGCCGCGGGCTCGCCGGCCACCCGCCGGGCGCCGAGCCGGCCGACCAGCAGGTCCCGCGCCTCGCCCACCGGGAGCAGATCCAGCTCCATCGGGTACGCGCCGGCCGTGGCGATCAGCCCGGACAGCCACCCCCGACCGGTGGCCACGGCCAGGCACCCCGGGCTGCCGGGCAGCAGCGGCCGCACCTGCCCGGCGTCCCGGGCGTTGTCCAGCACGATCAGCATCCGCCGCCCGGCGACCAGGCTGCGATACAGGGCCGCCCGCGCGTCCAGGCCCACCGGGATCCGCTCCGGCGGCACGCCGAGCGCGTCGAGGAAACCGCGGAGCGTCTCGGCCGGGTCGACCGGGGGCTCGGTCGGATCGAAGCCGCGCAGGTTCGCGTACAACTGCCCGTCCGGGAACCGGTGCACCACCCGGTGCGCCCAGTGCATCGCCAGGGCGGTCTTGCCGACCCCGGCCGTACCGGTGATCAGCGCGACGGTCACCGTCGCCGGCCGGTCGGCGGCCGGGTCCCCGGTCAGCGCGTCGAGGGTCGCCACCTGCTCGCCGCGACCGGCGAAGGTGGCCAGGTCGGCGGGGAGCTGACGAGGGCGCGGCGCGGCCCCAGCAACCGCCGGGGCGGGCCGCTGCGGCAGGTCGAGGGCCCGGTCGGCGGCCAGGATTCGCTGCTGCAGCCGTTGCAGCGGCCGACCCGGCCGGATGCCCAGCTCCTGGTCCAGCAACCGGTACACGTCCCGGTAGGCGGCCAGCGCGGCAGCCTGCCGGCCGCTGCGGTAGTACGCCAGCATCAGCAGCACCCAGAGCTGCTCCCGCAGGGGATGCTGGGGCACGATCCGGGCCAGCTCGGTCGCCACCTCCTCGGCCCGGCCGGCGGCCAGTGCCACCTCCGCCCACTGCTCGACGACGTCCAGCCGGCGTTCCTCGAGGCGGGCCCCCTCCACCCCGAGCTGGGGTCCGCCATGCACACCGGCGAGCGGATCGCCGCGCCACAGGTCCAACGCCCGGCGCAGCCGGTCCAGCGCAACCGCGCGATCGGCGCGGTCGACCGCCTGTCGCCCCTCCGCCACCAGCTCGGTGAACCGGGTGAGGTCAAGCTCGTCCGACCGAACCCGCAGCCGATACCCGCCGGGCCCACTGATCAACCGGGACTCGCCCTCGCCCGGCGCGCCGAACTGGCCGCGCAGCCGGGCCACGTACGTCCGGATGTTGGACTCGGCCGCGCGCGGCGGCTGCGTCCACAGCGCCCGGGCCAGGTTCTCGCCGCTGACCGCCTGGTTGGCGTTCAGCAGCAACGTGGCCAACAGGGCTGGCAGCCGGGCGCCGCCCAGTTGCAGCGTCCGGCCGGCGCTCACCGCCTCCAACGGACCCAGCAGTCGGAATTCCATGCGCGCGGCCGGGAAGGTCACCGCCGGCGCCGCGGTCGCCAGTGTCACAGGGCCATGCCGTCAGACGTCGCTGATCCGGAACAAGCCGATGTCGTCGGCGCTGGTGCCCTGGGCCGGCACGCTCTGGTTGATGGACGCCTCCACGCCGACCCAACCGTGCAGCACCTCGTCGCTGTCGATGATCTCCATCATCGGCACGACGTGCGAGTTGCCGGTATAGCAGTACTCGCCCCGGGCGTCGGCGTTGGCGGTCCGCCAGTACCAGAGGGTGTCCCGCCGATCGGTACTGGTGGTGTTCGCCCGGGACAGGTAGTACTGGTTCTTGGTGGTGGTGCCGCCGAGACAGCGGCCGCTCGAGCAGGGGTTCCAGTCCCGGTTCCAGAACGGATCACCGCCGCCGTCGGTGACGTAGGGCGTACCACTGCTGTCGGTCTGCCAGATGTCGTAGTAGTGCAGCATCGCGCTCCAGTCCGCCGCCGCGATCTGTGCGATGCCGGCCTGGGTGCCGAGCGACGCGTTGCTGCCGTACCCCCACCCGTTGGTGGCACCGAACGAGTTGCCCACGTAGGCCAGCCTCGCCAACTTGCCGGGGATGGGCTCGCTGACGGTCCACTCCTCCCAACCCGTGGTCCCGTCCCAGGTGACGCGCAACAGCGGACCGTCCACCGTGTACGTCCCGTGCAATGTGTTCGGCGCTGCCGTGTTCTGGAAACCGTTGCTCGTCTTCACCACGCAGTTGCGTGCCGCGCAGTTCGCCGCGGTCACCCCCGTCGAACTCCGGGTCACCCGATCCCGCTGGCTCCAATGCCAGTGCGACTCGACGACCTCGTTGGTGTCGGTGAAGGTGTACGTCGCCAGCCGTACCCAGTTCGTCCGTACGCTCGCCCGCACCTCGCCGATCGACACCACGAACTGGTGCATGCCGGCCGGTGCGTTGCTCGCCGCGGGGTCCGCCGCCGACGCGGCAGCGGCCGCACCCGGTAGACCGGACCCCAGCAACGCCAGGGCCGCTCCGGCCACCAGCGCGATCCGGAAGGGCCACACACCCATCGACTTCTCCTAACACGAGGATTGCTATCGTTGGCGAGTGGCGATGATCGATCACATCCGCCGGCATCGACCCGGGACCGGTAGCGGGATCCATCCTCCGGGCCACCCCTGCACGAAACCTGAACGGTCCCTGGGCGACGGCACGTAGGGCCCCAGGTCGTGGAGTTCAGGCTGCTCGGGCCGTTCGAGATCAGCCACGATGGGCGGCCACTCACGGTCGGCACACCGCAGATGCGGGCGCTGCTCGCGGTGCTGCTGCTGCGCGGGGGCAGGGCGACGGTCGACCAGCTCATCGCGGAGCTGTGGCCGCACGGCACGGCCACGGACGCCCGGGCGATGGTGCACAGCTACGTGTCCCGCTTGCGACGGGTGCTGACCCCGTCCGGCGCCGCAGCCGTCGATCAGGTCCGGCTGCTGACCCGCCCGTCCGGCTACGAGCTTGTGGTCCGTCCCGGTGAACTGGACCTGCACCGGTTCGACGACATGGTGGCGCAGGCGCGCACCGCCCGGCAGGCCGGGCAGCTCACCGCGTGCGCGACGCTGCTACGCCAGGCCCTCGGGCTGTGGCGGGGAGCGGCCCTGGCCGACCTGCCCGACACGCCCACCCTGGTCGCGGAGGCCGCCCGGCTGACCGAGTGCCGGTTGACCGAGTACGAGGAGCTGTTCGACGCGGACCTGGCCGCCGGTCACGGCGGCGACCTGGTTCCGGAACTTGCCACGCTGTGCGCCGAGCACCCGCTCCGGGAACGGTTCACCGGCCAGCTGATCCTGGCCCTCTACCGGGGCGGACGTCAGTCCGAGGCGCTGGCCGCCTACCAGCGGCTGCGGGCCGGGCTGTCCGACGCGTTGGGCATCGACCCGAGTCCCGAGCTGCAGGCCCTGCACGCGGCGGTGCTGCGGCAGGACCCGGGACTGGGCGGCCCACCCGCCGCCGGCGCCGGTCCCGACGGCGGTCCCGGTCCCGGCGGCCGGCCGGTCCCGGGCGCCGTCGGCAGGCCCGCGCAGCTGCCGCCCGCCGTGCACGGCTTCACCGGTCGGTACGACTCGCTCGCGGAGCTGGACGCCCTGCTGGAAACGGCGGACGGGCCGGCCGTCGTCACCATCGCCGCGATCACCGGCACCGGCGGGGTCGGCAAGACGGCGCTCGCCCTGCACTGGTCGCACCGGGTGCTCGACCGGTTTCCGGACGGACAGCTGTACGTCAACCTCCGTGGCTACGACCCCGGCGAGCCGCTGCCGGCGGCCAGCGCGCTGGAGGGGTTCCTGCGGGCGCTGGGCACCGAACCGTCGAAGGTCCCGGCCAGGCTCGACGAGCGGGCCGCCGCGTACCGGTCGGCGGTGTCCGGCCGGCGCATGCTGGTGGTGCTGGACAACGCGCGCACCGCCGAGCAGGTCCGCCCGCTGGTGCCCGGGACGTCCGGCTGCCTGGTCCTGGTGACCAGCCGCAACGACCTCGCCGGCCTGGTCGCCCGCGACGGCGCGCACCGGCTGGCCCTGCCTCGGCTGCCCGGCGCCGAGGCGGCCGAACTGCTGCGCCAGATCCTCCGCCCGGCCCGAACCGACCACGCCGCCACGGCGATCGCCGAGCTGGTACGGCTCTGCGCCGGCCTGCCCCTGGCGCTGCGCGTGGTGGCCGAGCGCGCCGCGCGCCGCCCCGACGTCCCCCTGGCCGACCTGATCGCGGAGTTGTCCGAACGCACGGAGCGGCTCAATCTGCTGTCCCCGGCGGACGACCCGCACGCAGCGGTCCGCACGGTACTGTCCTGGTCCCACGATGCCCTGCCGCCCGCGGCCGCCCGGCTGCTGCGGCTGCTCGGGCTGCACCCGGGCCACGACCTCGACCGGTACGCCGCCGCCCAGCTCGCCGCGGTTGGCCTGGCCGAAGCCGGACGCCTGCTCGACGCGCTGCTCGGCGGTTTCCTCATCGAACCGATCGGCACCGGCCGGTACCAGATGCACGATCTGCTGCGCGCGTATGCCGCCGAGCGGGCGGAGACCGAGGAGAGCGACAGCGACCGCCGGGCCGCCCTGACCCGGGTGTTCGAGCACTACCTGCGCACCGCCGCGGCGGCGATGGACCTGGTCGCGCCGCACGAACGGTACCGCCGGCCGACGATCGCGGCGCCCACCGACCCGGTGGTCCCGTTGACCACGGCGGCCGAGGCGCTGGCGTGGCTGGACGCCGAGCGGCGCAACCTGGTAGCCGTCGCCGGTTACGCCGCCGACGACGGATGGCCCACCTACGCCACCCGGTTGTCCACCGTCCTGTGGCGTTACCTCAACATGGGGGCGCACTACACGGACGCGGAGGCGCTGCACGGCCATGCGCTGCGCGCCGCGGAAGAGGCCGGCGACCGGGCCGCCTACGCCGACGCGCTCATCGACCTCGCCGTCGGGTACGAGCGGCAGGGGCGCTACGACGAGGCGATCGACCATCTCGACCGGGCCCTGGCGACCGCCGGTGCGGCCGGCCACCACTTCGGCGAATTCCGTGCCCTGAACAGCCTGGGCATCGTGCACGGCCAGCTCGGGCACGGCGAGCGGTCCCTCGAGCTGCACCACCGCGCGCTCGCGCTGGCCCGCGATCGCCACGACCGGGCCGGTGAGGCGGCGTTACTGGGCAACCTGGGGGTGACCTACGAGGGGCTCGGTCGCTACGACGAGGCGCGCCGGCACGGCGAACAGGCGCTCGAGTTGGCGCGCGAGGTCGGCCACCGCAACATGGAGGCCGCGGCCCTGATCAACCTCGGCGCGGTGCTGCAGGCCCTGGGCGACCACCGGCTGGCCGTCGACCGGTACCGGGAGAGCCGCACCCTGGCCAGGGAGATCGGAAACCGCGGCATCGAGACCGCCTCGCTGATCGGTATCGGTACGGCCTGTCGCCTCGCCGGTCAGCCCGCGGCGGCCCTCGAGCAGTACGGCCGGGCGTTGGTCCTGGCCGGCGAGATCGGTGAGCGGCACAAGGAGGCCGAGGCCCTCGCCGGCATCGGGCATGTGCTGCATGGCTCGGCATCCACCGCCGGGCAGGCCCGGGAGCACTGGCGGCGGGCCCTGGCCATCTTCACCGACCTGGGCGCCGCCGCCGAGGCCGCGCAGCTGGAAGCCTGCCTGGCCGATGCCGGCCCGACCGGCCCGCCAACCGAGGTGGCGCACCGGTCGGCCCACTGACGGGTCAGGGCCGCCGCGACCGAGGGTGGACCGGCGCCGTCAGGCCCGTGGCTCGACGAGCGCGGAGCCGAAGACCCACGGGCAGGTCTGGGCGATGAAGTCAGCCGGGAAGCCGAGCGTGAAGTCGGTGGCCTGTTCCAGGCGAGTGACCGCTTCGGACGGGAGGGTGAGGTCGATGGCGGCGAGATTGTCCTGGAGCTGGTCGACGCTGCGCGCGCCGATGATGGGGCGGATGGCCCGGGAGCGGTTCATCCTCCAGGCGATCGCGACCTGCGAGGGGGTGGCACCGAGGTCGTCCGCGACCTCCTGGACGACTCGGGCGACGGCATGGTCCCGTGCCGACAGTGCCTCGGCGGTCAGGCGGGTACTGGCGGCGGGCCCGCCGGGGCGGGTGTACTTGCCGGACAACACCCCACCGGCCAACGGGCTCCACGCGGTGACGCCGAGCCCGAGGGTTTCGGCCATCGGCAGCAGCTCGCGTTCGATGTCGCGGTTCAGCAGGCTGTAGGGGACCTGAAGCCCGATGAACGGACTCCAGCCGTGCCACTGGGCGAGAGTGTTGGCGCGGGCAACGATCCAGGCGGGGGCATCCGAGATCCCCACGTACAGGACCTTGCCGGCCTGGACCGCGTCGTCCAGTGCGCGCATGGTCTCCTCGATGGGGGTGTTGCGGTCCCACATGTGCACCCAGTACAGGTCCAGGTAGTCGGTGCGCAGCCGCCGCAGGCTGGTTTCCAGCGACGCCCGCAGGTTCTTGCGGTGGCCGCCGCCGGCGTTGGGGTCGGCGCGGTCCCGGGAGACGGTGTATTTGGTGCCGAGCACGAACGAGTCGCGCCGGCCCTCCAGGAGTTCGCCGAGGATCTCTTCGCTGGCCCCGCCGCGGTAGTTGATGGCGGTGTCGATGACGTTGCCGCCGGCCTCGGCGTACAGGTCCAGCATCCGTCGGCACTCCGCCGGCGGTGCGCCGACTCCGCCCTGCTCACCGAAGGTCATCGCGCCAAGGATCATGTCAGCGACTCGCAGGCCGCTCGTGCCGAGAGTCCGGTACCTGTGCGCCTCCGGCCGCAGCCAGCAGGTCACGTCCACCGCCAGGACGATCCGCCCGTCCGCGGCCCGCGGCAGGGGCACCGCCGCCACCGCTGTCCGCAGCCGCTCGATGTCTATCCGGCCGCGATTCAACGCCGCGTACAGCGAGCCGTGACCCCGGCGGTGCTCACCCACCAGCGACAACTCCACCAGGGACCGCATCCCCGCGCCGGCCGAGGTTCGGGCAATCGACGCGATGGAGGCCGCTCTGGCGGTGGTGCTGCCGACGGATTTCCGCGCCAGTCTCCGCATTCACAACGGAACGAAGTGGGTCACTCCTGCTCGGTCGGCCTGATTGAGCGTTCAGTTTCGGTGGTGAATGATCCGTGCGGCCGCCCTGGTTTGGGGCCATTGGCTGACGGCAACCGGGACGCTGATGACCAGGAATACCAAGGGGGTGAGGGGGTTAGTGTGGAGAACCGTGATGTTGGTGACGGCCGCGCCGATCATGAGTGCGGTCAGGCCGAGTGCGGCGATTCCGGAAAGGACCGGGATCAGCACGCCGATCGCCGCCGCGAGTTCGAGGCTGCCGATCAAGTACCGCAACGACTGTCCGACTCCGATCTGGTCGAACATCGTCACCATGGCACTCGCGCCGCCAAATTTCATCAGTCCGGTGGCACCGAACCCGAGGGCCAGGATCACTCGCAGACTCCATATGGCCACGGTCTGCGCGCGGCTGCGGACCGCGAAACGGTGTGGGTGGCGTGCCGAGGTGGCACTTGCTGGGTCATGGCTGGTCACGGCGGACTCCCGGGGTCAGTGCGGCAGGGGGGGTATCGGTTTCCAGGAGGCTCTTCAGGCCGCTGAGGACCCAGTTCCAGCCCCCGCCTGCGCCCTCGGCCTCGTGTTGTCCGGCGACAAGCTCGGCCAGTTTCGGTGCGCCCTCCAGTTCGTGGATGACCGTGAGCCGAGTGACCCCTGGGGCGGTTACCTCGATCTCGTGCGTCAGCCGAGTGAAGCCCTCCGCCGCGATCTGTGGGTCCATGAGCATCCGCCAGGTCTGTACCAATTTGTGCGGCGGGTCTGCCTCGATGACCTCGCCATCGACGCCCACATCGGGCACCTCGAATCCGCCAACGGCCCCGGCAGTGCGCATGTCCTCGCTGGTCACCGCCCGGTAGGCGCCGCCCGGGCGCAGGTCGTACTCGGCCAATACGCGGTAGCCGTACCGCTGGGTCCATTCTGGACGGGTGATCGCATCCCACACCGCTTGTTGGCTGGCTTTGATGTACACCCGATAGACCTGCGTGGTCGTCTGGGTGCTTGTCTTTCTTGTCTCGGTCATTGCTGCTCCTCAAGGTCGTGTTTGAGTTCGGTGAGTGCCGACACCTGGCGTTGGGTGTATTTGCTGACCCAGCGATCGTGAATGAGCTGGATCGGTACCGGGTTGAGGAAATGCAGCTTCTCCCTGCCCGACCGGCGGGTGATCACCAGCCCGGCCTCTTCCAGGACCTGTAGGTGCTTCATGACCCCGAACCGGGTCATCTCCAGCTCCGACTCCAGCTCGGTGAGCGTCCGGCCATCACGCTCGAAAAGCCGGTCCAGCAGGCGGCGCCGCGTGGGGGCGGCGAGCGCCTTGAACACCAGGTCGTCGGTCACCACGGCAGTCTAGGTGACCATCTGGTCACGTGTCAAACTGGTCACATGTTCACTTGGCACCGACTAGCCGAGACGAGGATGTGCGTGCCCATTCAGCTCTTCGCTGCGGCGACGATCGCGGTTGTGGCACTGGCGACCAGCAGGATGGTCACGAGTCCTTGGGCGCAACGAGCAGGCAGTCGCCCGGCCGCTCGCTCGCCGAAATGACGGCCGGCTAAGGCGAAAGGCCAGCCCGCGCCAGCGGTGATCAAAGAATGCGTGGTTACGGATCCGGCGGCACCGAGCAGGACGAGGCTGACGATTCCGCTGGCGAAGAACACCCATGCGAGGGTCGCTCGCAGTCGGTACCCGGAGATGTCTTGCAGCTGCAGTGCAATCACCAGCGGAGGTCCGTTCGTCCCCGTGCTGGTCGACAGGATTCCGGCACAGGCACCTCCGATCAGGTCGAGAAGGCGCCCACGACGGCCAACGCGGATCCCCTTGATCACCGCCACCGTTAGGCTGAGGACCACGACCCCGACGAGTCCCTGTAGTACCCGGTCGCTCAGCACTGACAGCAGCCAGATGCCGACTGGCGCGGTTGTCGAGGCAGCCACCACCATCCGGATCGCGGCCGCACGACTGGCGGCACGCCGATGACGTAGCGACGACCAGGCAGTTATCGGTAGGGCGATGAGGCAAAGAGCCACGACTGACTCCTGGGGACCCACGACCACTGCGAGCAAGGGCGCAGCGACCAGCGCGAACCCGAACCCGGTGATCCCCTGTGCGAAGGCCGCCGCCAGGGCAATTGCTGACACTCCCAGCAGATTTACCGAAATCCCCAATTCAGCGCTCGTCCGCCACACCTGGGCCCAGGATGGGACACCATTGGCGCAGGGAGACAACCGTAACGCCGGCAGTGGTGAAGTACGGGTCCTCCACCATGATCCGATCCAGCCTGGCGGGGTCGACGGTGAAGATCAGCAATGCTCCCGAATCGTCCTCCCAGGGGCCGGCCAGGAGCAGCTCGCCCTGCTCGTGCAGCGCGCGCAACCGGTCCCGGTGAGCGGGCCGCGCCGCCAGGCGAGCGGGGGCGTCGGTGAAAGACAGTTCAACGCAGATCATGGGATCGGACGGTATCGACTCCTCGGCCGCCCTGCTGTATCGCGAGATACACTCACGCGACATGGGCAGCGAACAACTGGCAGCGGTGCCGCTGTTCTCAATGCTGGACAAAGCCCGCCTCGGGTGGCTCGCCGATCAGTGCCCGCCGCAGGAACTACCCGCAGGCGCCGTCGTTGCCCACTTCGGCGACCCGGCCCAACACCTCGTCGTCCTCGAACACGGAACCCTGTCCGCCGTCTACGACACCAGGGACGGCTCAAGGGTCCGCTTCGCGACAGTGACCAGGCCCTGCGTGATCGACAAAGCCGCAGTGCTCGACAGCGGGGCGCACACCGCCACTTGGACCGCGTTGACCCCCTGCCGGATCCGGTTCCTGCCCGCAAGCCTCCTGCGCGGACTCATCGACGAGGTGCCGACGCTACGCGACCACGTACTGCGCCACCTGTCAGCGCAGGTAAACCATGACCGGCGGGCCCGGGTCCGCACCGCCACGCCGCAGCCCGTCGTTCAGATCGCAGACTGGATCCTCGAGGCCGGGCGGCAACACGGTAGCCGGATCAGACTCCCCGCAGCCCAGCAAGGACTCGGCGAGGAGATCGGACTCTCGCGGGTCACCGTCAACCGCGCCCTGCGCGTCCTCGCCGAAACAGGCGCCATCCGCGTCGAACCCGGGGCCATCGTGGTGCTAGATCCCAGGCGACTCAGCGCCGCAACCGACCGCACCAGCCGGTAGCCCCGGGGTGTTGCTGCAGCCGCGGCTGCCCCGGTGTCGGCATCTCTGTCCCCGATTTCCCCAACGCTGCGAAGACTCGGAGTGTCGGCGCAAGGCTACGTAGAAGAGTTCGAGGCCGTCGGGCTCGCCAGGCACCGCAACATGGACGACTGGCTCGAAGAAGCCTTGTAGGGGCGGACCGGTTCTGTCACTGGCACATCCGCTTCTGGCACCCCTCTGTGTCAAGTGATGATCAAGAGGGGTGTTCTAGGCTGGGGTGTGGCGGGTCCGGGAAGTGACTTTTCCGAAGTGTCGATCTC
>NZ_JBEZZJ010000013.1:0-186301 GCF_040639095.1 Micromonospora sp. NPDC023966 | reverse complement strand
GCCTGCGTATCCCACGCCCGGGCGGGGTCAGCCCTCGGCGCCCCCCCGGCCGGTGACTGCTCCAGCGACGGCTCCAGGTCGCCGCGCGGCGTCAGCCGCGCCGAGCTGGAGTTGTCGGAGACGCGCTGGAGCCGTCGTTCGTCACCCCCGCACCACCCACCCCTCGTCGAACTGAGAGCAGGTTCCTCGTGAGTCGGACCCGGCGTTCGTCCTCCCCTGCGGCTCGACGGGGGGTGACGTCGTCCGGGGTCGCGCGCCCCGCGGGCGGAGCGGCCCGGGCGGTCACCCGTACGCTCAGCGACGACCCGCTGGGCGGCACCGTCCGCCGCACCGTGCTTCCCAGCGGCCTGCGCGTGCTCACCGAGGCGATCCCGGCGATGCGCAGCGTCTCGTTCGGCGTCTGGGTGGCGGTCGGCTCCCGCGACGAGACCGGGCCGCAGGCCGGCGCCGCGCACTTCCTGGAGCACCTGCTCTTCAAGGGCACCAACAAGCGCGGTGCGCTGGAGATCTCCTCGGAGATCGAGGCGGTGGGCGGCGAGACCAACGCCTTCACCACCAAGGAATACACCTGCTACTACGCGCGGGTGCTGGACGAGGACCTGCCGCTGGCCATCGACGTCATGTGCGACCTGGTCGCCGACTCGGTGCTGGCCGCCGCCGACGTGGAGACCGAGCGCGGGGTCATCCTCGAAGAGATCGCCATGCACGACGACGAGCCCGGCGACGAGGTGCACGACCTCTTCGCCCGCGCCGTCTACGGCGACCACCCCCTCGGCCGGCTGATCTCCGGCACCGAGGAGACGGTCACCCCGATGACCCGGCGGCAGATCCAGAGCTTCTACCGCCGCCACTACACCGCGCCGCAGATCGTCATCGCCGCCGCCGGCAACCTCGACCACGCCGCCGTGGTCAAGCTGGTCCGGCAGGCGCTGCGCGGCACCCCGCTGGACACCGACGCGGCCACGCCGGCCCCGTACCGGTCGGCCACCCCGGCGGTACGCACCGAGCCGGCCGCCACCCTGGTGGAGCCGAAGGAGACCGAGCAGGCGCACGTCATCCTCGGCTGCCCCGGCATCGACCGCCTCGACGAGCGGCGCTTCGCCCTCGGGGTGCTCAACAACGTGCTCGGCGGCGGCATGTCCAGCCGGCTGTTCCAGGAGATCCGCGAGCAGCGCGGCCTGGCCTACTCGGTCTACTCCTACGCCAGCCAGTACGCCGACAGCGGCCTGTTCGCCGTCTACGCCGGCTGCGCGCCGGGCAAGGTGGACGAGGTGCTGGACCTGACCCGGGCCGAGCTGCACCGGGTGGCCGCCACCGGGATCACCGAGGCCGAGCTGGCCCGGGGCAAGGGGATGAGCAAGGGCTCCTTCGTCCTCGGCCTGGAGGATACCGGCTCCCGGATGAGCCGGCTGGCCAAGGGCGAGCTGCTCTACGGCAACCTGATGCCGGTGGACGAACTGCTGGCCCGGGTCGACGCGGTAACCCTGGACGACGTCAACGGCCTCGCCGCCGAGCTGCTCGGCCGGCCGATGTCCCTCGCCGTGGTCGGCCCGTTCGACGAGTCGGCCTTCGCCACGCGCTGACCGGCCGGGACTCCCGTCCCGCTCCCCGGTCCGTAGGGGTGGCCGCGTCCCGATTGGGATAGGTTGTCCCCCGTGACTGACGAGCAGGAGAAGAACCCGGCCGAGGCGATCCGGGTCGGCGTGCTGGGCGCCCACGGCCGGATGGGCATGGAGGTCTGCAAGGCGGTCGACGCGGCCGGCGACCTGGACCTGGTGGCGACGGTCGACCAGGGCGACGGCCTCTCCGCGGTCTCCGACGCCGGCGCCGAGGTGGTCGTCGACTTCACCACCCCTGACGTCGTCATGGACAACCTGCAGTGGTGCATCGACCAGGGCATCAGCGCGGTGGTCGGCACCACCGGCTTCACCGAGCAGCGGCTCGAGCAGGTGCGCGGCTGGCTGGCCGGCAGGCCCGGCGTCGGCGTGGTGATCGCCCCCAACTTCGGCATCGGCGCGGTGCTGATGATGCAGTTCGCCGCCCGCGCGGCCCGGCACTTCGAGTCGGTCGAGATCATCGAGCAGCACCACCCGCGCAAGCTGGACGCGCCCAGCGGCACCGCCACCCACACCGCCCGGCTCGTCGCGCAGGCCCGCGCCGAGGCGGGGCTGGGCCCCACACCGGACGCCACCAGGGACGAGGTGCCCGGCGCCCGCGGCGCCGAGATCGACGGGGTACGCGTGCACGCCGTCCGCGCCACCGGCCTGGTCGCCCACCAGGAGGTGCTCTTCGGCACCACCGGCGAGACGCTGACCATCCGGCACGACTCCTACGACCGGGCCTCGTTCATGCCCGGCGTGCTGCTGGCGGTCCGCGAGGTGCGCCGCCGGCCGGGCCTCACCGTCGGCCTGGACGCCCTGCTCGACTGACTCCCGCCGCGCCCCCGGCCGGTCGTGCCCCTGACGGCGGCCGCCCGCGGGCGGGCCGCAGGTGCGCAACGGCGATCAAGCGGCGCGGCCGCCGGTGGGTGCAGGCTGTCCACATGACCCAGACGGACGGACTCACCGGCCTCCTCGACTGGCTCCAGGTCGCGCTCGACGATCCGGAGGCCGGCCCGGCCGGTCTGGCCGCCCGGGCCCACCTGTCCCGGTTCCACTTCGACCGGCTGGTCGCCGCGGCCACCGGGGAACCGCCGGGCGCGCTGCGCCGCCGGCTGCTCCTGGAGCGCGCGGCACACCGGCTCACCACCAGCGACCGGACCGTCCTCGACATCGCCGTCGAGGCCGGGTACGGCTCGCACGAGGCGTTCACCCGCGCCTTCCAGCGGTCGTACGGCATCGCCCCGACCGCGGTCCGGCGGCGCCCGCCGTTGACCTTCCGCGAGCTGGAGCTGCCCTGCCCCAGCGGCGTCCACTTCCAACCGCCCGGTGGCCTGCGGCTACCGGCGGCACGTCAGGAGACTCCGATGAACGTTCTCCAACACCTGGTCGACCACCACGTCGAGACCCTCACCGCGATCATCGACCGCGCCGGCGCCCTCGACGACGAGGTGCTCGACCGGCCCGTCACCGTGTCCGTGGAGACCATCGACGAGGGGCCCACCCTCCGCTCGCTGATCAACGCCATGGTCACCCAGGAGGAGCACTGGCTCTCGGCGCTGCGCGGCGGCGAGTGGCCCGACGAGAGCGACCGGTCGGTGTCCGGGCTGGCCGCCCGGCACGAGGTCGCCGGCCGGGACTGGCGGGCCTTCGTGGCCCGGACGCTGGCCGCCGGCACCCTCGCCGACACCTTCGTGGACACCACCTGCTCGCCGCCGACCACCCACACGCTGGGCGGCACGATCGGCCACGTGATCACCTTCGCCGCCGTGCGCCGCACCCTGGCCATCGGTGCCCTGCACAGCGCCGGGATCACCGACCTCGGCGCCGGCGACCCCCGCCCCTACCTGGACGCCGCCGCGACCGCGCCCGCCGGCTGACGACCCGTGCCGGACCTTGATCGACTCCGGCGCGCCGGGGTGGCGGAGGCCGACACACGCCACCTCGGCGATCCGGATTCTGGGGCGGCTCCGGGGCTCCGGGGAAAGCGATGGCTCGGGGAAAGCCATGGCTCGGTGGGCGGGCCGGACCTAGGCTGACCGCCGTGATCGATTCCGGGCTGCGTGACCGCGCCGGCCGCCGGGTGACCCTGCGGCCGGTGGACGACGACAACTGGCGGGCGGTGGCCGACGTGGCGCCCCGCGACGACCAGCGCGCCTTCGTGCCGGCGCTGGCCGCCCGCTACCTGGTGCTGACCATGCGCTCGGACGTCTGGACCTCGCTCGCCGTCCACGCGGACGAGACGGTGGTCGGGCACGTGATGTGGGGCGTGGACGACGACGGCTCCCGCTGGATCGGCGGCATGTTGATCGACGCCGCCGAGCAGGACCACGGCGTCGGCCGCGCCGTCGTCCGGACCCTCACCGACTGGCTCGCCAAGGCCGGACAACCGATCCGCCTCAGCTACCACCCGGACAACACCGCCGCCGCCACCCTCTACCGCTCCCTCGGCTTCCACCCCACCGGCGCCATGGAGGACGACGAACTGGTCGCCGAACTCACCCCCACCCGCCCCGCCGCCCCACCCCGTTGATCATGAGGTTGGCGGCAGTCGAGGAGATCGACTCCGCCGTCAACTTCATGATCGACCGTCCGGGGAGCGGTCGGCGTAGCCGCGCCAGCGGTCGGCGCCGGGGCGGCCGAAGGCACCCGGAATCCGCTCAAGCTGGGCGCCGCGTTGCTCGCCACCATCCCGGTGGCGGTGCTCTTCGTGATCTTCCAGCGTTATTTCGTCCGCGGCGCGAACGAGGGCGCCGACAAGGGCTGACCGGCGGCCGGCGGTCCCGCCCCGTGCCGGGACCGCCGGCCCCGGCTCAGCTCTCCTGGAGCACCGAGAACACGTTGCCGGCCGGGTCGGTGAACCAGGCGATCGACGGGCCGTTGCCCCGCATGACCCCCTTGTCGTCCTGCGGCATGCCCTCGTAGCGCTCGAACCGCACCCCGCGCGAGATCAGCTCGTCCACCGCCCGGTCGATGTCCGGGACCGAAAAGTTGAGCACCGTGTAGGTGGCCGGCCGGTGGTCGCGCTTCGGGTAGACCAGCACCGGCCGGTCCCCGGCCAGGTGCAGGGTCAGCAGGCCGCCCATCGCGTCGTCCCGGGACACCCGCAACTCCAGGACGTCGGTGTAGAACCGCTCCGCGCGGTCCGGGTCGTCGACCGAGAATCCGCTGAACGCCTTCGTGTCCCTGAACATGACCCGCTCCTCACTCCGCCGGTGCGCCGCCTCCGTCGTGCCTACCAGGGGTGGACGGTGCGCCGGGCGGAAACTCATCGGCCGGTCAGGGATCGAGCCGGTCCGGAAGCCCGAAGCGCGGGAAGAGCCGGGGCTCCAGGAAGTGGGTGAGCCGGGCGATCCGCCCCTCGGCGCACTCCAGCAGGCTGATCGAGAAGGCCCGGTGGCCGCCGGCCGGGTCGACTCGGTATTGCGCCAGCGCCGGGACGCCGTTCGCGGCCACCCGGACCAGCCGGGAGCCCCGGCAGCCGGCGCCCGGCCCGGCCAGCCACCGGCCGATGTCGGCCGCGCCGCGCAGCCACATCGGGTAGGGCGGCATGCTCTGCACGGCGTCCGCGCGCAGCAGCGCGACCAGGGCGTCGATGTCGTAGCGTGCGAAGGCGTCCACGTAACGGTCGAGCAGGTCGCGGTCGACCGGGTCGAGATCCGGCCCGGCGCGCCGGTCGGCGCGCACCCCGGCCAGGGTCGCCCGGGCCCGCTGGAGCGCGCTGTTGACCGCCGGCACGGTGGCGTCGAGCAGGTCGGCGACCTCGTCGGCGCGCCAGCGCAGCACGTCCCGCAGGATCAGCACGGCGCGCTGCCGGGGCGGCAGGTGCTGGAGGGCGGCCACGAACGCCAGCCGCACCGACTCCCGCGCCACCGCCAGCTCCGCCGGGTCGGTCGGGAGCACCGCCGCGTCCGGCACCGGCTCGACCCAGTCGCCGGCCGGCGCGCCGAGCGACTCGGCCACCGGCGCGACCGGGCCGCCCAGGTCGACCGGCAGGGCCCGCCGGCCGCGCCCGCGCAGCAGGTCGAGGCAGACGTTGGTGGCGATCCGGTAGAGCCAGGTGCGCAGGCTGGACCGGCCGTCGAAGCCGTCCCGGGCGCGCCAGGCCCGTAGCAGGGTCTCCTGCACCGCGTCCTCGGCGTCGAACACCGAGCCGAGCATCCGGTAGGCGTAGCCGGTCAGCTCGACCCGGAACGGTTCCAGGTCATTCGTCGCCGGCGCCGGTGCGGTCGTCATGCCGCCACGGTAGGCGCTACCCCCGACAGCGGGTAGTCAGGAGGCGGCCCGCTCGGCGGGGACGCCGACGTGCAGGCGGACCTGGGGGACCAGCATGTCGTCCACGTCCAGCGCGCGGCCCGCGCCGTCCGGCTCCCAGCCCGTCGAGGTGAGGAACTTCCGGGTCGCCGCGTCGGCGTCGAACGTCCAGGCCACCGCCCGGGTGAAGCCGTCCTCCCGCCAGTGGTCGACCATGGCGGCGAGCAGTCGGCTGCCGTGCCCGCGCCGGCCCCAGCGCGGCTCGACCAGCAGGTCGGTCACCGCCGCCACGCCGTCGGCGAGCGCGTCGGCCGGCTCGCCCGGAGCGAGCGCCTCGGCGTCGGCCGGACCGGAGGCGACGAACCCCACCAGATACGATTGCTCGGCCTGTTCGACGGCGACCAGCACGCGGTGCGCGCCCGAGGGCGGCTCCTGCACCGCGGCGCTCCACCGCCGGGCGAGGTAGGCCTCGTCCAGGTTGTCGAGCACGTGTCGGGGCAGGATCCGGCGGTACGCGGCCCGCCAGGTGGCGAGCTGGAGGCGTGCGATCTCGCCGGCATCCTCCGGACGCGCGGGGCGGACGTACCCGAGAGCCATGGCACGAGAGCCTACGCAGGGCGAGGAGGGCGACGGTGGCGCAGGGTGCCAGGCGGACGCTCCTGCAGGTCGTCGCCGTGCTGGCGCTCGCCGTCGCGGTGACCGCGTTCCTCTCGGTGGCGGCCGTCCGGCACGGCTTCTTCGACCTCAAGGTCTACTACGGCGCGCTGACCTTCTGGGTGCACGACGGCGGGGAGATCTACGACTTCCTCAAGGCCGGCACCCAGTACGGCTTCACCTACCCGCCGTTCGCCGCGCTGGTCATGCTGCCGATGGCGTACCTGCCGTGGCCGGCCGCGATCACGGTGAGCGTGGCCGCCACCGTGGTGGTCAGCGCGGTGGTCATCTGGTGGCTGCTCGACCCGGTCGCCCGCCGCGCCGGCTGGACCCGCTGGTTCGTCCTCGCCGTGGCGCTCTGCCTGGCCGCCGCGTACGAGCCGATGCGCGAGACGGTGAACTTCGGCCAGGTCAACATGCTGCTGCTGTTCCTGGTGGCGATGGACCTGCTCCGGCTGCTGCCCGCGCGCAGCCGGTGGGCCGGGGTGGGCATCGGGCTGGCCACCGCGATCAAGCTGACCCCGGGCATCTTCATCGTCTACCTGCTGGTCACCGGCCGCTGGCGGGCCGCGTTCACCGCCATCGGCGCGGCGGCCGCGGCGACGCTGGTGGCCGCCGCGCTCTTCCCGGACGCATCCCGGGAGTTCTGGACCGAGGCGCTGTGGAACACCGACCGGGTGGGCGAGCTGGCCTTCGTCTCCAACCAGTCGCTGCGCGGGATGGTGGCCCGGCTCGATCCGGAACACCCGAGCACCGTCGCCTGGCTGGTGCTGGTCCTCGCCACCCTGGTGGTCTGGGGCTGGCGTTCCCGGGCCGCGGTGGCCGCCGGCGACGAGGCCACCGGCCTGGCGCTGACCGGCGCCACCATGTGCCTGGTCAGCCCGGTGACCTGGGTGCACCACCTGGTCTGGCTGCTGCCGGGGCTGATCCTGCTGGTCGACAACGGCATGGCGGCCCCCGCGCGCAGCCGCCGGCGCCGACTGCTGCTGGCCGCCGCGCTCGTCGGGTACGCCTTCCTGACCAGCCGGATCGTCTGGGCCTGGGAGAAGGACTTCACCGGCGTGGACGGCTTCCTGGGCAGCAACACCTACGTCTGGATCAGCCTGGCGCTGCTGCTCGCCCTGCCGATCCGCGGCTGGGCCACGCCGACCGGCGGCGGCCTCGCGGAGCGGGGCGGGCCGGCCGGCTCAGCCGTCGAGCCGGGCGGTGTAACGCAGCTCGACGAGCCGGACCGGGTCGCGCCCGCCGTGCAGCGGGACCGGGTAGGTGGACTCCTCCCCGTCGGGTGACAACCCGGCCCGCTCGTAGAAGCGGCGGGCCCGGACGTTGTCGGCGAGCACCCAGAGCCGGTACTCCGTCCACGCCCGCTCCGCCAGCCCGGCCCGGGCCGCGGCGTGAAGTGCCCGCCCGATCCCGGTGCTCCAGTGCGCCGGTTCCAGGTAGAGCGCCAGGACCTCGCCGTACCGCGGGTCCAGGTCGCCCCGGTCCTGGTCGTTCCGGTACGGCCCGAAGGTGGTGAACCCGACGACCACCCCGTCGACCTCGGCGACCAGCGTGGTGAACGGGTGCTCCGGGTCGGCCGTGCCGAGGTCGCGGCGGCGCTGCGCCCAGGCGGCCGGGTTCAGCCGGTTCAGCACCTCGTCCGGCATGAAGCCGGCGTACCCGGCCTGCCAGCCGTGGATGTGCACCCGGGCGATCGCCTCGGCGTCGTCCGGTTCCTCCCGACGGATGGTGCGCACCCGTCCGTTCTATGCCGCTCCGGGCGATCGGTCCAGCCGCCACACAGGTGTCGTACCGGTGCAATAGGGTGCCCGACGATGGCTGCACCGGAATCGCTCTCCCTCGCCCAGGCCCGCCGGATCGCCCTGGCCGCCCAGGGCTTCGCCGACCCGGCGCCCACCGGCGTGCCCACCCGCCGGCACCTGCGCCGGGTGCTCGACCGGGTCGGGCTGATCCAGATGGACTCGGTCAACGTCCTGCAACGCGCGCACTACCTGCCGCTCTACAGCCGGCTCGGGCCCTACCCGACCACCCTGCTCGACACCGCGGCCTACCGGCGCCCCCGCGAGCTGTTCGAATACTGGGCGCACGAGGCGTCGCTGGTCCCGGTGGGGCTGCACCCGGCGCTGCGCTGGCGGATGGCCAAGGCCCACGACGAGGCCTGGGGCGGGATGCGCCGGATCGCCCAGGAGCAGCCCGAACTGGTCGCCTGGGTGCGCGACGAGGTGGCCGCCCGGGGCCCGCTCACCGCCGCCGAGATCGAGCACGACGCGCCCCGGGAGACGGGCAACTGGGGGTGGAACTGGTCCACGGTCAAGCGGGCGCTGGAGTTCCTGTTCTGGGCCGGCGAGGTGGCCGCCGCGGATCGCACCACCTCCTTCGCCCGCCGCTACGACCTGCCCGAGCGGGTGCTGCCGGCCGCCGTGCTGGACGCGCCCACCCCGAGCGACGCCGACGCCCACCGCACGCTGGTGGCGATCGCCGGCCGGTCGCTGGGCGTGGCCGCCGAGCCGGAGCTGCGCGACTACTTCCGGCTGCCGGTGGCCGGCGCCCGGCAGGCGATCGCCGAGCTGGTCGAGGCCGGCGAGCTGATCCCGGTCACCGTGGCCGGCTGGCGGCAGCCGGCCTACCTGCACGCCCAGGCGCGGCTGCCCCGCTGGGTGCGCGGCAACACCCTGGTCAGCCCGTTCGACCCGCTGGTCTGGGAGCGGGCCCGCGCCGAGCGGCTCTTCGACTTCAGCTACCGGATCGAGATCTACGTGCCGGCGCCGCAGCGGGTCTACGGCTACTACGTGCTCCCCTTCCTCCAGGGCGAGCGGTTCACCGCCCGGGTCGACCTCAAGGCCGACCGGAAGGCCGGGGTGCTGCTGGTGCCGGCGGCCTGGGTTGAGCCGGGCGCCGACCCGGGGGAGACCGCGGTGGCGCTCGCCGCCGAGCTCTACCGGCTCGCCGGCTGGCTCGGCCTGGACGCCGTCGCCCCGCCCGCCGCCGGCGACCTGGCCGCCCCGCTGGCCGCCGCCCTGCTGGGCGTGGCGGGTGTACGGTAAGCGCGTGACGAGCGTTGACCGGCCGGCCGCCGCGCCCGACCCGCACCCGGCCCCGCCCGCCGGTCCCCCCGGACCGGCCCCGGCCGGACCACCCGCCACCATCACCGGGCCGCACGCTGTCGCCACCGGGCCGCACGCGGAGCACGCCGGGGCGCACGCGGAGCACGCCGGGGCGCACGCGGAGCACGCCGCAGGGCCGCACGCCCACTTCGGGCCGCCCGCCGCCGGGCCGGAGGTCTGGCCCGCCGGGGTGACCTACCCGGCCGTCGAGCCGGACCGGTTCACCCGCCTGGTGCTGCGGCTGCACGCCCGCGCCCCGCGCTGGGCGGTACCCCTCGCGGCGCTCGGCTGCGTCGGCCTGGGCATGGCGTACGCGCTGCTCAGCAACCCCACCCACAGCGACCCGGACGCCCGGCCGACCTGCCTGCTCAAGCTCACCACCGGGCTGGACTGCCCGGGCTGCGGCGGCACCCGCGCCCTCTGGTACGTGCTGCACGCCGACCTGCCCGCCGCCGCCCGGCACCACTTCCTCTTCGTCTTCTCGCTGCCCTTCCTGGCCTGGCTCTTCGTCAGCTGGGCGGGGAACCGGGCGTTCGGCTGGCGGCTGCCGGAGCTGCGGATCAGCCCGAAGGTGATCGGCGGCTTCCTGGCCCTCTGGCTCGCCTTCTCGGTGGCCCGCAACCTGCCCTGGGCCCCGTTCACCTCGCTCTACGTCTGACCCGCACCGAGATCTTGGACACCTGACGTCCGGCGCGGACGGGAAGTGTCCGAGATTCGCCGCTGGTGCGTTGGTTCACGTCCGCGCGCCCAACTTTCGCGGCCGGCCCACCGGCCACTACAGTCGCAGGAATGCCGGAGATGGTGCAGCCCCAGGTCAAACTGATCGCGTGGACCCAGTTCCAGGCCCCGGACGACGTGCCGTGGTCGACCGACGCGGAGGGCGGTCAGGCGCTCGCCGAGTTCGCCGGCCGGGCCTGCTACCAGAGCTGGAAGAAGCCGAACCCGGCCACCGCGACCAACGCCGGCTACCTGGCGCACATCCTGGACGTGGGTCACCTCTCCGTGCTGGAGCACGGCTCGGTGAGTTTCTACTTCAGCGGGGTCTCCCGGTCCTTCACCCACGAGCTGATCCGGCACCGGCATTTCTCCTACTCGCAGCTCTCCCAGCGCTATGTCCCGGAGCGCGACGCGGCCATGGTCGAGCCGGCGGTGATCGCCGAGGACCCGGAGCTGCACAAGAGGTTCGTCGAGGCGAGCGAGGCGGCGGTGCGGGCGTACACCGAGCTGCTGGAGGGGCTGGAGGCCCGGTTCACCGACGAGCCCAACCCGACGCTGCGCCGCAAGCAGGCCCGGCAGGCGGCCCGCGCGGTGCTGCCCAACGCCACCGAGACCCGGATCGTGGTGACCGGCAACTACCGGGCGTGGCGGCACTTCGTCAAGATGCGCGCCACCGAGCACGCCGACGTGGAGATCCGCGAGCTGGCCGTGGAGTGCCTGCGGCAGCTCCAGGGGGTCGCGCCGAACGTGTTCGCCGACTTCGTGATCTCCCAGTTGCCCGACGGCACCGAGGTGGCGGCCTCTCCGCACGCCGAGTGAGTCATCGCCCTTCGCCGCCGGGCCCCCGGTGGTCGTCCGCTAGGTTGTGAACATGACGCACGACCTCCCTGCCGGCCCGGACCGGGGCACGTCGCGCCCGTTCGGGCGACTGATCACGGCCATGGTGACCCCGTTCACCGCCGACGGGTCGCTCGATCTCGACGGCGCCGTACGGCTCGCGAGCCATCTCGTCGACGAGCAGGGCAACGACGCGCTGGTGCTCAACGGCACCACCGGTGAGTCACCGACCACCACCGACGCCGAGCAGGAGGCGCTGATCCGCGCCGTCGCGGAGGCGGTCGGCGACCGGGCCCGGATCGTCGCCGGGGTGGGCACCAACGACACCCGGCACACGATCGAGCTGGCCGCGCAGGCGGAGAAGGCCGGCGCGCACGGCCTGCTGGTGGTCACGCCGTACTACAACAAGCCGCCGCAGAGCGGGCTGTTGCGCCACTTCACCGCGGTCGCCGACGCCAGCGGGCTGCCGATCATGCTGTACGACATCCCGCACCGGACCGGCACCGAGATCGCCACCGAGACCCTGGTAAGGCTGGCCGAGCACGGCCGGATCGTGGCGGTCAAGGACGCCAAGGGCGACCTCACCGCCACCTCGTGGGTGCTGGCCCGCAGCGACCTGGCCTTCTACAGCGGTGAGGACGCGCTGACCCTGCCCGCCATGGCGGTCGGCTCGGTCGGCGTGGTCGGCACCTCCACCCACTTCACCGGCGTGCAGACGAAGCAGATGATCGAGGCCTACGAGGCGGGCGACACCGCCACGGCGCTCGCCCTGCACCGGCGGCTGCTGCCGCTGTACACCGGCATCTTCCGGACCCAGGGCGTGATCCTGGTGAAGGCCGGCCTGGCGGCCAAGGGGCTGCCGGCCGGCCCGGTGCGCCCGCCGCTGGTGGACGCCACCGGCGACGAACTGGCCCAGCTGCGCGCCGACTGCGCCGCGGCGGGCCTACCCCTTCCCGAATGATCGAACGACACGACGGACGCCGCATGACGGCGTCGCAGAATGAGGTGACGCGTGACCGAGGCGCACATCGAGGGTGAGCTGCCCCCGCCGCTGCCGGAGGGCGGCCTGCGGATCATCCCGCTCGGCGGACTCGGCGCCATCGGCCGGAACATGACGGTCTTCGAGTACGACGGCAAGCTGCTGATCGTCGACTGCGGGGTGCTCTTCCCCGACGTCGAGCAGCCGGGCGTGGACCTGATCCTGCCCGACTTCGGGCCGATCCTGGACCGGCTCGGCGACGTGCAGGCGATCGTGCTCACCCACGGCCACGAGGACCACATCGGCGCGGTGCCGTACCTGCTCGCCCACAAGCCCGACATCCCGCTGGTCGGCTCGCAGTTCACCCTGGCCCTGGTCGAGGCGAAGCTGGCCGAGCGGCGGATCCAGCCCTACACGCTGACCGTCGCCGAGGGGCGGCGCGAGCGGCTCGGCCCGTTCGAGTGCGAGTTCTTCGCGGTGAACCACTCGATCCCCGACGCACTCGCGGTGGCCATCCGCACGGGCGCCGGCCTGGTGCTGCACACCGGCGACTTCAAGATGGACCAGCTCCCGCTGGACGGCCGGATCACCGACCTGGCCGGCTTCGCCCGGCTCGGCGCCGAGGGCGTGGACCTGCTGCTCTCCGACTCCACCAACGCGGAGATCCCCGGCTTCGTCACCCCGGAGCGGGAGATCGGGCCGGTGCTCGACTCGATCTTCCAGAAGGCGCGCGGCCGGATCATCGTGGCCTCGTTCGCCTCGCACGTGCACCGCGTGCAGCAGGTCTTCGACTCGGCGGTCGAGCACGGCCGCAAGGTGGCGCTGATCGGCCGGTCCATGGTGCGCAACATGGGCATCGCCCGCGACCTGGGCCTGCTGAACATCCCGCCGGGCCTGGTGGTCGGGCTGGAGGAGGCCACCACGCTGCCGCCCGAGCAGATCGTGCTGATGTCGACCGGCTCGCAGGGCGAGCCGATGAGCGCGCTGGGCCGGATGGCCAGCGGCGACCACCGGCACATCACCATCGCCCCCGGGGACACCGTGGTGCTCGCCTCCTCGCTGGTGCCCGGCAACGAGACCTCGGTCTACCGGGTGATCAACCGGCTGGCCCGGGCCGGCGCGACCGTGATCCACAAGGACGTGGCGAAGGTGCACGTCTCCGGTCACGCTCCCGCCGGCGAGCTGCTCTACCTGCTCAACGTCACGCGCCCGAGCAACCTCATGCCGGTGCACGGCGAGTGGCGGCACCTGCGGGCGCACGCCCGACTCGGCATCGAGTCCGGTGTCGCGCCGGACCGGGTGGTGCTCTGCGAGGACGGCGACGTGGTCGACCTGGTCGACGGGCGGGCCAGCCTGGTCGGCCACGTGAAGAGCCGGTACGTCTACGTCGACGGCCTCGCCGTCGGCGACGTCAGCGAGTCGCTGCTCACCGAGCGCCGGATCCTCGGCGACGGCGGCTTCATCGCCACCACCGTGGTGGTCGACTCGGTCACCGGCAAGGTGGTCGGCGGGCCGACCCTCTCGGCGAAGGGCTTCTCCGAGGACCCGGAGGCGTTCAACCCGGTCATCCCGCTGGTCACCGAGGCGCTCAACCGGGCCGCCGCGGACGGCATCACCGACCCGCACCAGCTCCAGCAGATCGTCCGGCGCACCGTCGGGCGCTGGGTCAACGACGCGTACCGCCGCCGGCCGATGATCGTGCCGACGGTCGTCGAGGTCTGACCGCCGCACACGCCGCACGCCGGTCCACCGTCCGCGGTGGACCGGCGTCGCCGTTCCCGGGTACGCCCCGAAGCCGTCCCGCCACGCTCCGCCATGCTGACCGGTCGCGTTCAACCGATCGGCGTCCGTCTCCGTATACCGCTCCGGCAGGCGTACCCCACGCCGGCCGGGAGGAGCGTGGCGGATGGACCGCAGACGGATGACAGCCATCGGCGTACTGGTGGCGGCGGCGGGCACGGCGGCGGCGGTGACCCTGCCGTCCTTCGCCGGCGAGAACCCGGCGGCCCGGCGGAGCGCCCCGGCGGCGGCCGACGGCGTCGCGCCCGAGGTGCTGGACGCGCTGAGCCGCGACCTCTCGCTCACCCGGGACCAGGCGGTCCGGCGACTGAAGACCGAGCGGTGGGCGTCCGGCACGGTCTCGAAGCTCCGTACCGAACTCGGCGCCGACTACGGCGGCAGCTGGCTCGGCGCCGACGGCGCGACGCTGAACGTGGCGGTGGCCGACCCGGCGCGGGCGGCCCGGGTGACCGCCGCGGGCGCGGTGCCGAAGCGGGTCGACCGCGGGGTCGCCGAACTGGACGCGGTGAAGACCCGCCTCGACGCGGCCGCCGGCGAGGCCACCCCGGACGTCGCCGGCTGGTACGTCGACGTGCCCACCAACTCGGTGGTGGTGTTCGCCCGGCCCGGCGCGGAGGCGGCCGGCCGCCGGTTCGCCGAGGCCGGCGGGGTGCCCGCCGGCGCGGTGCGGGTGAAGACCGCCGACGAGGCGCCCCGGCCGCTGTTCGACGTGCGGGGCGGTGACGCCTACTTCATCAACGGCGCCGGGCGCTGCTCGGTCGGCTTCTCGGTGGTCGGCGGCTTCGTCACGGCCGGGCACTGCGGCCGGCCGGGGGACCGCACCGCCGGCGCGAACCGGGTCGCCCAGGGCACCTTCGCCGCCTCCTCGTTCCCCGGCGACGACTGGGCCGTCGTCGAGGTCAACGGCGAGTGGACGCCGCAGGGCGTGGTCAACGACTTCAACGGCGGCACGGTGCCGGTGAACGGCTCCACCGAGGCCCCGGTCGGCGCCTCGGTGTGCCGCTCCGGCTCGACCACCGGCACCCGCTGCGGGGTGATCCAGGCCAGGAACGCCACGGTGAACTATCCGGAGGGAACGGTCACCGGGCTGACCCGGACGAACGTCTGCGCCGAGCCGGGCGACTCGGGCGGCGCCTGGCTCTCCGGCGACCAGGCGCAGGGCGTCACCTCCGGCGGCTCCGGCGACTGCACGCGGGGTGGGGTCACCTTCTTCCAGCCGGTCAACGAGATCCTCCAGCGCAACAACCTGACCCTGGTCACCGCGGGTAACCAGCCGGCCCCCTCCGCGCCGCCGGCCGGGGGCGGGGCCACCGCGCCGCCGGCGAGCACCGCGCCGGCCACCCCGCCGGCCGGCGATGCGGCGGCCTGCACCGGGCAGGTGAGCCGGACCGGCCGGATCGCCGCCGGGCGGGCGCAGGTCCAGCCGGACGGCCGGTTCTTCCGGGTGTCCGGCGGCGCCCAGGAGGCCTGTGTCTCCGCGCCCGCGGGTGGCCGGGTGGCGCTGGAACTGCAACGCTTCACCGGAAGCGCGTTCCGCACCGTGGCCCGCGCCGACAGCGCCGACGGGCTGGCCCGGCTGACCGCGGACACCCCGGCCGGCGCCTACCGCTACCGGGTGGTCGGCCTGGCCGGGGCCGGCGAGTACACCCTGGCGTTCTCCGCCCGCTGAGCCGCCGCCGGGGTCGAACCCGGCGGCCGGAGGACCGCGGCCCCCGTCCACCACCGCCCGGTGGCCGGGGGCCGCGCCGCGTCCGGGATCAGGGCAGTGCGGCGACCGCGTCGGCGTACGCGGCCCCGGTGCTGACCGCCGCGGTGACCAGCACGACGAGTTGCGCCGGGGCCACCCCGTACGCCAGGTCGGTGGTGACGTCGGCGGCCAGCAGCAGCGTCCCGTCGCCCGGGTCGTGCACGTACGCCGCCGGCAGCAGCCGGTCGTGGTTCCAGGCGTTGCAGAACGCGTACGCCTCGGCGCGGCGGGCGGCCGGCAGCCGGCGCAGCGCCACGGCCCGGGCGTGCAGCACCTCGCCCTGCGGCCCGAGCCGGCGGAACTGGACCACCGCCTCGCCCCAGCGCCCCACCACGGTGCCGTCCGGCTCCAGCGTGTACGCGTCGCCGCGCGCGTCGAGGGCGGCGGTGAGCAGCCGCAGGCTCAGCGGGGCGACCTCCTCCTCACCGGGCGGCCCGGGCTCGGCCGGGTCGTCGGCGGGTTCCACGTCGTCCTCGGCGGGCAGCGGCACCGGCTCGGCGAGCGGTCGCTCGGCCAGCCAGGAGGCGATCCGGCCGGACTGGTGGCCGGTGCCGTTGCGGGCGTCGAAGCTGCCGGCGAGCGCGGTGGCGAGGGCCTGGAGCTGGCCGCCGAGCGCCGCCACGTCCACCTCGGCGGCCGGCCGGGGCCCGTGCCCGGGACGGTGGATCCGCCGCCCGCCGAGACCGGCCTCGACGGCCAGCCCGCAGAGCAGCGCGCCCGCCGCGGCGAACTCCATCGCGGAGAGGTCGTCGGCGGGGTGGTCCAGCCGGGGCAGCTGCTCGGCCAGCACGTCCAGCCCGTGCGCCAGGTGCCCGCCCAGCGCGCAGAACCGCAGGTGTGCGGCGAGCTGCGGGAACGCCGTCCGCTCCCCGCGGTGCCGGCGGTACGCCCGCACGTGCGCCCGCGCGGCACGCGCCGGCTCGCCGGTGCGCAGCCAGGGCAGCAGCCCGGCGGCCAGGGCCCGCTCCGGCTGGTCGGTGCAGCCCGGCTCGCCGTCGAGTGCCGGCTCCAGCGCGGCCAGCGCGGCCGCCGGCTCGCCCCAGCCGGCCAGCAGCTCCGCCCGGCGCGCCGGGGCGCAGCCGGCGCAGCCGGCCACCGGGTCGGACGGGTCGCCGGCGGACCAGCGGTCGTACTCGCGGCGGGCGGTCGGCTCGTCCCCGAGGTGGTCGGCGAGCCGGCAGCGCAGCTCGGCCACCGGCTCGGCGGCCGGGCCCAGCCGGTCGGCGAGATCGTCCAACAGGGAGCGGGCCTGGTCCAGGGCCACCCGGGGGGTGCCGAAGAGCGCCTCCACGGCCTGCCGCTGGTGCCGGCGCAGCCGCTCGGCCTCGCCGGGACGGCTGTCGAGCAGCTCGGGCTGCCGGTCCACCGTGGCCACGCAGCGGCGTACCGGCTCCACCATCCGCCACCGCTCGCCCAGGTGCAGGTACGCCTCGACCAGCGCGAACCGCGCCGCCAGCCCGGTACGCGGATCGCCGGTGGCGTCGGCCCGGGCGGCGATCCGCTCCAGCTCGGCGCAGCGGGCCTCGCCGTCGGGCAGGTCCCGGGCTTCGGCGAGCGCGTCGGCCAGCCCCCGGTCCCGGGAGGTGGTCACCGGACCGTCCCGCCGGGCAGGTCCGCCACGGCGGCGGCGAGCTGGCAGCCGGTGGTGACGCCACAGTCGACGAGTTGGTCGAGCTGGTGCGGGGTGACGCCGCGTTCCAGGTCGGTGGTCACCTCGCCGCAGACCTGGGCCAGCCCGTCGTCGGCCACGTGCACGAACGCCTTGGGCCAGAGCCGGTCGTGGTTCCAGGCGTTGCAGAAGGCGTGCAGGCCGGGCACGTGTTCGATGCCGAACCGGTGCGCCGCGACGGTGCGTACCTGGAGCACCTCCCCGGCGGCGCCGCGGCGGAAGAACCAGATGAGGCTCTGGTCCCAGCGGCCCACCAGGTCGCCGTCGGCGTCCTCGGTCACCGCGTACCCCCGGTTGGCCAGCACGGCGGCGATCAGCTCGCCGGTCAGCGGTCGTAGCGCCTGCGGGTGTCCGGCCAGGGGGCCGTCCGGACCGTCCTCGATCTCCGGCGACGCCATGAGGGCATCCCTTCTGAGGCGAATAACACAACGGGCGGCGGATCCGTGCCGCGACGCGCGGACACGACCCGGAAAAGCGGCGATCTGCCGGGTCCCGCCGTTACGGTGACTGTATGGCGGGCCGTACCTCTCAGGCGAGCCGGCGGCGCGGCGCGTCGTCGCGCGGAACCACGAACAGCCGTGCCCGCCAGCCGGCCAAGAAGGCCAGCCGGGCGAGCGCTCGGCGGCGCCCGGCGCCCGGGCCGAGCCCGGCGGCCTTCCTCGGCCGCGCGCTGGGTGCCCTGTGGATGGGGCTGGCGCACAGCGTGGGCTGGGTGTTCCGGGCGGCCGGCCGGCAGGCCGCCACCACCCGCGAGCTGGACCCGGAGCACCGCCGCGACGGCGCCGGGCTGCTCCTGTTCGGCCTGGCCATCCTCAGTGCCGTGGGCATCTGGTCCGGCGGCGCGGGGCCGGTGGGCCGGCATCTCGCGGACACCGTGCGCCTCTTCGTCGGGGCGATCGCCATCGTGCTGCCGGTGCTGCTCATGGTGGGCGCCTGGCGGCTGATGCGCACCCCGGCCGATCCCGCGCACCGCGGCCGCGGCCTGGTCGGCTGGGGCTCCATGCTGCTCGCCACGGCGGCCATGCTGCACATCGGACAGGACCCGGTCGACGAGGTCCAGCGCGACTATGCCGGCGGCCTGATCGGCGCCGGCCTGGGCGACCTCCTCAAGTCCGCGGTCACCGCCTGGGTGGCCATGCCGCTGCTGCTCCTGCTGCTGGTCTTCGGCCTGCTGGTGATCACCGCGACCCCGATCAACAAGATCCCGGAGCGGCTCGGGCTGCGGGTCGCCCCGGTGCCGCCGGACGCCGAGGAGGCCGAGGCGGCCGAGGCGGCGACGAAGCCGGCCCGGAAGCGGGCGGCCAAGCGCCTCCCGCCGCCGGTCGACCCGCTCGACCCGGACGACGACCTCGACGGCGCCGACCTCCAGGAAACCCTCGTGCTGCCGCGCAAGCGGGTGCCGGCCAGCCGCAAGCCCGTCGAGCCCCCTGAGCACTCACCGCTGCCCACCCGGGCCGAGCAGCTCGCGCTCACCGGGCTGGCGGGCGACTACACCCTGCCGCCGGCCAACATGCTGGGCAGCGGGGCCGCGCCGAAGACGCGGAGCAAGGCCAACGACGAGGTGATCGCCGCGCTGACCGGCGTCTTCGACCAGTTCGACGTGGACGCCGCGGTCACCGGCTTCACCCGCGGCCCGACGGTCACCCGCTACGAGGTCGAGCTGGGGCCGGGCGTCAAGGTCGAGCGGATCACCCAGCTCTCCCGCAACATCGCCTACGCGGTGAAGTCGCCGGACGTGCGGATCCTCAGCCCGATTCCGGGCAAGAGCGCGGTCGGCGTGGAGATCCCCAACACCGACCCGGAGAACGTGGCGCTCGGTGACGTGCTGCGCTCGCGTGCCGCCACCAGTGACCACCACCCGATGGTGGTGGCGCTCGGCAAGGACATCGAGGGCGGCTACGTGGTGGCCAACCTGGCCAAGATGCCGCACATCCTGATCGCCGGCGCGACCGGCGCGGGCAAGTCGTCCTGCCTCAACTCGCTGCTGGTGTCGGTGCTCACCCGGGCCACCCCGGACGAGGTGCGGCTGCTGCTGATCGACCCGAAGCGGGTCGAGATGACCGGCTACGAGGGCATCCCGCACCTGGTCACCCCGATCGTGACCAACCCGAAGAAGGCGGCCGACTCGCTGGAGTGGGTCGTCCGCGAGATGGACATGCGCTACGACGACCTCGCCGCCAACGGGGTCCGGCACATCGACGACTACAACCGCAAGGTACGCAACGGCGAGATCAAGGCCCCGCCGGGCAGCGAGCGGGAGATCCGGCCGTACCCGTACCTGCTGGTGATCGTGGACGAGCTGGCGGACCTCATGATGGTCGCGCCGCGCGACGTGGAGGACTCGGTCGTCCGGATCACCCAGCTGGCGCGGGCCGCCGGCATCCACCTGGTGCTGGCCACCCAGCGTCCCTCGGTGGACGTGGTCACCGGCCTGATCAAGGCGAACGTGCCGTCCCGGCTCGCCTTCGCCACCTCCTCGCTGGCCGACTCCCGGGTCATCCTCGACCAGCCCGGCGCGGAGAAGCTGCTCGGCCGCGGCGACGGGCTGTTCCTGCCGATGGGCGCGTCGAAGCCGATCCGGATCCAGGGCGCCTGGGTGACCGAGCGCGAGATCCACGACGTGGTGAAGTTCTGCAAGGACCAGCGCGAGCCGGACTTCCGTCCGGACGTGCTCGCCCCCGCGCAGGACAGCAAGAAGAAGATCGACGAGGACATCGGCGACGACCTGGACCTGCTCGTGCAGGCGGTGGAGCTGGTGGTCACCTCGCAGTTCGGCTCGACCTCGATGCTCCAGCGCAAGCTGCGGGTCGGCTTCGCCAAGGCGGGCCGGCTCATGGACCTCATGGAGACCCGGGGCGTGGTCGGCCCGTCCGAGGGGTCCAAGGCTCGCGACGTGCTGGTCAAGCCGGACGAGCTTGAGGAGGTCCTGGCCGGCCTGCGCGGCGGCGAGGAGTAGGGCGCCGAGCGGTGACCGGTCGGGTCACCCGGCCGGTGGCGCGTACGCGGCCTGCAGGGTCGCGTCGATGACGAAGGGCGCGTCCTGCTCGGCGAGGCGCCCTCCGCTGAGTTCGTCCGCCGCCGCGTGCACCACGGTGTGGACGAGCGCGACCAGCCAGGTCGCGGGCAGGTCGGTGCGGAACACGCCCTCGGCCCGGCCGCGCTCGATGAGGCCGGCGATGCGGCGCATCGGCCCCTCGTGCGCGGCCCGGATGCGGGCGGGTGGCAGTGACCGTTGGGCGACATCGAGCAGGTGCCGGAACTGGTCGACGATCTGCCAGCTCGATGCGACGAGGCGGCTGAGGGCCGCCCGAGGGTCACCGGTCAGGTCGACCGTCTCCAACGCCCGGTCCGCCCGGTCCACAGTGCGGGTGAACAGCTGGTCGATGAGGTCGTCGCGGGACGAGAAGTGGCCGTAGAGAGTCACCCGGCCGACCCCGGCGCGCCGGGCGATCTCGGCGATGTTGGCGTCCGGATCTCGGACCAGGCACTCCAGTGCCGCGTCAAGGATCGCGGTGATGTTCCGCTGCGCGTCCGCGCGCTTGCCGCGCTGCCCGACGGCGTCGGTTGTCCGGTCCACCACGTCCTCCTTTGTCAGACACCGGTGTTCAGGTTACCGTGAGACAGTAAGTCGTACACCCGCGTACGACTTAATGGGCGGCCCGGGACGATTCCCGCCGGCTGCCCGGCCGTCCGTCTTCGGGAGAGCCACATGAACGTCCACGTCACATCGTCACCGCACGACGCCGCGCCGGCCACGCCCGTCCCGCGCCGATGGCGGGCTTTGGCGCTGCTCAGCCTCGCCCAGTTCATGCTCATCCTCGACATCACAGTGGTCACCATCGCGCTGCCGAGCATCGGTGTCGACCTTGGTCTCGACCGCGCGGCGCTGACCTGGGTCGTCACTGCGTACACCCTGGTCTTCGGTGGCCTGATGCTCCTCGGCGGTCGCGCCGCCGACCTGTTCGAGGCCCGCCGGACCGTGCTCGCCGGCCTGGCGTTCTTCACCGCGTCGTCGCTGGTGGCGGGGCTGTCGGTCAACGCCACGATGCTCATCGGCGGTCGGATCGGTCAGGGCGTCGGTGCCGCACTCCTTTCTCCCGCCGCACTCTCCCTGGTCACCACGCTGTTCCAAGGCCCGGAGCGGCACCGGGCGCTGGGCGTCTGGGGCGCCCTGGGCGGCACCGGAGCGGCCGTCGGCGTGCTGGTCGGTGGCCTGCTCACCGCCGGCCCGGGCTGGCAATGGATCTTCTACGTCAACGTGCCGATCGGGGTCGCCGTGCTCGCGCTGCTGCTGGTCGTCCTGCCCGGGCCGGGACCACGGCGCGCGGATCGGAAGCTGGATCTGCCCGGGGCGCTCATCGTCACGCTCGCCACCGCGGCGGCGCTCTACGGGCTGATCAGCTCCGGCGACCACGGTTGGACCGCCATGTCCACCCTCGGCCCGCTCGCGGTCGCCGCTGCGCTCTACGCGGGCTTCGTGCTGGTCGAACGGGCCGTCCCGGCGCCGCTGGTGGACCTCTCGATCCTCGCCCGCCGCCGGGTCGCCGCGGGTTCGTTCCTGATGCTGGTGGCGACCGGGCTATTGATCGCGAGCTTCTTCCTCGGTTCGTTCTATCTGCAGCAGGTGCGCGGACACGGGGCGCTGACCACTGGACTGCTCTTCCTGCCGGTGGCGCTCGGCACCGTCGTCGGCGCCCACCTGGCCAGCCGCGGAGTCGGGCACCTCGGTCCCCGTACGACGGCCACCGTGGGACTTGCCGTCGCCGCACTGGGTGCCGCGATCCCCGCCATGGGGCCGACGTCCGGGTCGGTGGTCATCGGGATCAGCGTCGCCGCGGCCGGGCTGGGGATGACGTTCGTGGCGGCCACCACCACCGCGCTCGCCGAGGTGGCACCCGGGGAGGCAGGCGTCACCTCGGGCATCGTCAACACGTTCCACGAACTCGGCGGTTCGGTCGGCGTGGCGGTCGTCTCCACGGTCGCCGCCGCGAGTCTGTCCTCCGGCGGGGTGGTGGCCACCGGCTTCACGCACGCCTTCGACTTCAGCGCGGTCGCCGCCGCCCTGGCCGCGCTGGTGTCACTGGTCCTGGTGCCGGCCGGTCGGCCGCCGGCCGGGGCATCGGCGCGCCTGCACTAGGGTCCGCCTGCCTTCGCCAGAGACCGCGACGAGGGCCCGCCGGTGCTCCCGGCGGGCCCTGACGCGTACCGGGTCAGGAGTTGTAGATGGCGTAGCTGAGGATCATGCCGATGACGGCGCCGACCACGCTGGCGGCGGCGGCGTACCAGCCGAGCGGCTTGTCGCCGAGCACCGCGCCGACGATGCCGAGCACCAGGCCGATCAGCCCGAACAGCGGCGGTAGGAAGAAGATCGCGATGACCGCGAAGACGAACGCGAGAATCGTGCAGACGCGTGCCGCGCTGCTGCGCGGGCGGGCGGTGGCGTGGATGTCGGCCATGATGTCCTCCGTCAGTGGTTCCTCTCGGGTGGGGCGAGGAGGAGATACCCGCGCCGGCATGCCGTCCAAACGGGACGCCGGACCGGCCGGAGGCTCAGTGGAAGAGCTTGAGGCCGACCACGCCGGCGACCACCAGCAGCAGGCAGGCGATCCGGGGCAGGCTGGCCGACTCGCCCAGCGCCAGCATGCCGACTCCGGCCGTTCCGGCCGCGCCGATGCCGACCCAGACGGCGTAGCCGGTGCCGACCGGGATGTCCCGCAGCGCGTATGCCAGGCCGGCCATGCTGGCCACCAGCGCGACGACGAAGACCAGGGAGGGGAGCGGGCGGGTGAAGCCGGCGCTGCGGTCGAGGGCGATCGCCCACGCGGTCTCCAGCAGTCCGGAGAGCACCAGTACGAGCCAGGCCATCGGGTCACCTCTGACGGGGCGGGCCCGGCCACCGGGGCCGGGACGGGCGGTCACGCGGGGCGTCTTGGCCTGACCGGGTACGCCCACCACTCGTCCGGGGCGGCGCGGGGCCGCCGAGGCCGACGCTAGCACCGCCGCAGCCGACGGTCCGGCGCGGTGAGGAATCCCACCATGGCTGGAGTTCACGTCAACTTCAGGTTGCACCATGGTCGGCATGACCGTGCTCTTCTCCGACGAGGACGTCGCCGTCACCGTGGACGCCCCGTTCACCGTCGCCGCCATGCGGGACGCGCTGCTGGCCGCGTACGAGGGCCGGCTGATCGCCCCGCCCCGGGCGTCCGCCCCGCTCGGCGGCGGCCGGATGGTGCTCACCGCCGGGCACCTCACCGGCGAGTGGTACGGCTTCCGCTCGTACGACACCTTCGGGCACCCGGAGAGCGCGCAGCTCGTGGTGCTGCACGACGCCACCACCGGGGCGGTACGCGCCATCGCGGTCGGCGAGGAGCTGGGCTCGCGGCGCACCGGAGGGCTGGGCGGGGTGGCCGTGGACGCGCTGGCCCGCCCCGACGCGGCCACCCTCGGCGTGGTCGGCTCGGGCCGCCAGGCGTGGACCCAGGTCTGGGCCGCCGCCGCGGTCCGCCCGCTGAGCGAGGTGACCGTGCACAGCCGCTCGGCGGCCCGCCGTGAGGCGTTCGCCACCCGGGTCCGGGCCGAGCTGGGCGTGCCGGCCCGCGCCGTCGACTCGGCCGCCGCGGCGGTGCGCGACCGGGACCTCGTGGTGCTCGCCACCACCAGCACCTGCCCGGTGCTGGACGCCACCGACCTCGCCCCGGGCACCCACGTCAACACGGTCGGCTTCAAGCAGGTCGACCGGCACGAGTTCGGGCCCGACCTGCTGGACGCCGCCGACCTGCTGGTCACCGACTCGCCCGCCCAGGCGGCCGCGTACGCCCCGCCGATGCTCGCCGCCGTCGAGCCGTACGCGAACCGGCTGCGCGACCTGGGCGCGGTGCTGGCCGGGGCGGCCCCGGGGCGGACCGGCGCGGACCAGATCTCGGTCTTCTGCTCCACCGGCCTGGCCGGCACCGAGGTCTTCCTCCTCGACCGCCTGGCCCGGGTCGGCGCCGCGGCCCGCTGACCCGCGGCTCAACTGTGAGCCGGCCGATGCCCCGGCCGGGCGGCGCGGCGATCCCGCCGCGGCCCGGTACCCTCGGATGGTGTCTGCCACCTCCCCTTACGACAACTCCAGCCCGGCGCGTCCGACGCCGCGCCGCGACCCGGAGCCGTCGTCCTCCGACAACCGTCGCGTCGCCCTGCTGACCCTGGGGTGCGCCCGTAACGAGGTCGACTCGGAGGAGCTGGCCGCCCGGCTGCACGCCGACGGCTGGAAGGTGACCACCGACGGCGAGGGCGCCGACGTGGTGGTCGTGAACACCTGCGGGTTCGTGGAGAAGGCCAAGCAGGACTCGATCCAGACGCTGCTGGCCGCCGCCGACACCGGCGCCAAGGTGGTCGCCGCCGGCTGCATGGCCGAGCGCTACGGCCGCGAGCTGGCCGACAGCCTCCCCGAGGCGCAGGCGGTGCTCAGCTTCGACGACTATCCGGACATCTCGGCCCGGCTGGACGCCGTGATGGCCGGCGAGGCGCTGGGCGCGCACACCCCGCGCGACCGGCGCGAGCTGCTCCCGCTCACCCCGGTCAAGCGCCGCGAGGCGGCGGTGTCGCTGCCCGGTCACGGCACCCCGACCCGGGTCACCGCCGAGGCCGACGAGCACACCCCGGCGCACCTGCGGCAGGTGCTGCGGCACCGGCTCGACACCGGGCCGGTGGCCTCGCTCAAGCTGGCCAGCGGCTGCGACCGGCGGTGCGCGTTCTGCGCCATCCCGGCGTTCCGCGGGGCGTTCGTCTCGCGCACGCCGGACGAGCTGCTCGCCGAGGCGGAGTGGCTGGCCAAGACCGGCGTGCGCGAGCTGGTGCTGGTCAGCGAGAACTCCACCTCGTACGGCAAGGACCTGGGCGACCCGCGGGCGCTGGAGAAGCTGCTGCCGCAGCTCGCCGCGATCGACGGCATCGTGCGGGTGCGGGCCAGCTACCTCCAGCCCGCCGAGACCCGGCCGGGCCTGGTCGAGGTGATCGCCACCACGCCGGGTGTGGCCGCCTACTTCGACCTGTCGTTCCAGCACTCCAGCGAGCCGGTGCTGCGCCGGATGCGCCGGTTCGGCTCCACCGACCGGTTCCTGGAGCTGCTGGCCTCCGCCCGCGAGCTGGCGCCGGCGGCGGGCGCGCGGAGCAACTTCATCGTCGGCTTCCCCGGGGAGACCAAGCAGGACGTGGCCGAGCTGGTCCGGTTCCTGACCGAGGCGCGCCTCGACGCGATCGGCGTGTTCGACTACAGCGACGAGGACGGCACCGAGGCCGCCGGCCTGCCCGGCAAGGTCTCCGCCGCGACGATCAAGCGGCGCTACGACAAGCTCGCCGCACTGGCCGACGAACTCTGCTCGCAGCGGGCCGAGGAGCGGCTCGGCTCGACCGTGGAGGTGCTGGTCGACTCGGTCGCCGACGGCGTGGTCGAGGGGCGGGCCGCCCACCAGGCGCCCGAGGTCGACGGCTCGACGACCCTGGTCGCCCCGCAGGGCGGCGGGGTGGACCTGGCCGCACTGCGCCCCGGCGACCTGGTCCGGGCCACGGTCACCGCGACCGAGGGTGTCGACCTGATCGCCGTACCGGATGAGATGATCTCGGCGGCGCCCGGCGCGGCACGGTGACGACGGGCCCGGACAGGACGGGAGAGCCACGTGAGGCGGTGCCGGACATGACCGGGGCGGAGTCGACGGTGGCGGCCCCGGTGCCACTGCTGAACGCGGCGAACATGCTGACCGCGGTGCGGCTGGTGCTGGTTCCGGTCTTCGCGGTCACCGTGGTCGCCTCCGCGATGAGCCACGCCGGCTGGCGGATGGCCGCCTGCCTGATCTTCGTGGTCGCCTCGGCGACCGACCTGGTGGACGGCTGGATCGCCCGTCGGTTCGGGCTGGTCACCTCGCTCGGCAAGGTGGCCGACCCGATCGCCGACAAGGCGCTCACCGGCGCCGCCCTGGTGCTGCTCTCCTGGTACGACCGGCTGCCCTGGTGGGTGACCGCGGTGATCCTCGCCCGCGAGCTGGGCATCACCGCGCTGCGCTTCTGGGTGATCCGGCACGGCGTGATCGCGGCCAGCCGGGGCGGCAAGATCAAGACTGCCCTCCAGATCCTGGCGATCACCTGGTACCTCTGGCCGATGCCCGCCGCGCTGGCCCCGGTCGGCCCCTGGATCATGGGCGCGGCCGTGGTGGTCACCGTGATCACCGGCTTCGACTACATCGCCCAGGCCCTCCGCCTGCGCCGCCCCGCCCACTGACCCCGGCCGGTGCGGCGCGCCGTCGGGGATGACCTCATGATCGGCGAATCCGTGCGCAGGATGAGTAGGTTGCGGCGGTGCGGGAAGAGAGGGCCGGCATGGGGACGGATGCGAATCATGAGCGGCCCGCCGGCAGTCCGGCGGCCTCGGTGGTGCACAGCCTGCACGAGCGCGGGGAGACCCTGGCCACCGTCGAGTCGCTGACCGGCGGGCTGCTCTCCGCCGCGATCGTGGAGATCGCCGGGGTGAGCGGGGTCTTCCGGGGCGGCCTGGTGGTCTACGCCACCGAGCTGAAGTCGGAGCTGGCCGGCGTACCGGAGGATCTGCTGGCCGAGCGCGGACCGGTCGATCCGGACGTGGCCGCCGCCCTCGCCGAGGGCGGGCGGCGGCGCTGCGGCGCCGACTGGGGGCTGGCCACCACGGGCGTGGCCGGGCCGGAGCCGCAGGACGGCAAGCCGGTCGGCCTGGTCTACGTCGCCGCGACCGGGCCGGGCGGCACCGAGGTACGTGAGCTGCACCTCGACGGTGGCCGGGACCACATCCGCTCGGCGGCGGTGATCGAGGCGCTGCGCCTGCTCGCCGACCAGATCCACGCCGCGGTCGAGGCCGACGAGGCGGAATCCGCGGACGAGGCGGACGACGTCGACCGGGCGGGGGCCGGCCAGCGGTGAGCCGGCCCGCGACACGCCCGACGACGGCGGGGCCGGCGCGGGGCCGCCGACCGGCCCGCGCGGCGGGTTCCGCAGGATTGGAGAGGCGGGGTGGGATGTCGCCGGGGCGACCAACGGGTACGGTTGCGGGAAGGCTCCGGCGGACGACGCCGGCGCCGGCGCGGTCCGCCGCGTCCGGCGCGGCACGTCCGGCCCGAGATGATGATCCCGTCCAGGGGGAGGTGCGATGGTCCTGCTACGCCGAGTGATCGGTGACGCACTGCGGGCGCGCCGGCAGGGGCAGCACCGCACCCTGCGCGAGGTCTCCTCCGCCGCCAACGTGAGCCTCGGCTACCTCTCCGAGATCGAGCGCGGCCACAAGGAACCCTCCAGCGAGCTGCTGGCCGCGATCTGCGACGCGCTCGGCGCCCGCCTCTCCGAGCTGCTCCGCGAGGTCAGCGACACCGTCGCGCTGGCCGAGCAGATGCCCGGGGTGCTGGTCCCGTTGGCTGACGAGCCGGTCGAGTCGACGCCGGTGGCAGCGGCCGCCGTGCGCAAGGCGACCAACCGGGGCGTCCGCCACGTCACCTCCGACGGCTCGGTGGCCGTCCAGGTCCGCCAGGACTCGCCGCTCAAGGCGACGCTGCGCAGCACCCGGGTCCGCCCCGCCGACCGCGACGTGGTCTGCGCCGCCTGATCCCGCCCGTCGCGCCATGGGCGCCGGTGGCGACCGCGTCGTAGTGTTGATCAGGGTCGTACGGGTGCCGTGTTGGCGTCCGACTGGGACGATGGAGGCACACCGCGCGGCCCGCCGGTCGACCCCGGTCGAGGCGACGCGACGCTACTGAGGGGGCAAGGCGGAGATGGCGAACCCGTTCGTCAAGGGTTGGAAATACCTGATGGCGCTCTTCGGCGCGAAGATCGACGAGCACGCCGACCCGAAGGTGCAGATCCAGCAGGCCATCGAGGAGGCCCAGCGGCAGCACCAGGCGCTGGTCCAGCAGGCGGCCGCGGTCATCGGCAACCAGCGCCAGCTGGAGATGAAGCTCTCCCGGCAGATGACCGAGGTCGAGCAGCTCCAGGCCAACGCCCGGCAGGCCCTCGTCCTTGCCGACCAGGCCCGGGGCCGCGGCGACGAGACCGAGGCCGGGCGCTACGAGCAATCCGCGCAGCTGCTCGCCACCCAGCTGGTCTCCGCCGAGCAGGCGACCGAGGACCTCAAGACCCTGCACGACCAGGCGCTCGGCGCGGCAGCGCAGGCCCGCAAGGCGGTCGAGAACAACTCGATGATCCTCCAGCAGAAGCTGGCCGAGCGCACCAAGCTGCTCAGCCAGCTCGAGCAGGCCAGGATGCAGGAGACGGTGGCCCGCTCGCTGGAGTCGATGTCAGCTATCACCGCCCCCGGCACCACCCCGTCGCTCAACGAGGTCCGGGACCGGATCGAGCGCCGCTACGCCGACGCGATGGGCCGGGCCGAACTGGCCGGCAACTCCGTCGAGGGCCGGATGCTGGAGATCCAGAAGGCCACCCTCGACTCGGCCGGGTCGGCCAGACTGGAGCAGATCCGGTCGAGCATGGCCGGCGAGCAGCTCGGCGGCCGGCAGGAGCGCCCCGCCGTGGGGCAGCCCACCGACCCGGCGGCCGCCGCCCGGCTCGACGAGATCCGGGCGAGCATGAGCCGGGAGCGCGGCACCGGGGAGAGCACCACGAGCTAGGAGACGGGGGAGACCCATGGTGGACGAGCGGGCGCGGCACTTCCGCCGGCTGCGCAGGTTGCGCCGGTCCGCGCGGCGCTGGAGCGTCCTGGCCGGTGGGCTGGGCGGCGCCGCCGCCGTGCTGACCCCGTACGCGGGGCTGGGCCTGCCCGACGCGGCCTGGGCCGGCGCCGCGGGCAGCGCGATCGCCGTCGCCGCTTGGCGCTGGGTGGACCTGCGCGCCCTCGCCGCCGTGCCGGCCCCGCCGGCCCTCGGCCCGGCCGAGGCCGCCGCCCGCTCCCGAGCCCGGCTGGTCGCCGCCGTCGAGCGGCTGCCTGTCGGCCCCGGCGTCCTCGCCGAGGTACGCCGGGTCCGCTCCCGCCTCGCGCTGCGCGGCACCACGGCCGCCGAGGCGTGGGCCCGGCTGGACCGGGCCGCGCTGACCCTGGCCGGGCTGGCCGGCCGGCTCACCGGGCTGGCCGAGCCGGCGGTCCGTGAAGCGGCCGAGGCCGACCGCTCCCTGCGCGACCTGGCCAACCGGGTGGCCGGCGTCGAACGAGCCCTGAAGCTCGCCCCGGCCGAGGCGCGCGGGTCGCTCGCCGAGGCGCACGCCACGCTGGTGGGCCAGCTGGAGAGCGGGGTGGCCGCGTACGAGCGGCTGGTGGTGGCCGCCGCCGGCTACGTGGCCGAGGACGCCCGCCCGAGCACCGAGCACCCTTCGGCCACCCGCCTCACCGAGGCCACCGACCTGCTGCACGGCGTCGCTGGCGCCCTCGCCGAACTCCGCACCGCCCACACCCCTCTCCGCACCCCCTGACCCCCGCACTCCCTCGCAGTGTTGATCAAGAAGCTTGCGCAGAAACGCGGCGGCGGTTCCTGACGCAAATCTCTTGATCAACATGGTCAGTCGGGGGTGGTCACCTGGGTGGGGGTGGTCCAGGGGGAGGCGCCGACGACGTTGACCGAGCGGATCCGGTAGTGGTAGGTGACGCCCCGGGCGAGGCCGGTGTTGGTGAAGCCCCGGCCGGTGACGCTGAACGTGGCCAGCTCGTGGGTGAAGGCGGCGTCGGTGGCGCGCTGCACCACGAAGCCGGCGCCCGACCCGGTCGGCGTGCTGGCCGACCAGTTCAGGATCACCGTGGCGGTGTCCGGAGCGGGCGCGGTGGCGGTGGCGAGGACGCCGGTCGGCACGCCGGGGCGGGGCGGGGTGGTCACCGTGGCCACCGTCGACCAGGGTGACGCCGCGCCGAGGTAGGTGGTGCGTACCCGGTAGTAGTAGGTGGTGTCCGGGGCGACCGCCGGGTCGAGGTGGGCCTCGCCGACGGCGATGGCGGTGGTGCCCGGCCCGCTGGTGAACGTCGGGTTGGTGGCCCGCTGCACGTCCACCCCGGTCGCGAACGACCGGTTGGCCCAGCGCAGCGCGATCCGCAGCGGAGCGGCCGGCGGCACCACGGCCGCCAGCTTGGCCGGCGCGGTCAGCTGCACCGAGGCGGGGACGCTGTTCGACCAGGCCGAGCAGCTCACCGCGTTCTCGGCCCGGATCCGGTAGTGGTAGGTGACCCCGGGGGTGACGGACGCGTCGGTGTACCGGGTGGCGGTGGCGGCCACGGTGATCTCGGTGAGCCCGGCGGTGAAGGCCGCGTCGGTGGCCCGTTGCAGGCGGTGGCTGGTGGCCGGCGGGCGGCTGCCGTTTCCGGTCCAGGCCAGCGCGATGGCGGGCAGCGCGGTGGCCGAGCCGGGCGCCGGGGTGGGGGTCAGCCCGGTCGGCGCCTTAGGCGCCACCCGCAGCACCAGCGGCCGGCTCATGCCCTGGTCGCGCAGGCCCGCCGAGCGGGTCTGCCAGCGGTACTCCCAGCCCAGGTTCACCAGCTGGTTGACCACCACGGCGGGCCGCCCGTCGACCGGGCTGACCGGGCTGGCGTCCAGCCGGGCGCCAGGCGGCCGGGTCGGGTCGAGCAGGCGTACGCTGTCGCCGATCTTGAAGGGCAGGGTGGGCGGGACCGGGCGCAGGGCGACGATCACGTCCTCCCGCGGGTTGACCCGGACGGTGTCCTTCCAGCCCAGTTCGCCCGCGTCCGGCGGGCGGACCGTGCCGTCCCAGCCGACCCGGTTGACCAGCTGCACGTCGCAGCCCTCGATGTGCACCGGGTGGGTGCGGGGCGCGTCGCCGACGATCCGCCACAGCTGGGTGCCGTCGGCCGGCCCGCCCACCGGCACGGTCGGGTCGGTCGCGTACAGCACCTCGGTGGCCGGGTCGACCGGGCCGAGCGGCAGGGTGGCCGGGGTCCGCGGCCCGGCGTTCGGGTGGCCCACCCCGAGCCGCCCCACCGCCCGGCCGTGCCGGGGTTCGAAGACCTGGCCGACCGACTTCACCGCCAGCGGCAGGGTGACCGGGGCGGCCGCGCCGGGCGGGGTGAACGTGACCGAGGTGGCGCGCGCCGACACCAGCGTCTCCCCGGGGGTACGGGTGCCGAAGGCCGCGTCGTAGGCCGGTTGCGGCACGATCGGCGGCCGCTGGCTCTCCGCGTACGCGCCGGGCAAACGGGCGGCCAGCAGGTCCCGGTCGTACGGCGCCGCCGGGCTGCCGGTGACCCGGATCTGAAGCAGGGTACGGGTGTTCGGGCCGTAGCCGGGGCGGGCGGCGGGGAGGCCGCCGGTGGCGGTGCGGTCCGGGGCGTCGGTGTGGTGGTCGTAGCGCGGGTCGAACCGGGGCAGCGGGGCCGGGCAGTCGTTGTAGATGATCAGGGTGCTGCCCGGCGGGACGGTCGCGAAGTCCACCACCACGTCGGCGCGCTCGCCGGGGGCGAGCAGCAGGGTGTGCCCGTCCACGTTGAGCACGGTCGGGTCCTGGCGGTCGTACCGGTAGCCGATCGGGCGGTTGGCCATCACCACGGGGGCCGGCAGCAGGCCGCCCTCGTTGCCGATCTGGATCAGCTCCGGTCCGGCGGCGGCCGGGTCGGGCACCCCGCCGTCGCGTCCGTCGACCGGCCAGTGCGCCGGCCGCCCGGCGGCCCGGGCCGCCGCGACCATCGGCACCTCCCCGGCTCGCGGGTCGCCCGGTCCGCCGGTGTCGGTCCACATCGGCTGGTCCGAGCCGGCCCGGTAGAGCTGGAGGTTCAGCGTGCGGTCCGGGCAGGCGTTGAGGATGCGGAACCGGTATGCCCGCGGCGCGACCTCCAGGTACGGGTAGGCCACCCCGTTGACCAGCGGGGTGTCCCCGTACGCCTCGGGCACGGCCGACGGGTGCGGCACGCCCGGCGCCAGCGGCGGCTCGTCCGGCTCGGCGACCGGGTCGTGGTGCGGGTTCGGCACCGGGGCGACCCAGGGGCTGGCCCCGCCGTCCGGGTCATGGGTCCACGGGCCGTAGTCCCAGCGGCCGGTCGGATTGCCGCCGGTCGTCCCGTAGGGGTTCTGCCGGGGCTGGTAGACGTGCGGGTGCCAGAGGCTGCCCTTCGCGCCCCAGCGGTCCCGGTCCCAGGTGGGGTCCTGGGCGGCGAGCTGGGCGTCGTCCGGCACGAAGGTCTTGTCCTCGATCACCAGGGGGAGCTGGTCGGCGGGGAGCACGCCGTCGTCGACCAGCCGCTCCTCGGCCGGGTCGGTGAGCAGGTAGAGCGCCAGTTGTCCGGAGTAGACGGTGAGGCGGGACAGGCCGAGGGTGTTGTCGTGCAGCCACATGAGCCGGCCGCTCTGCTCGTTGGGGAAGTAGAGCGTGGTGGCGCCCCCGCCGGGCGGCGGCATGTCGGGCACCGGGGTCACCCCCACCCCGGTCGGGTACGGGGTGATCTCGCCGGCCGGGGTGACCCACTGCCACGGGTTGCCGGCGCTGATCCACGCCGTCTGCGCCCCGGCCAGGTGCGGCACGGCCCGGTTCCCCGGGTACGGCGCGGGCCCGTCCAGCGGGCCGGTCCCCGCCCCGTCGACCGTCTCGTCGACCGGCAGGAAGAGTTCGCCGGCCCGGCCGGTGGGAAGCTGGTTGATGAACTTGATCCGGACCGGCCGGCCGCGCCGGGCGACGATCATCGGGCCGAGGTGCCAGGGCCGGTCCGGCGGGCTGACCGTGTTGTGCCCGGACGCGTCGGTGCCCAGGTTGAGCTGGCGGTAGCCGCGCAGCCGGGTGGCCGGCAGGTCGCGGTGCAGGCGTTGCGCGTACTCCTGGAGGCCGATCTCGTAGTAGTCGCAGCCCGGCCAGGTGATCGTGTCGGGCACCGCGACCGGCAGGCGGGCGCCCAGCCCGGCGGTGGCCAGCGGGCCGGGCACCGGCAGCGGGTCGACGAACTTGCGGATGCCGGTGCCGGGCACCGGCCGGCCGTCCCGGTCGAGCGCGGGCAGCGGGCTGGCGGCGAAGTTCGGCACCGGGCCGAAGCAGCGCGGCACGGCGGCCGGGTCGAGGCTGGCCGGGGTAGGCCCGGTCTCCTCCTCGGCGGCGCGGGCGGCGGGCACCGTCGGCGCGTGGTCCTCGGCGGTCCGGGCGGCCCGGTCCGTCCATCCCGGCCGGCGTCTGCGGAACAGCACCATGGCTCTCCCCGGGGTCCGGGCGCGCCTGCCGCCACCCCGACGTGGCGGGCGTACGCGCTGCTGACGATCGGTGAGCACTCCACCGCAGCATGCGACGCCGGAGGCGCAGCGGGGAACTACCCAATCGTCCCTATCTCGGGCGATCTTGGGTGGTTCGTGGAAGTTCCACGCGCCGTCCCAATCAGCGGTCCGGTTGGCAGGCCGGGCACCAGTACGTCACCCGCTCGCCCAGCTCCTCCTTGCGGATCGCCGTGCCGCAGCGCCGGCAGGGCTGCGCCCGGCGGCCGTAGACGTAGTTGGTCTGCCCGCGGTGCAGCGAACCGGTGGTGCTCTGCGTCCAGCGACCCCGGTTGGCGGCGAGCAGCCGCTGGGCGAGGGTGACCGTGCCGGCCAGGTCGGGCACCGCGCGGACCGGCGTCCACGGGGAGACCCCGCGCAGGAACAGCACCTCGCACTTGTAGAGGTTGCCCACCCCGGCCAGGTTCCGCTGGTCCAGCAGTGCCTCGCCGATCGTCTCGTCCGGGTGGGTGGCCAGCCGGCGGACCGCCTCGTCCGGGTCCCAGTCGGGGCCGAGCAGGTCCGGGCCCAGGTGGCCGACCAGCGACTCCTCCTCGGCGGTCGGGATCAGGGCCAGCTCGTGCAGGTGGTAGCCGACCGCGACCGCGCCGGGGGAGCGGAGCACCACCCGGATCAGGTGCGCCGGGCGGGCCGCCCACCGCTCGCCCGGGCCGTACGCCCGCCAGGCGCCGTCCATCCGCAGGTGCGAGTGCAACGTCCAGTCCCGCCCGGCGGCGTCGGGGGGCGCGGTGAGCCGGAGGAGCAGGTGCTTGCCGCGGCTGGTCGACTCGCGCACGGTCCAGCCGGTCAGGTCGGTCGCCGCGAGCTGCGGCACGCGGAAGTCGGAGCCGGTGAGCCGGGCGCCGGCCAGGGCGCGCTGGAGGACGCGGGCGGTGTTCCAGACGGTGTCGCCTTCGGGCACCCTGCCATCCTCCCTCGCCCCCGCCCGTTTCGCCTGGTCGGCGGGGTCAGCCGGCGGTCACCGTCACCACCTCGCCGGGGCGTACGCCGAGCAGGTCGACCGCACGGCCGGTGTTGACCGCCAGCGCCACCAGGCCGGCCGAGTCCACGTAGGCGACCAGCCCGCCGGGCGGGGCGTCGCCGAAGGTGCTTCCGCGCACCGCCGCCCGGCCCGCCACCCGGACCCGCTCCGGCAGCCCGTCGAGCAGCGCGCCGGGAGCGGCGAGCTGGACGTTGCCGAAGTGGTCGACGGTCAGCACCTCGGCCGTGAAGCCCGTGTCGTCGGCGCGCACCACCGGCGCCGGCAGCCGAACCAGCGTCGCCGGGTCCACGGCCGGGCCCGCCTCGGCGAGCGGCGCGCCGAGCGCCAGCCGCGCGGCGACCGGGGCGAACACGTCCCGCCCGTGGAAGGTGCGGGAGACCGTCGGGGCGAGCCAGGCCGGGTTGGTCAGCTCCACCGCCCCGGTGATCCCGCCGAGGGCCTCGGCGGCGTCCAGCAGCAGCCCGTTGTCCGGGCCGACCAGCAGCCCGCCCGGCGTGGCCAGCGCGACGCCCCGCCGGGCGGTGCCCACGCCCGGATCGACCACCGCCACGTGCACCCCCACCGGCAGGTACGGCACGGCCTGCGCGAGCACCGCCGCGCCCCGGCGTACGTCGGCCGGCGGCACCAGGTGGGTCACGTCGATCACCCGGGCGGCCGGGGCGAGCCGGGCCAGCACCCCGTGGCAGGCCGCCACGAAACCGTCGGCCAGGCCGTAGTCGGTGGTCAGCGAGATCCAGGGCCCGCCGCCCGGCGCCGCGTCGGTGCCGCTCATGGCCGGGCCGCCGACGCAATGAGCCGTCGCTCCAGCCGCAGCTCGTCGTGGAGCGGGATGTCGTCCTCGCCCAGGTACGGGATGCTCGGCTTGACCGCCCGCGCCCGGTCCACCGCGCCGGCGTCCACCGCCACGATCCGCAGCCCTCGGCGCTGGTAGAAGCGGAGCGCCCGCAGGTTGTCGTTGGTGGTGACCAGCCAGAGCCGGTCCGCCCCGGCGGCCGCGGCGACCGCCTCGGCGGCGGCCAGCAGGGCGCTGCCGGCGCCGTTGCCGGGGGCCGTGGCGGCGAGGCTGACCACCTCCAGCCCGTCGTCGGCGAGCCGGTGCACCAGCGCCACGGCGAACCCGCCCGCTCCGTCCACCGCCACCAGGGTGGGCAGTTCCCGCAGGTCGTAGCGGGTGTCGTGGACCACCACGTACGGGCCGCCCCACTCGCGCCGGTGCAGGGCCGCGAGGTCGGCCTGGTCGCCCGGTTCGACGGGTCGTACCTGGATCGAGGCCATGTCGTCCCCCTCGTCGTCGCGGAACACCCTAGCGAGCAGGCCGGCTCATCCACATTCCGGAACGCCGGAAAGATCTTGGTGCCAAACGGCCCCTGTGGGGGCCATTTCCGTCCAAGATCTCTGGGGCGCCCCGCCGCGCCCCGCCGCGGCAGGCGGGCGCGTGAGGCCGGACGTGGGTGGCGCGCGTGTGAGGGTGCGGTGCCTGGGCCGGGTGGTCAGCCGCGGAGGCGTAGGCCGCGCGGGGTGGCGCGGAAGCCGGCGGCGGTGAGCGCGTCGCGCAGTGGCGACGAGTGCACGGCCTCGCCGTCGGCGCGTTCCACCGAGATCGCGCCCAGCGCGCCGGAGTGCACCGCGTCGGCGAGCGCCTTGCCGGCTGCGGCCAGCGTGTCGGTGTCGTCGGTGAACGAGAGGATGGTCCGCCCGCCCCGCTCGACGTAGAGCACCAGGTCGCCGCCGACCAGCACGACCAGCGCCCCGGCCTTGCGCCCGGCCCGGTGCCCGGTGGCCGGGGCCACCCCGTCGCCGGAGTCGACCACCCGGTCGGGCCAGGGCAGGGCCGCGCCGTAGGGGTTGGCCGGGTCGGTGGCGGCGAGCACCGTGGTCGGCCCGCCCCGGCCCCGGCTGTCGTCGGCGGGGTCGGCGAGGGCGCGGATCCGGTCCACCGCCCCCGGCACGGCGAACTGGGCCGCGCCCAGCCCTTCGACGAAGTAGCCGCGCCGGGCCGCCCCGCGTTCCTCGAGCGCGGAGAGCACCGGGTAGACCGCCGCGAAGCCGCCGGTCACCTGCTCGGCCATCACCGCGCCCCGGGTCACCACGCCGTGCCGTTCGAGCAGCAGGTCGGCGAGGGCGGCGGCCCGCCGGGTGGGGTCGAGGTCGCGGTCGGGCAGCAGGGACCAGCGGCCGGCCACGGTGGGCGGGCCACCGCGGCTGGGCAGCGCCACCCGGCCGGGGCGGCGGTAGCGGGTGCGCGGGGCGGTCGGCCGGGACCGGTGTGCCCCGCCGCCGCCGACCGCCGCCCGCAGCGGCGCCAGGGTGTCGTTGGTGAGGTGACCGGCCCAGACCAGGTCCCACACCGCCGCCGCCAGGGCGGTGTCGTCGGTGGAGCCGACCCGGTCGGAGAGCGAGCGGAAGAAGAGCGCCTGGCCGTCGGCGAGCGCGTCGAGCACCGCCTCGTGCAGCGGGGTCAGGGCCAGCGCCTCGTCCGGCGGGGGCAGCAGCAGCGGCGCGACGTCCGTGTACGCCAGGGTGACCCAGCCGTCGCCGCCGGAGATCGCCCCGGACCCGGCCCAGACCACCTCCCCGCTGGCGCAGAGCTCGTCGAGCTGGGCGGGGGAGTAGTCGGCGATGCGGGCGGGCAGCACGAGGCGTTCCAGCGCGGACGCCGGCACGGCCACGCCCTGCAACTGCTCGACGGTGGCGGCGACCGCCTCCACGCCGCGGGCCGACGAGCCGACCTGCTGCCAGCGGGGCAGGAACGCGGCGAGCGCCCGGGGCGGCACCGGCTCGATCTCCCGGCGCAGCGCGGCGAGGGACCGGCGGCGCAGCAGCCGCAGCACCTCGGCGTCGCACCACTGGGTGCCGACGCTGTCCGGGGCGAACTCACCGGAGACCACCCGCCCGGTGGCGGCGAGCCGGCGCAGGGCCTGCTCGACGATGAACACCCCGAGCCCGAGCCGGGCGGCGCAGGTGGCCGCGGCGAACGGGCCGTGGGTGCGGGCGTAGCGGGCCACCAGGTCGCCGAGCGGGTCGGCCACCGGCGCCAGGTAGGCCTCGGCCACCCCGACGGGCAGCGCCACGCCGAGCGCGTCGCGCAGCCGGGCGGCGTCCTCGACGATCACCCAGCGGTCCTCGCCGGCTATGCGCACCCGCAGCGCCCGGCGGGCCGCCTCCAGCTCGCCCAGCCACCCGGCCGGTACGCCCCGCTCGGCCAGCTCGGCCTCGCTCAGGTCACCGACCACCCGGAGCAGCTCGATCACGTCCTCGGCGTCGCGGGGGCGGCGTTGCTCGGTGCGCCAGCGCAGTTGTCGTTCGGTCTCGGCCAGCACCGCGGGGTCGAGCAGCTCCCGCAGGTCGACCCGGCCGAGCAGCTCGCCGAGGAGCCCGGAGTCGAGTGCCAGGGCGGCGGCCCGGCGCTCGGCCAGCGGCGCGTCGCCCTCGTAGAGGAACGCACCGACGTAGCCGAACAGCAGCGAGCGGGCGAACGGCGACGGGCGCTCGGACTCCACCTCGACCAGGCGGACCTTGCGGGCTCCCAGGTCGCGCATCAGCTCGGCCAGCGCGGGCTGGTCGAAGACGTCCTGGAGGCACTCCCGGGCGGCCTCCAGGGTGACCGGGAAGTCGGCGTACTCGCGGGCCACGTCGAGGAGTTGGGCGGCGCGCTGGCGTTGCTGCCAGAGCGGCTGCCGGCGGCGCGGGTCGCGGCGGGGCAGCAGCAGGGACCGGGCCGCGCACTCGCGGAACCGGGCGGCGAACAGCGCCGAGGTGCCGACGGACTCCTCGACCAGCTGCGCGATCTCCTCCGGGTCGAAGACCACCACGTCGGCGCCGGGCGGCTCGTCGGCGGTGTCGGGCAGCCGGACCACGATGCCGTCGTCGGAGGGCATCACCTGGGCGTCCACCCCGTAGCGCTCGGCGAGCCGGCGGCCGATGGCGAGCGCCCACGGGCCGTTGACCCGGGCGCCGAGCACCGAGTGCACGGCGAGCCGCCAGTCGCCCAGCTCGTCGCGGAACCGCTCGACCACCACGGTGCGGTCGTCGGGCAGGGACCGGGTGGCCTCCTTCTGCTCGCGCAGGTAGGTCATCAGGTTGCCGGCGGCCCAGTCGTCCAACCCGCCGGCGCGCAGCGCCGCCACGGCGTCGGCGTCGGACTGGCGCAGCAGCGCCCGGACCCGGGCACCGATGGCCCGGCCCAGCTCGACCGGGCGGCCGAGCTGGTCGCCCTTCCAGAACGGCATCCGGGCGGCCTGGCCCGGGGCGGGGGAGACCAGCACCCGGTCGGGGGTGATCTCCTCGATCCGCCAGGACGACGAGCCGAGCAGGAAGACGTCGCCGACCCGGGACTCGTAGACCATCTCCTCGTCCAGCTCGCCGACGCGGGCGGCCCGCTCGGCGCCGGCCAGGAAGACCCCGAACAGGCCCCGGTCGGGGATGGTGCCGCCGCTGGTGACGGCGAGCCGCTGCGCGCCGGGCCGGCCGGTGAGCACGTCGGCGGCCCGGTCCCAGACCAGCCGGGGTCGCAGCTCGGCGAAGGCGGTCGACGGGTAGCGCCCGGAGAGCATGTCGAGCACCGCGTGCAGCGCCGAGTCGGGCAGCTCGGCGAAGGGGGCGGCCCGGCGGACCAGCACGGCGAGGTCGCCGAGCCGCCACGGCTCCAGGGCCACCATGGCCACGATCTGCTGGGCCAGCACGTCGAGCGGATTGCGCGGGTAGTGCAGCTCCTCGATCGCGCCCACGCCCATCCGCTCGGCGACCACGGTGCAGGAGAGCAGGTCACCGCGGTGCTTCGGGAAGACCACGCCCCGGGAGACCGCGCCGACCTGGTGCCCGGCCCGGCCGACCCGTTGCAGGCCGGCGGCGACACTCGGCGGGGCCTCGATCTGCACGACCAGGTCGACCGCGCCCATGTCGATGCCCAGCTCCAGGCTGGAGGTGGCGACCACGGCCGGGAGCTGCCCGGACTTCAGCGCCTCCTCGATGTGCTTGCGCTCCTCGCGGGAGACGCTGCCGTGGTGGGCCCGGGCGATGACCGGCGGCGCGCCGGCCGCCGCCCCGGACTGCGCCATCACCTCCGCCGGCTGCCGGGGCGCGCGCAGCGGACCCACCGGCCCGCCGTCGCCGGCCGCCGGACCGCTCGCCGCCTCCAGCTCCTCGGCGGCCAGCTCGTTCAGCCGGGCGCAGAGCCGCTCGGCGCTGCGCCGGGAGTTGGTGAAGACGATGGTCGAACGGTGTGACCGGATTAGCGAGAAGACCCGCTCCTCGACGGCCGGCCAGATCGACGCCCGGCGCGGGCCAAGCCCGCCCAGCGCGTCCTCCGGCGGCTCCTGCTCGTCGAGGCGGGTCATGTCCTCCACCGGCACCTGAACGCTGACCTCGATGGTCTTGCTGGTGGGCGGCTGCACCACGTCGACCGGGCGGGCCCCGCCGAGGAAGCGGGCGCAGACGTCGATCGGCCGGACGGTGGCGGAGAGCCCGATCCGTTGCGCCGGCGTCTCCAGCAGGGCGTCGAGGCGTTCCAGGGAGAGCGCCAGGTGGGCGCCGCGCTTGGTGCCGGCGACCGCGTGCACCTCGTCGACGATCACCGTGCGGACCCCGCGCAACGAGTCGCGGGCGGCGGAGGTGAGCAGCAGGAACAGCGACTCGGGGGTGGTGATGAGGATGTCCGGCGGGGTCCGGGCGAAGGCCCGCCGCTCGTCGGCCGGCGTGTCGCCGGTGCGCATGCCGACCGTGATGTCCGGCGGGGTGAGGCCGAGGCGGGTGGCGGCCTGCCGGATGCCGGTGAGCGGGGCGCGCAGGTTGCGTTCCACGTCGACGGCGAGTGCCTTGAGCGGGCTGACGTAGAGCACCCGGCAGCGCTGCCGCGCCTCGGCCGGCGGCGGCTCCTTGGCCAGCCGGTCCAGCGACCAGAGGAACGCCGCGAGCGTCTTGCCGGAGCCGGTCGGGGCGACGACGAGGGCGTTGCGCCCGGCGGAGACCGACCGCCAGGCGCCGGTCTGGGCGGCGGTGGGCGCCGCGAAGGCCGCGGCGAACCACTCCCGGGTCGCCGCGCCGAATTCTGCCAGGACCGCCGCGCCCTGGGTCACCTCGTCCGCCACGCCTTCCATCCTGCCTGGTCGGTGTGACAACCAGTCCTCGGCGGACGCTGTTCTGTCCAGGGACGGGGCCTTAAGCGACGGATGCGGCCTTGAATGCGTTAAGTCTCACTTAACTGCTTGCTTCTACCGCGCAACATAAAGTAACTTCACCCGCAACGCAGCGTGGGGTGGAGGGCTTGGATGACCGTGCAGGGGCGAGGCTCCGGGTCCGGGACCGACGTGCTCATCCGCAAGGTCGACAGCCATCTCGCCGCGCTCCGCACCGGCCTGCAGGGCCCCGAGCTGGAGCTGGCCGAGGAACTGGCCCGCTGCCTCCGCGAGCTGGTCGTCGCCACCGCCCACTCCAGCGCCGCCGACCGAGGGCTGGTCCGCGCCGCGGTGCCCTACTTCGTCCTGCGCCGGGAGAGCCGCGGCAAGCTGCTGCCGGTGCGCTCCCTCGCCGCCGCCCAGCGGGTGGTGAACAAGGCGGTCCGCCAGCTCGGCCGGCCCGACCTGCTGGTCGAGACGCCCCGCCGGGACCGCACGGCCGTCGACCCCGCCCTGCGCTGACCGGGCCCCGCCGCCGGGCGGGTTTCCCGAAAACCGCCCAGCTGGGCGGGAATGTGGCGTCTCATCGGTCGCCGCAGCGTGCCCCGGCACGCTGTCACCTCGACCGGGAGTGCGCGTGCTCGTCCTGCTGATCCTGCACCTGGTGGCGGCCCTGTCCGCCCCGCTGCTGGTCCACCGGTACGGCTCCCGCGCCTGTCTGCTGCTCGCGCTCGCCCCGGCCGCCACCTTCGGCTGGGCGGTGGCCCACACCGGCGCGGTCGGCGCCGGCGGGGCGGTGGTCGAGACGTACCCGTGGGTGGCGGAGCTCCAGCTGGACGTGGCGCTGCGGGTCACCACCCTGTCCTGGCTGATGCTGCTGCTGGTCGGCGGCGTCGGCGCGCTGGTGCTGGTCTACTCCGCCCGCTACTTCCACGCCGGCTCGGCGGGCCTGGCCCGGTTCGCGGCCGTCATGGTCGCCTTCGCCGGGGCGATGGTCGGCCTGGTGGTCTCCGACGACCTGCTGCTGCTCTACGTCTTCTGGGAGCTGACCACGGTCTTCTCCTATCTGCTGATCGGGCACAGCACCGAGCGGCGGTCCAGCCGGTGGGCGGCCGCCCAGGCGCTGACCGTCACCACCCTCGGCGGGCTGGCCATGCTGGTCGGCTTCCTGCTGCTCGGCCACCACGTCGGGAGCTACCGCTGGTCCGTCGTCACCGCCGCGCCGCTGCCCGGCGGCGGTTACCTGGTGGTCGCGGTGCTGCTCGTCCTCACCGGCGCCCTCGCCAAGTCCGCGGTCTTCCCGTTCAACTCCTGGCTGCCGGTGGCGATGGCGGCACCCACCCCGGTCAGCGCCTACCTGCACGCGGCGGCCATGGTGAAGGCCGGGATCTTCCTCGTCGGGCTGCTCGGACCGGCGCTCGCGCCGGCCGGACCGTGGCGGCCGGTCACCGTGGTCGCCGGGCTGGTCACCCTGGTCGCCGGGGGCTGGGCGGCGCTGCGGCAGACCGACCTCAAGCTGCTGCTGGCGTACGGGACGGTCAGCCAGCTCGGCCTGCTCACCGTGGTGCTCGGCGCGGGCACCCCGAAGGCGGCCCTCGCCGGCGTCGCCATGCTGCTGGCGCACGCGCTGTTCAAGGCGGCGCTCTTCCTCGTCGTCGGCATCCTCGACCACAGCGCCGGCAGCCGGGACCTGCGCGACCTGTCCGGGGTGGGCCGGAGCGCGCCGGTGCTCGCCACGGTCGCCGCGCTGGCCGCCGCCTCGATGGCGGGGGTGCCGCCGCTGTTCGGCTTCGTGGCAAAGGAGGCGGTGCTGGGCGCGTTCACCGGGCAGCCGGTGGTGCTCGCCGTGCTGGTCGTGGGGAGCGCGCTGACCGTCGCGTACAGCATCCGGTTCCTCTGGGGCGCGTTCGCCTCCCGGCCGGGCGTCCCGGCCACCGACGTGGAGCGGCCGCCCGCCGCGATGCTCGTACCCCCGGCCCTGCTCGCCGTCGCCGGGCTCGCCGCCGGCCCGGCCGCCGGCTGGCTGGGCGGCCTGCTCCGCCCGTACGCCGAGCTGTTCGGCCGGGTCGAGGAGAAACTGGCGCTCTGGCACGGACCGACCGCGGCGCTCGGCCTCTCCGCCGTGGTGATCGCCGGCGGGGTGGTGCTCCACCTGGTCCGCGGCCCGCTCGCCCCCGCGCTGACCCGGCTGCGCGCGCCGGTCGGCGGCAACCAGGGGTACGAGTGGGTCACCCACTGGTTCGATCGGTTCGCCATCGAGGTCACCGGCGCCACCCAGCGCGGCGCCCTGCCGCAGTATCTCGGCACCGTGCTGGTCGTCCTGGTGCTGGTGCCGGGCAGCGCGATGCTGGCCACCCGGCCCTGGCGCACCGAGATCGCCGTCTGGGACAACCCGACCCAGCTGGTGGTCTGCGTGGTGATCGCGGTGGCTGCACTGCTCGCGGTGGGTGCCCGGCGCCGGCTCACCGCCATGCTGCTGGTCGGCGTCACCGGCTACGGCACTGCGATGATGTTCGTCCTCTACGGCGCGCCCGACCTGGCGCTCACCCAGTTCCTGGTGGAGACCGTCACCATCGCGGTCTTCGTGCTGGTGCTGCGCCGGCTGCCGGAACGCTTCTCGGCCCGTCCGCTGCGCCGCAGCCGCTGGGTACGCCGCGGCATCGGGGTGGCTGCGGGCCTGGTCATGGCCGGCCTGGCGCTGGCCGCGGCGGGCGCCCGGCGTACCCCGTCGATCTCGGCGGCCTTCCCCGACCTCGCCGTGGCGCAGGGCTACGGCCGCAACGTGGTCAACGTGACCCTGGTCGACATCCGGGCCTGGGACACCATGGGGGAGATCTCGGTGCTGGTGGTGGCCGCGACCGGGGTGGCCAGCCTGATCTTCGAGCGGTCCCGCACCGGGCCCCGGCCGCGCCGCCCCGGCCCGGTCCCGTCACGCCGCGACCCGCGGACGGTGTGGCTGCGCGGCGGGGCCACCCTGCACGAGCGCCGCCGCTCGCTCGTCTTCGAGGTGGTCACCCGGCTGATCTTCCACACCGTGCTGCTCTTCTCGCTGTTCCTCCTCTTCTCCGGGCACAACGCCCCGGGCGGCGGCTTCTCGGGCGGCCTGGTCGCCGGCCTCGCGCTGACCGTCCGCTACCTGGCCGGCGGCCGGTACGAGCTGGCCGAGGCGGCGCCGGTCGGTGCGGGCATGGTGCTCGGCGCCGGACTGGCCGTCTCGGTCGGCGGCGGCGTGCTCGGGCTGCTCCTCACCGGCCAGGTGCTGGAGAGCGTGAAGGTCAACCTCTGGCTGCCGCTGGTCGGCCACTTCTACCTGGTCACGTCGCTCTTCTTCGACATCGGCGTCTATCTGATCGTGGTCGGGCTGGTGCTGGACATCCTGCGCAGCCTCGGCGCGGAGGTGGACCGGCACGTCGAGGCGGCCGGCGAACCGGCCCGCGGGCTCGCCGTCCAGCGCGAGGGGGAGGGTCCGTGAGCGCGAGGAGCGGGCCGGTCCGGCGAGCCCCGCGGTCGCGACCGGAGGTGCCGCGGTGACCCGGGGCGCGGCCGGGCCGACCCTGGTGCTGGTGATCGCCGTCGGGGTGCTCGTCGCCACCGGGGTCATCCTGCTGCTGGAGCGCAGCCTGACCCGGATCCTGCTCGGCGTCATCCTGCTCGGCAACGGGGTGAACCTGCTGATCCTGCTCGGCGGCCGGTCCGGGGCCGCGCCGCTGGTGGGCACCGCGCCGCCCGCGGCGATGAGCGACGCGCTGCCGCAGGCCATGGTGCTCACCGCCGTGGTGATCACGTTCGGGCTGACCGCGTTCCTGCTCGCGGTCGCCTACCGGAGCTGGTATCTCACCGGCGACGACGAGGTGCAGGACGACCTGGAGGACCGGCAGATCGTCCGGCTCGCCGAACGCAACGAGGTGGCCACCGCGGACCTCGGCGGCGAGGGGCCGGACAACGACCCGGAGCAGGTGGACCCGGAACCGGCGCTGCGCCGCCTGCGCCGGCGGGGGGAGCAGCGGTGAGCGCGAGGAGTGCGCCGGTGCCGCGAGCCCCGCGGTCGGGAACGGGGACGGGCGCATGACCGGCCTGGTGCCGCTGCCGGTGGTGGTGCCGCTGCTCGGCGCGGCGCTCACCCTGATCCTGGCCAACCGGCCCGGGTTGCAGCGCTCGGTCAGCCTGATCGGACTGACCACCACCCTGGTGGTGGCGGTGGTGCTGCTGGTCGAGGCGTACCGGCACGGGCCGGTGGTGGTCCGGGTGGGCGGCTGGCCGGCGCCGGTCGGCATCGTGCTGGTCGCCGACCAGTTGGCCGCGCTGATGCTGGTGGTCTCCTCGGCGGTCACCCTCTGCGTGCTGCTCTACTCGATCGGCCAGGGGCGGGGGGAGACCGGCGAGACCGCGCCGGTGAGCATCTACCACCCCACCTACCTGGTGCTCACCGCTGGCGTGACCAACGCGTTCCTCGCCGGGGACCTGTTCAACCTCTTCGTCGGCTTCGAGATCCTGCTGGCCGCGAGCTTCGTGCTGATCACCCTGGGCGGCACCGAGACCCGGATCCGCACCGGCTCGACGTACGTGGTGGTCAGCATCCTGTCGTCGATGATCTTCCTGGCCGCGATGGGGCTGGTGTACGCGGCCACCGGCACCGTCAACATGGCGCAGCTCGCCGGCCGCCTGGACGCCCTGCCGTCCGGCGTACGCCTGGCGTTGCAGCTCACCCTGCTGCTGGCCTTCGGCATCAAGGCCGCGGTGTTCCCGGTCTCCGCCTGGCTGCCGGACAGCTACCCGACCGCGCCCGCCCCGGTCACCGCGGTCTTCGCCGGCCTGCTCACCAAGGTCGGCGTGTACGCGATCATCCGCACCGAGACCCTGCTCTTCCCCGGCGGCCAGGTCTCCGGCCTGCTCATGGTGGTGGCCGGCCTGACCATGGTGGTCGGCATCCTCGGCGCGGCGGCCCAGTCCGACATGAAGCGGCTCTTCTCGTTCACCCTGGTCAGCCACATCGGCTACATGATCTTCGGGGTGGCGTTGAGCAGCATCGCCGGCCTGGCCGGGGCGATCTTCTACGTGGTGCACCACATCACCATCCAGACCACCCTCTTCCTGGTCGCCGGCCTGGTCGAGGAGCGCGCCGGCAGCACCGACCTGCGCCGGCTCGGCGGGCTGGCCCGGATCGCCCCGCTGCTCGCCGTGCTCTTCTTCGTCCCGGCCATGAACCTGGCCGGCATTCCGCCGTTCTCCGGTTTCCTCGGCAAGCTCGGCCTGCTCCAGGCCGGGGTGGCGGCCGGCGGGACACTGCCCGCCGTGCTGGTCGGGGCGGGCGCCCTGACAAGCCTGCTCACCCTCTACGCCGCCTCCCGGGTGTGGAACATCGCGTTCTGGCGGGCGCCCCGGCTGGCCACCGCCGGCCCGGCCGTACGGCTGCCCGGGCTGATGGTCGGGGCCACCGCCGCCCTGGTGCTGCTCGGCCTGGTGCTCACCCTGGCCGCCGGGCCGCTGTTCCGGGTCACCACGGACGCCGCCACCGACCTGCGCCAGCGCACCCCGTACATCCGTTCGGTCCTGCCGGTGGACGTGCCGTGACCGACGACCTGCCCCCGGGCCGGGCGGCCGGCGACGGGGAGCCGACCGGCGACCCGTCGGCCGCCCACCTGGCGCCCGAAGCCCTCCCGCCCGCCGTGGGCCGGGGCGGGCGGCGGCGCGACCAGGCCGTGGCGCTGGGCTGGCTGGTCGCCATCTGGCTGCTGCTCTGGGGTGACCTGTCCTGGGGCAACCTGCTCGCCGGCCTGGTGATCGGCGCGGCCGTGCTGCTCTTCTTCCCGCTCCCGCCGGTCACCTTCGGCGGGCGGCTGCGCCCCGGCCCGCTGCTGGTCCTCGCGGTCACCTTCGTCGGCGAGCTGGTCAGCGCCAGCCTGCACGTCGCCGCCGTCGCGCTGCGCCCCGGCTACCGCCCGCGCGGCGCGATCATCGCGGTGCCGCTGCGGGTCCGCACCGACCTCAACCTGGCCCTCACCGCCGAGGTGATCTCCCTGGTGCCGGGGACCCTGATCCTCGAGGTGGACCGCGACCGGGGGGTGCTCTACGTGCACGTCCTCGACGTCCGCGGCCCGGAGGATCTGACCGGCAGCCGGGAGCGGGTCCTCGCCGTCGAACGGCGCATCGTCCGCGCCGTCGGCTCCGCCGCGGAGGTACGCCGGCTCAGTCCCGAACCCGTCGATCGGAGGAACCACCCGTGACCGCGCTCCTCGCCGTCGCGCTGACCGTGCTGCTCTCGGTCACCGCGCTGCTCGCCCTGGCCCGGATCTACCGCGGCCCGTCCCTGCTCGACCGGGTCGTCGCCGCCGACCTGCTGCTCTCCACCATGCTCGGCGCGGTGGGCGCGGAGGCGGCGGTCAACGGGCACGCCACCACGCTGCCCGTGCTGGTGGTGCTCTCCCTGCTCGGCTTCGTCGGCTCGGTGTCCCTGGTCCGCTTCGCCGTCCGGGAGGAAACATGAGCGCCCGGCGCCCGCGAACGACGGGCGGCACCCCATGATCGGGACCGTCGCCGACTGGCTCGGCGGCGCCTGCCTGCTGGGCGGGGCGCTGCTCAGCCTGGTCGCCGGGATCGGCGTGCTGCGCTTCCCGGACGTGCTGGGCCGGATGCACGCCGCCACCAAGCCGCAGGTGCTCGGGGTGCTGCTACTCCTGGCCGGCCTGGCGCTGCGCCTGCGTACGGTGTCGGACCTGGGCATGATCGCGCTGGTGGCGGTCTTCCAGCTGGCCACCGCGCCGGTCGCCGCGCAGATGATCGGGCGGTCCGCCTACCGCTCGGGGCGGATCGACCGGAAACTGCTGGACGCCGACGAGCTGGCCGGGCGGTGAACCGGACAGCGGGGAGGCTTCCGGCACCCTCAGCGAACGTCCAGCCGCCCCCGATAAAATGGCCACATGATCGACTCCTCTGCCCAGGAGGGCAGCAGTAGCCAGCCGGGTCGTGCCCGGCAATCTCTGGACCCGACGGCCCCGGGAGCCCTGAACCTCCCGTGCTGATCCTCGTCGGCCTTGTTCTCATCATCGTGCTCACCGCCGCCACCGGTTACTTCGTGGCCCAGGAGTTCGGTTACGTCGCCGTGGACCGGGGCAAGCTCAAGCAGCTCGCCGACGGTGGCGACCAGGCCGCCGCCCGGGCCCTCGAGGTGACCGGCCGGCTCTCGTTCATGCTCTCCGGCGCCCAGCTCGGCATCACCGTGACCGCCCTGCTGGTCGGTTACGCCGCCGAGCCGTACCTGGGCGCCGGGCTGGCCGACCTGCTCGGCCTCGCCGGCGTCTCCAGCGGGGTGGCCCTGCCGCTGTCGGTGGCGCTCGCCCTGCTCATCGCCACCGTGGTGCAGATGGTCCTCGGTGAGCTGGCCCCGAAGAACCTGGCCATCGTCCGCGCCGAGCCGCTCGCCCGGGCGCTGGCCGGGTCCACCCTCATGTACCTGCGGATCTTCGGACCGGTGATCACCCTCTTCGACCGGGCCGCCGTGCGGCTGCTCCGCCGGGCCGGCATCGAACCGATCGAGGAGCTGCCCAGCGGCGCCACCCCGGAGGACCTGGAGCAGATCATCGCCGAGTCCCGGGAGGAGGGGCGCCTCGACGCCGCGATGTCCGACCTGCTGGACCGGGGGCTCGACTTCCGGGAGCTCACGGCCGGGGAGGCCATGGTTCCCCGGGTCGACGTGCACACCGTACGGGCCGACGAGCCGGTCAGCCGGGTCGTCGAGCTGCTCGACACCGGCCACTCCCGGTTCCCGGTGCGCGGCGCCGAGGGCGTCGACGACCTGGTCGGCGTGGTCGGCATCGCCGACGTGCTCGGGGTGCCGCCGGCCGAGCGGGCGACCACCCGGGTCGCCGCGGTCGCCGTACCCCCGTTGCTGGTGCCGGAGACACTGCCGCTGCCGACGGTGCTGGACCGGCTCCGGGTCGGGCACCGCCAGCTCGCCTGCGTGGTCGACGAGTACGGCGGCTTCGCCGGCGTGATCACGCTGGAGGACATCGCCGAGGAGTTGGTCGGGCCGATCCGCGACGAGGACGACCCGCCGGAGCGGGCCCCGGCCCGGCAGGATGACGGCTCCTGGGTGGTGCCCGCCCGCTGGCGGATCGACGAGGTCGCCGACAGCACCGGCATCGCGCTGCCCGAGGCCCCCGAGTACGACACCCTCTCCGGCCTGGTCATGCGGGAGCTGGGCCGGGTGCCGGAGGTCGGCGACCGGCTGGAGATCGCCCTGGCCGTCGACGGCGACGAGCCGGACGAGCCGCGCGCTCTGGTCGAGGTGCTCGCCGTGGACCGGCACGTGGCGGACTCCGTCCGGCTCCGGACGACGGCCGGCGTGCACCGGGAGGAGGCGGCATGAGCCCGGGGTTCGCGCTCTTCTTCTCCGCGGTGCTCCTGGCGCTGAACGGCTTCTTCGTGGCGGCCGAGTTCGCGCTGGTCGCGGCGAAGCGGTACCGCCTGGAACAGATGGCCGTCGGCGGCGGCCGGGCGGCCCGCGCGGCGCTGGACGGCGTCCGCGAGCTGAGCCTCATGCTGGCCGGTGCCCAGCTCGGCATCACCCTGTGCACCCTGGGGCTCGGCGCGCTGGCCGAGCCGGCCCTCGAGCACCTGCTGAGCCCGCTGCTGCACACGGTCGGGCTGCCCGACGCGGTCAGCCACCTGGTCGGGCTGCTCTTCGCCCTGGCCCTGGTGACCTTCCTGCACCTGGTGGTCGGCGAGATGGCGCCGAAGTCCTGGGCGATCACCGACGCGGAACGTTCGGCCATGCTGCTGGCGCTGCCGTTCCGGGCCTTCGCCCGGGTCGCCCGCCCGGTGCTCTCCGCGCTCAACGCGCTGGCCAACGCCGTGCTGCGGCTGGTCGGCGTCCGCCAGCAGGATCAGCTCGCCCAGGCACACGGCCCGGACGAGCTGCGCATCCTGCTGGAGCAGTCCCGCGAACACGGGCTGCTCGGCGCCGAGCAGCACCAGATGCTGACCAGCATGCTGGAGCTGCAGGGCACCACCGTGGCGCAGGTGATGGAGCCGTTCGACCGGATCGTCACGGTACGCCGGAACGACACCGCCGACCGGATCGAGCACGTCTCCCGCGACAGCGGCCGGTCCCGGCTGGCCGTGGTCGACGCCGGCGGCGAGGTCTGCGGCCTCGTCCACGTCCGCGAGGCGGTCCGCGCGGTCACCACCGGCCGGCCGGCGACCGCCGAGGAGCTGATGACCCCGGCGTTCACCCTGCCCGGCGAGGCGTCGGTCACCGAGGCGGTGGCCGCCATGCGCGGCCGCCAGGCCCAGCTGGCGCTGGTCCGCAACGGCGGCGGCCCGACCCGGCCGATCGGCTTCGTGGCGCTGGAGGACCTCCTCGAGGAGGTCATCGGCGAGTTCGACGACGAGACCGACCCGGTGCCGCGCGGCCGCCGCCTGCGCTGACGCGCTGGCCTCTCTTCGGGTGCGTCTGTTGTCGCTCCGGCAACAACGGACGCACCCGGATCCGGGCGGACCCGCCACGGCCGGCGCATGCCGCCGCGGGCAGCGGGAATGCCCGCCGCATGCGGTTGACCGGGGTGTCGTCGGAGTCCGTGTGGACCGGGCTGTCGGTGAGCACCACGTTGCCCAACCCGAGCACCCGCCCCGGCCTGCGCCTCCCCGGCCGCGTCACCCTCGCGGCCGGCGGCACCGACGTCGCCGTCCGGCACATCCGGCTCGGGCTCGTCGCCCAGGTCGAGCCGGAGGATCCGGAGTCACCCCGCCGGCTGGTGCAGTACCACCAGGTGCCGATCGCCGGCCGGTTCGTGGTGCCGGCGGAGCGGCGGCGGGCGGTGGACTTCGCGATCCCGCTGCCCTGGGAGACGCCGGTGACCATCTTCGGCGGGGTGCCGCTGATGAGCCTGCGCACCGGGCTGCGTACCGAGGTGTCGGTCGACCCGGACCTGGACCAGGGCGCCATGGTGCCGGTCTTCGTCCATCCGATCCCCACTCAGCAGCACGTCCTCGCCGCGCTGGAAACCCTGGGTTTCGTGATGCGGCAGGCCGGGCTCCAGCACGGGCGGCTGCCCGGCGTGGAGCAGGGGCTGCCGTTCCACCAGCGGTTGGGTTACTGGGTCGCCCCGCTCTACGCCGGCCCGATCACCGAGCTGGAGGTGATCTTCGTGACCAACGCGGCGGGGCTGGAGGTGCTGCTCTGGATGGACCGCCGGCTCTCCCTGGCCGGGATCACCCACCAGAGCATCAGCCGGTTCCGAGCCTGGCACGCGGGAGCGGACCGGCGGGACTGGGTCGCCACGGTGGACGGCTGGCTGCGGCACGCCATCGACCGGCACGCCGCGGCCGCCGCGCACGCCGACTGGTCCGCCAGGATCAGCGAATCCGCGCACGTCAGCCGCCACCCCGACGAGCCGGTCGCGCCCGGCTACGGCCTCGGCGGCACCGCCGGGGGCGCGGGCGTCGGTGGCGGTGGTGGCGGTGGCGACGGCACCTGACGCTGGCCGCCGCCACCCCGAGGCAGTGAGAAGGCGACGGGTCAGACCGAGGCGGTGGCCAGCTTCAGGCTGAAGCCGAGGAACAGCACGGCGATGGCCGTGGTGCCGGTGGCGGCGAGCCGCCGCCGGCGGTGGAACTGGGCGGCCAGGAAGGTGCCGGTGAGGATCAGCGCGGTCAGGTAGAGCGCGCTGGTCACCTGCGCGATCAGCCCGAGCAGCAGGAACGACAGCGCAGGCCAGGCGTAGCCGGGGTCGACGAACTGGATGAAGAAGGAGATGAAAAAGAGGATCGCCTTCGGGTTGAGCAGGCTGATCACCAGCGCCCGCCGGAACGGGTCGCGCACGGCCGCCGGCTCCGCGGCGTCGATGAGCCGCGGCGTCGCGGGGTCGTTGCGGTCGCGCCAGCGCCGCCAGGCGCCGCGCAGCATGCCCAGCCCCAACCACGCGAGGTACGCGGCGCCGGTGTACTTGACCACCAGGAAGAGCGCCGGGTACGCCTTGAGCAGCGACGCCACCCCGGCGGCGGAGAGGATCATCAGCACCGAGTCGCCGACGAACACGCCTCCGGCGGCCCGGTAACCGGCCGCCACCCCACGGCGGGCCGCCGTGGAGAGCACGAAGAGCGAGTTCGGCCCGGGCAGCAGCACGATCGCCACGGTGCCCAGCACGTACGTCCAGATGTCGGTGATCCCCAGCACGCCGGTCATCATGACGCCGCGGGCACCGCGGGGCGAAGCCGTTCCCGCAGCCTGACCTGTGCGTTTGGCCACTCCTCCGCGAGCATCGAGTAGAGCGCGGACTCCCGCCAGGTGCCGTCGGCGCGCCGGCGGTTGGACCGCAGCGTCCCCTCCCGGACCGCGCCGAGCCGTTCGATGGCTCGCTGCGAGCGCTCGTTGAGGGAGCTGGTCTGCCAGGTGACCCGGATCGCGTCCAGTTCCTCGAACGCCCGGGTGAGCAGCAGCAGCTTCGCCTCGGTGTTGATCCCGGTGCGCCACCAGGGCCGGCCGAGCTGGGTGTAGCCGATCTCGACGGTCCGCAGCTCGGGGTCGGGCTGGTAGTAGGAGGTGGTGCCGACCACCGCGCCGGTCACCGCGCAGCGCTGCACCCAGGGCATCCGCACCCCGCGCCGGTGGGCGTCGAGCGAGGCCCGGACGTAGTCCGCCATCTCCTCGACGCCGGCCGGGCGCGGCGTGCCGACGTATCGCCAGACCTCCTCGTCGTCGAGGGCGGCGTACAACTCCTCGGCGTGGGACTGGTCGAGCGGCTCCAGCACGACGTGCTCGCCGCGCAGCACCACCGGCTCCAGCCAGGGTGACGGGGCCGGCCGCAGGTACGCCGGCACCGGCGCGGTCACTCCGGCGTCCGGCTCGGGCAGTCCCCTGGTCACCCGCAGCGGCACGACCCCGGCCCAGTACGGCAGCTCGTGGTCGGCCGGCTCGTCGTTGACCCCGGCGGCCCGAGCGCGGACCGACACCTCGCGAAGCGGCAGCGCCAGCACGGCCGTCTCGGCCAGCTCCCGGCGGCTCGGCGGCCGGCTGTCGGTGCTGCGGCCGGCGGCCACCTTCTCGACCAACGCCGTCAGCACGGCGAGCTTCTCCCGCTCGTCGGTGACCAGGCGGGCGGTGCCGTGGGCGACCACGGACCGGTAGTTGGCGCTGTGGTTGAACTGCGAACGGGCGAAGACCAGCCCGTCGAGGTGGGTCACCGCGACGCAGATGGGCAGCCCGGCGTCGTCGCGGGCGGCGAGCAGCGGCCGGCTGCCGGTGGAGCCGTGCAGGTAGAGGGTGTCGCCGACGCGGACGTGCAGGGTGGGCAGCAGTCGCGGCTCGCCGTCCACGGTGAACCCGAGCGTGCAGTGGTACGCCTCGTCCAGGACGGCGTGCGCGGCGGCCTCGTCGTAGCTCATCCGGCCCCGCATGCGGGTGGCGGTGGTCCGTTCGGTCGGGGGGTACATGCGACATCCCACCTTTGTTCTAGTACAATAGCCAAACTGTGGCAGCACGTTATCAGATCAGCGGTTCCTCGTCGGCGGCGATTTCGGCGTGCGTGGAAACCGGCATCCGGGCCGGCGACCTCGCCCCGGGTGACGCCCTGCCCGCGGTCCGCGCCCTCGCCGCCGAGCTGGGCGTCAGCCCGGCCACCGTCGCGAAGGCGTACCAGGAGCTGCGGCAGCGTGGTCTGGTGGCCACCGCCGGCCGGCACGGCACCAGGGTGCGTCCCCGCCCGCCGGTGGCCACCCGCCGGTCCGCGCTGATGCCCCGGCCGCTGCCCGGCACGCGCAACCTCTCCGCCGGTGAGCCCGACGGCCGCCTGCTGCCGCCGCTCGGTCCGCACCTCGCCGAACTCGCCGCCCAGCTCGGCGTGCCCGGCGGGTACGCGGCGGCCGCCGTCCTGCCCGAACTGGCCGCCGCCGCCCGGGACAGGCTCGCCGCCGACGGGGTGCCGGCCGACGAGATCACCGTGACCGGTGGCGCGCTCGACGGCATCGAACGCCTGCTCGCCGCCCACCTGCGCCCCGGCGACGCGGTCGCCGTCGAGGACCCCGGCTGGGCCAACCTGCTCGACCTGCTCGCCGCGCTCGGGCTGCGCGCCATCGGGGTGCCGGTGGACGACGAGGGCCCCACCGCGCCGGGCGTCCGGGCCGCGCTGGCCGCCGGCGCCCGCGCGCTGATCGTGACCAGCCGGGCCCAGAACCCCACCGGCGCCGCGGTCTCCGCCGACCGGGCCGCCGAGCTGCGTACGCTCCTCGCCGGCCGGTCCGACCTGCTGCTGATCGAGGACGACCACGCCGCCGAGCTGGCCCGCGTACCCCTGCACCCGCTCGCCGGGGCGACCCCGGCGTGGGCCTTCGTCCGGTCGGTGAGCAAGCCCTACGGCCCGGACCTGCGGCTCGCGGTGCTCGCCGGCGACGAGGCCACCGTGGCCCGGGTGGCCGGCCGGGCCCGGGTCGGCGCCGGCTGGGTCTCCACCGTGCTGCAACGCCTGGTCCTGGCGCTCTGGCGCGACCCGGCCACCGCTGACCTGGTACGCGGCGCGGCGGAGAGCTACGAGCGGCGGCGCGACGGGCTGGTCGACGCCCTGGCGGCGCGGGGCCTGGCCGCCCACGGGCGGACCGGGATCAACGTCTGGGTGCCGGTGCCGGACGAGACGGTCGCGGTCACCGCCCTGCGGGACGCCGGCTGGTCGGTGGCCCCCGGCGCGCTGAACCGGATCGCCGCCGCGCCCGGCGTGCGGATCACCGTGAGTTCGCTCGACGAGGCCGACCTCGGCCCGCTCGCCGACGCGGCGGCCCGGGCGGTCCGGCCGGCGCCGGCCGGCTTCACCACCTGAACCGCCGCATGTCCCGGCCGCCGGCGGGTAACCGCGGCCCGGAGGTGGGTGGCATGGCTTCGAACAAGTCCCGGACCGGTCTCTGGATCGGCGTGGCGGTGGTGGTGATCATCCTGGTGATCATCGCGATCGCGCTGGCCTCGCGCGGCGGTGGCGGCGGCGGCTCCGGATACTGACCCGGGTCCCGGGCGCATCCGGCGTCGGTGTCGAAACCGGTATATAAAGCTGGCATGGCCGAGACCGAGAGCGCCCCCGGAGCCCAGAAGTTCATCCCGCCGCAGGCGGACACCATCGACGAGCTGCGCGCCGCCGCGGTCGGCTGCCGGGGCTGCGAGCTCTACCGGGACGCCTCGCAGACCGTGTTCGGCCGGGGCGACGAGAGCGCCCGGGTGGTCTTCGTCGGGGAGCAGCCCGGCGACATGGAGGACCAGAAGGGGCTGCCGTTCGTCGGCCCGGCCGGCCGGCTGCTGCGCAAGGCGGTGGACGACGCCGGCATCGACCCCGGCCACATCTACCTCACCAACGCCGTCAAGCACTTCCGCTTCGAGCTGCGCGGCAAGCGGCGGATCCACCAGACGCCGGACCGGGTGCACATCACCGCGTGCCGGCCCTGGCTGGTGGCCGAGTTCGCCCGGCTCCACCCGGAGATCGTGGTGGTGCTCGGCGCCACCGCCGCCAAGGCGCTGCTCGGCCCGACGTTCCGGGTGACCAAGCAGCGCGGCGAGCTGCTGCCGTGGCCGGCCGCCGCGCAGCACCCGGAGGACTTCGCCCGGGTCCCGGTGGACAACGCCGGCAAGGTCGCCGACGCCCCGGAGGCCCGGCTGCTGGCCACCATCCACCCCTCCGCGGTGCTCCGCGCCGACAACCACGACGTCGCGTACGAGGGGCTGGTCAAGGACCTGAAGGTGGCCGGCCGCGCGCTGCGCTGAGGCGGGTCAGTCGCGCCCCTGCCAGGTGCAGAGGCAGACCCGGTTGCCGTCGGAGTCGGCGAGCACCCAGAAGTGCGGCGCCGCCTCGTCACTGACCAGCGTCCCGCCGGCGGCCAGCGCCGCCTGAATCCGCGGCCCCACCTCCGCCGGGTCCACCCACACGTCCGGGTGCCAGCGCTGGCGGGGCTCGTCGCGGCCGGACTCCTGGAACCACACGGTGGGCAGCGCGCCGGCCGGATCGCGCATCTCGTCGCCGAACCCGGGCCCGGCCAGGTGCTCCACGGCCAGCACCGCCCGCCAGAACGGCAGCACGGCGGCGAAATCCGGGCTGTCCAGGGCGAGTTCGAGCCGGGCGACGCCGGCGTGCGCCGGGGACAGGCCGGCCTCGGCGGCGAGCGCCGAGATGGCCCGGGCCAGCCGGACGTCGCGGTCGGTGACGCCGCGCGCGTCGTGCGACCAGAGTCGCACGTCGACGTGGGTGTAGCGCAGGTCCAGGTCGGGATGGTGGTCCCGCCGTTCGGCCTCGGCGCCGATGGCGTCCACCAGCGACAGTCCGGCGGCGAAGTTCGGCGTACGGATGCGGGTGTGCAGGGCGCCGAGCAGGTAGGTCCACCCGTCCAGGGCGGCGTCGGCGATCTGCTTCCCGGTCAGCGTGCTCATCCCGCCATGCTGGCGTACTCCGGGGCTTTGGACCAGTGCGACGGCGGCGGAATGGACCTGCGCGGCGGGCGGCCCGGGCCGTAGCGTCGCGGCATGACCGCCGCTGATCTTGACCGGTCCGTGCGCAACGCCGCCGCGCTCTGGACCGCCCTCGCCGAGGCCCGGGGCCACGCGCTGCTGCGCCGGCCCGGCTTCCTCGCGGTGACCGGCGGCCGACGCACCGGGCTGCGGATCCTGCTGCGCACCCCGGACCCGGCCCCCGACGACCGGGCCGCGCTGGCCGACCTGGTCCGCCGGCGGGTCGGCCCGGTCACCGTCGAGGACCAGTACGCCTCCGTGGATCTCACCGACCTCGGCCTCACCCCGCGCAGTCTGCCGGTGCTGGTCCGGCGCCCGGCGCCGGTGCCCGACCCGTCCCTGCCGGTCACCCCGGTCGAGCGCCCCGACCAGCTCGACGTGGCCGAGGACGTCGTGGTGCGCGGCTTCCCCCTGGAGCCACTGCAACCGCGCCGTCCCGGCGAGGCGTTCCCGGCCGCCCTGCTGGACCGGCCCGAGGTGGGGTTCTTCCTGATCCACTCGGGCGGCGCGGCGGCTGGCGCCTGCCTGACCGTGCGGGACGAGGGCGTCGGCCTGTACTGGATGACCAGCCTGCCCGAGCACCGCTCCCGGGGCGTGGGGCGGAACCTGCTGCACGGCGTCCTCGGCCGGCTCGGTGAGGTGCCGATGACGCTCACCGCGGCGCGCGCCGGCCGCCCGCTCTACGACTCGCTCGGCTTCGTCCCGGTCACCGACGCCACCTGGTGGAGCTGAGCAGGGTTCGCCCCTGGGCAGCGGGGGGGGCGGTGCCACACTGGCCGCCATGGAGCAGCATCTCTACGAGCCCGTCCACGAAGAGTTCCGGGACCTGTGCCGTCAGTTCCTCGCCCGGGAGGCCGTGCCGCACCACGAGCGCTGGGAGGCCGACGGGATCGTCGACCGGGAGGTGTGGCGCCGGGCGGGCGCAGCCGGGCTGCTCGGCATGGACGTGGACCCCGAGCACGGCGGCGGCGGGCAGCGCGACTTCCGGTTCAACGCGGTGCTCGACGAGGAGATCATCGCGGCCGGCTGCACCGGGCTGGGCTTCGGGCTGCACAACGACGTGGTGGCCCCGTACCTGGCCGAGCTGACCACCGACGACCAGCGCAAGCGCTGGCTGCCGGGCTTCTGCTCCGGCGACCTGGTCACCGCCATCGCGATGAGCGAGCCGGGCGCGGGCAGCGACCTGGCCGGCATCCGCACGAGCGCGGTGCGCGACGGCGACAGCTGGGTGCTCAACGGGCAGAAGACGTTCATCACCAACGGCGAGCTGGCCGACCTCGTGGTGGTGGTCGCCAAGACCGCCCCCGACCAGGGCGCGCACGGGGTGAGCCTGATCGTGGTGGAGACCGGCACGCCCGGCTTCGGCCGGGGCCGGCGGCTGGCCAAGGTCGGCCTGAAGGCCAACGACACCGCCGAATTGTTCTTCGACGACTGCCGGGTGCCGGCGGAGAACCTGGTCGGCACCGAGAACCACGGCTTCTACCATCTGATGGCCAACCTGCCCCGCGAGCGGCTGAGCATCGCGGTCGCCGCGGTGGCGGCGGCGGAGAAGCTGCTCGCGCTCACCCTCGACTACGCCCGTTCGCGGGAGGCGTTCGGCCGGCCGATCGGGCGGTTCCAGCACAACCGCTTTCTCCTGGCCGAGCTGGACACCGAGGTCACCATCGCGCGGACCTTCGTCAACCACTGCGTGGCCGAGTACAACGCCGGCCGGCTCTCGGTGACCGACGCGGCGAAGGCCAAGTGGTGGACCACCGAGCTGCAGAACAAGGTGGCCGACCGCTGCGTGCAGCTGCACGGCGGCTACGGCTTCATGCTGGAGTACCCGGTGGCGAAGGCCTGGCTGGACAGCCGGGTGCAGACCATCTACGGCGGCACCACCGAGATCATGAAGGAGATCATCGGTCGGGGACTCGGCCTGTAGCTGAACGGGGTCCCGGCGACCCGGTCGGGTGCGGGAGGATGGGTCACCCCTTACCCCCAGGAGCATCCGCCATGGCCACCGACCTGACCACGCCCGCACCGGGCCGGCTCGACGTCGCCCCGATCCAGCGGCGCACCGTCCGGCTGCTCTTCCTCACCCAGATCATCGGCGGCATCGGCGTCACCATCGGCATCTCGGTCGGCGCGCTGCTGGCCGCCCGGGTCGCGGGCACCGCCCTGGCCGGGGTGGCGCAGAGCGCCGGGGTGGTCGGCGCCGCGCTGCTCGCCGTGCCGGTCACCCGGATCATGGCGGCCCGCGGTCGGCGGCCGGGGCTGGTCACCGCGTACCTGGTCGGGGCCGTCGGGGGCGTGCTCGTGGTGGTCTCCACCGTGCTGCACCTGGTGCCGCTGCTCTTCGTCGGCATGCTGCTCTTCGGCGGCGGGACCGCGGCCAACCTCCAGGCCCGCTACACGGCCGTGGACCTGGCCGAGCCGGCCCGCCGGGGGCGCCAGCTCTCGCTGGTCGTCTGGGCCACCACCATCGGCGCGGTGGCCGCGCCGAACTTCGCCGCGCTCGCCGACGCCACCACCCGCGGCTGGGGCCTGCCGGCGCTGGCCGGCCCGTTCGCCTTCAGCGCCGCCGCGTTCGTGCTGGCCGCCGTCGTACTGGCGGGGTTGCTCCGGCCCGACCCGCTGCTCACCGCCCGCCGGCTGGCGGCGGCCGAGACCCCGGCCGACCCGGTCGCGGCGCCGGGTGGGACGGCCCGGCGCCGCGCGGGCATGCGGTCGGCCTGGCGCACGGTACGCGAGCGGCCCGCCGCCCGCCTCGGCATCGCCGCGGTGGCCATGGGCCACCTGGTGATGGTCGCCGTGATGTCGATGACCCCGGTACGCCTCGGCGAGTCGCACGCCGACGCGGACGTGCTGCGGGTGGTCGGCATCGTGCTCAGCCTGCACATCGCCGGCATGTACGCGCTCTCCCCGCTGGTCGGCTGGCTCACCGACCGGCTGGGCCGGCGTCCGGTGATCCTCGGCGGCGTGGCCCTGCTGCTGGCCGCGTGCGCGGTCGCCGGCACCGCCGGGCACCACACCCCGCTGCTCTCGGTGGGTCTGGCCCTGCTCGGGCTGGGCTGGTCGGGCACCATGGTGGCCGGCTCCACCCTGCTGTCCGAGTCGGTGCCCACCGCCGACCGGCCCGGCGTGCAGGGCCTCTCCGACCTGGTCATGGGGCTGGCCGGGGCGGCCGCGGCGGCGGCGAGCGGGTTTGTCATGCGGGCCGTGGGTTATCCGACGCTGACCCTGCTGTCGGCGATCGCGGTGGTGCCACTGGTGGCGCTAGCGTTGCGTCCGGCGCCGGTCGCGGAGCCGGACGGACTCCGGCGTCCTTCGGACGACCTGCCCGACGAGGAGGAGTGACACGTGCGGCTGACCGACTTCTGGGCGCGGCTGGAGGAGGCGTTCGGGCCGGGCTACGCGGCCAGCATGGCCAGCGACCAGGTGCTGCCCCAGCTCGGCGGGCGGACCATCGAGCAGGCCTTCGCGGCGGGTGAGGAGACGCATGTGGTGTGGCGCGCGGTCGTCGCCGCGTATCCCGACCGGGTGCCCGCGCGACTACGCTGAGCAGCCTTTTCGCCGGTTCCGCGTGTCGCTTGTCGAGTCGTACACCTGTTCGGCTATTGTCCACAGCGGGGTGCTCGTCCACAGCTCGCGGCCCGTCGGCTGGTTTTCTGTCGGACCCAGCGCCTAGCGTGTCCGCGTGACGCGAAGCTCAGGAAAGACGCCGGCGAAGGCAGGGGTGGCAACGATGGCGGCAGGGCCCGACCGGGAGAAGGCACTCGACCTTGCTCTCGCTCAGATCGACAAGCAGTTCGGCAAGGGTTCGGTGATGCGGCTGGGGGAGCGGCCCGTCGTCCAGACGGCGGTCATCCCGACCAGCTCCATCGCGCTCGACGTGGCGCTCGGCGTGGGCGGTCTGCCGCGCGGCCGGGTCGTCGAGATCTACGGTCCCGAGTCCAGCGGTAAGACCACGGTGGCCCTGCACGCGGTGGCCAACGCGCAGCGGGCCGGCGGCATCGCCGCCTTCATCGACGCCGAGCACGCGCTCGACCCGGAATACGCGAAGGCCCTCGGCGTCGACACCGACGCCCTGCTGGTCTCCCAGCCGGACACCGGCGAGCAGGCGCTGGAGATCGCCGACATGCTGGTCCGCTCCGGCGCGATCGACATCATCGTGATCGACTCGGTCGCGGCCCTGGTGCCGCGCGCCGAGATCGAGGGCGAGATGGGCGACAGCCACGTGGGTCTCCAGGCCCGGCTGATGAGCCAGGCGCTCCGGAAGATCACCGGTGTGCTCAACAACACCGGCACCACGGCGATCTTCATCAACCAGCTCCGCGAGAAGATCGGCGTGATGTTCGGCAGCCCGGAGACCACCACCGGTGGTCGGGCGCTGAAGTTCTACGCCTCGGTCCGGCTCGACGTGCGCCGCATCGAGAGCCTCAAGGACGGCACCGACGTGGTCGGTAACCGCACCCGGGTCAAGGTCGTGAAGAACAAGGTCGCCGCGCCGTTCAAGCAGGCCGAGTTCGACATCATGTACGGCAAGGGCATCTCCCGCGAGGGCTCGCTGATCGACGTCGGCGTGGAGCAGGCGATCATCCGCAAGTCCGGCGCCTGGTACACCTACGACGGTGACCAGCTCGGCCAGGGCAAGGAGAAGGCCCGCGAGTTCCTCCGGGAGAACCCGGACGTGGCGGCCGAGATCGAGAAGAAGATCCTGGAGAAGCTCGGCGTCGGCACCGGCGCGGGCGACGCCGCCGGCGGCCCGGAGCTGCCGCCGGTCGACTTCTGATCCCCGGCTGACCCGTGGCAGGACGACGCGCTCGTACGGGGCGGGGCTGGGATGCCAGCCCGCCCCGCACGGGTGACGCCACCACTCCACCCCGGCCGCGCCGCGGTCGCCGGGGCCGGGCCGAGGAGCCCGATGCCGAGGCGCCTCCCGCGCCGCCTCGCGACGAGGCCGAACTGGCGCGGGAGATCTGCCTGCGGCAGCTCGCGGTCCGGCCGCGTACCCGGGCCGAGCTGGCCGGCGCCCTGGCGAAGCGAGGCGTCTCCGAGGAGGTTGCCGAGCAGGTCCTCGACCGCTACGACGAGGTCGGCCTCGTGGACGACGCCGCCTTCGCCCGGGCCTGGGTGAGCAGCCGGCACACCGGCCGCGGGCTGGCCCGCCGGGCGCTCGCCAACGAGCTGCGCCAGCGCGGCGTCGACGGCGAGGTGGCCAGCGAGGCCCTCGACGAGCTCGACGAGGAGACCGAGGCGGAGACCGCCCGGGCCCTGGTGGAGCGGAAGCTGCGCTCGTCCCGGGGCGAGCCCGACGCGGTGTTCCGTCGCCTGGTCGGCATGCTGGCCCGCAAGGGCTACCCGGCCGGCGTGGCCATCCGCGCCGTCAAGGACGCGCTGGCCGCGCAGAGCGCCGAGGCGGCCGAGTTCGCCGAGCACATCGACGCCGACGCTCTGGCCGACGCCGAGAACGACCTCGACCCCGCCGCCCGTCCCCTCGACTGACCCCGGCCGGTCTCGCGATCATGAGGTGCGCGCCGGGCTGCCTGGTCATGATCGATTCCTGGGGAGGTGTGCGGTGTTGAAGGCGTGCCTGAACGGCGGGCGGCGGCGGGAGGAGCATCCGGCGGTGCCGGTGACGCCGGAGCAGTTGGCGGCCGAGGCGGTCCGGTGTGCGGCGGCCGGGGTGGCGGCGGTGCACGTGCACCCGCGCGACGCCGCCGGCGCCGAGTCACTCGACCCGGCCGTGATCGCTGCGGCGGTCACCGCGATCCGGGCCGCCCGGCCGGGCCTGCCCGTCGGGGTGAGCACCGGCGCCTGGATCGCCCCCGAGCCCGCCGACCGGGTCGCCGCCGTACGCGCCTGGACGGTGCTGCCCGACTTCGCCTCGGTCAACGCCCACGAACCCGGCGCGGCCGCCGTGGCGGCCGCCCTGCACGAGCGGGGCGTCCTGGTCGAGGCGGGCCTCTGGACCGTGGCGGCGGTCGACGCCTGGCGCCGCTGGCCGGCGCCGACCGGGCGGGTTCTCGTCGAGTGCCTGGCCGAACAGGTCGACGTGGCCGTCGCCGACGCCGCCGCCATCCTCGCGGCGCTCCCCGCCGCCCGCCCGCCGGTGCTGCTGCACGGCGAGGGCCCGGCGACCTGGCCGGTGCTCGCCGAGGCGGTACGCCGTGGCCTGCACACCCGGATCGGCCTGGAGGACACCCTGGTGCTGCCGGACGGCAACGCCGCACCGGACAACGTGGCTCTGGTGCGGGCGGCCCGCACCCTCGGCGCCCACTGAACCTCCGCCTGCCCCTCGCCGCTTCGAGATCTTGGAGAGTTGCTGTTCGTGACGAACAGCAACTCTCCAAGATCCGTCACGCACGGCCGAGCGGAGCGCGCCGGCGCGCGGTGAGTCGTTCACGTCATCACGTTCGTAGCCGGCAGGAGAGAACCGGGCGAGCGATCGGCGGGGTGCAACGCGAGTCACCCTTGTGAAAGTTGTCGGCCCGCCGGCGGCGGTGACGGCACGCCCCGCAGCGGCCCCGGTGACGGTCGCGTCGTGGCTCTGAGCAGGTCGGGAAGGTGACGGAGGCGGCCCTGACGGGTGAAATTTGTCCGCCCGTGTCCGGCATCTGGACAGCGCTGCGTGATCCTCCAACTTCTCTCCGTCCGGGTGGTTTGATCATGAGTTCTTGACCGAACGGCCCCTGGCGACCTAGCCTCGCCATACAGGCTCACTTTGCCCGACCAGCGCAGGCTAAGCGCACAACATAGATCTCGTAACAGAACAGCATCACTTTGGCCAGCTTCACCGGCCTTTGACGGCAAGCTCCGGACGGCCGGTCCGGAGCCGACCCGACAACTGCAACCGGCCGCCGGCGATGCCCCGACGTGGGCACCGCCGACGGAAAGCTACCCACAGCCAGCCGCTCCGGTCGGGCGTCCAGAGTCGCAGGTACGTGCTCACCCGCACGCCGCCTGCGGCGCCGACGTTCAGGGGAGGCGGCCATGGCGGGGCGGCAAAGGATCACCGGCGGTCTTCCACGTGCTGCCGACCGCTCTTCGCCGGGCGGCTGCCCGGGCCAGGCCGGAGTGGGCGCGCCCCGGCTCGGAGCGGCCGGATGAGCGCCTTCGACGTCGTCATCCTCGCGGTGGTCCTGCTGCTCGTCGTGGTGGTGGTCGGTGCCGTCCTGTTCGGCGTGCGTACCGTGCGCCGGCTCAGTCTCGCGCCCGCCCCCGAGGATCCGGCCTTCATCGCCGAGAAGGACCGGCAGGAGCAGTCCCTGGCGGCCCTGCGCAACGCCGCCGACGAGGCGAACAGCACGATCGACGTGGCGAAGTCCGCCGCCGCCGCGGCCCGGACCGAGGCGGCCGCCGCCAAGGCCGAGGCGAAGGCGGCCCGGGCCGAGGCCCGGCGGGTGCTCGACGACGCCCGGGCCGAGGCCGACACGGTGCTGGAGCGGGCGCACAAGCAGGCCGAGGCCGACGCCGAGCAGCTTCGCGCCACGGCCCGGCGCAGCGGCGAGCGGGAGGTGGCGGTGCTCGCCGCGACCACCCGGGAGCAGGCCGCGGAGGTCGAGCGGCGGGCGGCCCGGATGGATGAGCGGGAGCGGCTGCACACCGAGGAGGTGGAGCGGCTCGCCGAGCGGGAGCGGCAGCTCACCGCCGCCAGCGCCGCGCTCGCCGCCCGGGAGGCCGGCCTGGTGGAGCGGGAGCAGGCGCTCGCCGAGGCGGAGGAGCAGCGCCGCCGCGAGCTGGAGCGGGTCGCCGGACTGACCGCCGACACGGCCCGGGCCGAGCTGGTCGAGTCGATCGAGGGGCAGGCCAAGCGGGAGGCCGCGCTGCTGGTCCGGGAGATCGAGGCCGACGCGCGCGGCACCGCTGAGCAGCGGGCGCGGCACATCGTGGTCGACGCCATCCAGCGGGTGGCCAGCGAGCAGACCGCGGAGAGCGTGGTCAGCGTCCTGCACCTGCCCGGGGACGAGATGAAGGGGCGGATCATCGGCCGGGAGGGCCGCAACATCCGCGCCTTCGAGTCGGTCACCGGGGTCAATCTGATCATCGACGACACCCCCGAGGCGGTCCTGCTCTCCTGCTTCGACCCGGTGCGCCGGGAGGTCGGCCGGCTCACGCTCGAGAAGCTGGTGCTGGACGGCCGGATCCACCCGCACCGGATCGAGGAGGTCTACGACCTGGCCCGGCACGAGGTGGAGGAGCTCTGCCACCGGGCCGCCGAGGACGCCCTGGTCGAGGTCGGCATCACCGAGATCCACCCGGAGCTGGTCACCCTGCTCGGCCGGCTGCGCTACCGGACGTCGTACGGGCAGAACGTGCTCAAGCACCTGGTCGAGACCGCGCACATCGCCGGCATCATGGCCGCCGAGCTGCGGCTGGACGTGCCGACCATCAAGCGGTGCGCGTTCCTGCACGACATCGGCAAGGCGCTCACCCACGAGGTGGAGGGCAGCCACGCCATCATCGGCGCCGACCTGGCCCGCAAGTACGGGGAGAGCGAGGACGTGGTGCACGCCATCGAGGCGCACCACAACGAGGTGCCGCCGCAGACCATCGAGGCGGTGCTCACGCAGGCGTCGGACGCCTGCTCGGGCGGCCGGCCGGGCGCGCGGCGGGAGAGCCTCGAGGCGTACGTCAAGCGGCTGGAGCGGATCGAGGAGATCGCGGCCGGCAAGCTCGGCGTCGACAAGGTCTTCGCCATGCAGGCGGGCCGGGAGATCCGGGTGATGGTCAAGCCGGAGGACGTGGACGACATCGGCGCGGCGGTCCTGGCCCGGGACGTGGCCAAGCAGATCGAGGAGGAGCTGACCTACCCCGGTCAGATCCGGGTGACCGTGGTCCGCGAGTCCCGGGTCACCGAGATCGCCCGCTGACGACGACGGCGAGAGCGACGAAGGGCCGGCCCGGATGACCGGGCCGGCCCTTCGCGACGGGCGGGCGGTCAGCCCTGCGGCTCGGCCACCGTGGCGCCGCCGGCCGGGTTCGAGTCCGGCGTCGCGGCCTGCTTCGGGATCCGGAAGCCCTGCCGCCGGGTGCGCCGGTCCAGCCAGTTCGCCAGCGTGGTGAGCAGCGAGTTGATCACGATGTAGATGGCGCCCACCACGATGGCGGCGGCGACCACGTTGCCCCGGTTGGCCGCGAGGTCGTTGACGCCACGTTGGAGCAGCTCGGGGAAGGCCACGATGTAGCCGAGCGCGGTGTCCTTGAGCAGCACGACGAGCTGGCTGACGATCACCGGCAGCATGGCCCGGGCGGCCTGCGGCACCAGGATCAGCTGCATCACCTGGTTCTTCCGCATGCCCACGGCGTATGCGGCCTCGGACTGCCCGAACGGGATCGAGCGGATGCCGGCCCGGAACGCCTCGGCCAGGACCGACCCGTTGTAGAGGGTCAGGCCGACGACCACTGACCAGAACGCCGGCACCGGCGCCTGGATCAGGAACGGCACGCCGTAGAAGATGAAGAAGATCATGAGGAGCAGCGGGACGGCGCGGAAGAACTCCACCACCACGCCGGCCGGGACCCGGACCCACCGGTGGTCGGAGAGCCGGCCGACCGCGAACAGGATGCCGAACGCCAGCGACAGCACCATGCCGGTGGCGGCGGCGAGCAGGGTCTGCCGCAGGCCGGGCACGATGAACTGGGTCCAGGTCGGCGCCTCGGCGAACGGCTTCCAGAGGCTGCCCTCCCACTGCCCGGCCTGGTCGAACTTGGCGTAGACCCACCAGAGCAGCGCGGCCAGGCCGACGCCGAAGACCACGCTGAGCACCGCGTTGCGCACGCGCGCCCGCGGCCCCGGGTGGTCGTAGAGAACGGTGGTGGTGCTCATCAGCGCTTCACCGCCAGTCGGTTGGCCAGCCAGCCGAAGAAGTAGCCGGTCGGGACGAGGATCGCGGCGAAGGTGCCGGCGAAGACCAGGAAGATCGGGATCACCGCGTCGCCGTTGTCGTTGATCAACTGCTTCATCACGCTGGACGCCTCGATCAGACCGATGGTGCCGACGATCGTGGCGTTCTTGCACAGCGCGATGAGCACGCTGCCCAGCGGGGCCACCACGGCCCGCCCGGCCTGCGGCAGGATCACGATCCGGAGGGTCTGGAAGAAGGTCAGCCCGATGGCCCGGGCTGCCTCCGCCTGACCGGCCGGCACGGTGTTGATGCCGGAGCGGACCGACTCGCAGACGAACGCGGCGGTGTAGACCGACAGGCCGACCACCCCGAGCCAGAAGTTGTTGAGGTCGAGGTCCTCGGAGAGGGTCAGTCCGAGGGTCGAATACAGGCCGAAGTAGCAGAAGAAGATGATCAGCGTCAGCGGCGTGTTGCGGAAGATGTTGACCCAGGCCGCGCCGAAGCCCCGCAGCACCGGCACCGGGGAGACCCGGAACGCGGCGAGGAGCACGCCGAGCACCAGCGCGAGGACCGCCGACGCGCCGGTCAGCTTGAGGATCCAGAGAAAGCCCGACAGGTAGGCGTCGAGGTTGGTCGGATCAGCGAATACGTGCATGCGTCGACTCCCGGGGCACGTCGTCGGCGTCGCGACAGGCCGGGGCCGGCACCCTCACGGATGCCGGCCCCGGAACCGGTCAGACGCTGCCGCAGTTGGTCAGCTTGGTGGTGTCCAGCTCGGGCGCGGCCTTGCCGCTCTTGCCCAGGGTGGCGTCCCAGGCGGCCTTGTAGGAGCCGTCCGAGGCGGCGGCCTTGAGGATCTCGTTGACCTTCTCGCAGCCGTCCTTGTCGTCCTTCTTCAGGCCGATGCCGTAGGGCTCGGTGGAGAAGGTCTTGCCGACCACCTTGAACTTGCCGGCGTACTGGGACTGCGCGGCGTAGCCGGCGAGGATGATGTCGTCGGTCGTCACCGCGTCGACCTGGCCGCCCTCAAGAGCGGTGATGCACTTCGAGTACGCGTCGAACTGCTGGAGCTTGGCCTTCGGGTAGTCGGTCTGGATCCGCTTGGCCGGGGTGGAGCCCTGCGCCGAGCAGACCTTCTTGCCGTCCAGCCCCTCGGGCCCGGTGATGGTGGAGTCCGCCTTGACCAGCAGGTCCTGGCCGGCGATGAAGTACGGGCCGGCGAAGTTGACCTTCTGCTTGCGCTCGTCGTTGATGGTGTAGGTGGCCACCACCAGGTCGACGGTGCCCTGCTGGATGAAGGGCTCGCGGTTGGCCGAGACGGTGGTCTTCCACTCGATGTTGTTCGCGTCCACGCCGAGGCCCTTGGCCACGATCTTGGCGATCTCGATGTCGAAGCCCTCGTACTGGCTGCCGGTCTGGATGCCCAGGCCCGGCTGGTCGGCCTTCACGCCGATGACCAGCTTCTTCTGGCTCTGCGCCTTGCCGATGATGCCCTTGGCCCCGCCGCTGCCGGAGCCGCCGTCCCCGTCGCCGCCGCAGGCGCTCATGCCGAGCGCCAAGGTCGCCGCCGCGGCGACCGCCGCCACGCGCTTCATACGCATACTCTTCTCCTTCTTCGAAAGAGCCGCCGGGGGACGGCGCGCTCCACTACGGACGCTCAGTGCGTGAGGATCTTGGAGAGGAAGTCCTTGGCCCGCTCACTGCGCGGGTTGGCGAAGAACTCCGCCGGCGGCGCGTCCTCGACGAGCCTGCCGTCGGCCATGAAGATCACCCGGTTGGCCGCGTGCCGGGCAAAGCCCATCTCGTGGGTGACCACGACCATGGTCATGCCGTCGCGGGCCAGCGAGGTCATCACCTCCAGCACCTCGCCGACCATCTCCGGGTCGAGCGCGCTGGTCGGCTCGTCGAAGAGCATCGCCTTGGGCTGCATGGCCAGCGCGCGGGCGATCGCGGCCCGCTGCTGCTGGCCGCCGGAGAGCTGCGCCGGGTACTTGTCCGCCTGGTTGGCGATGCCGACCCGGTCGAGCAGGGCCAGGCCGCGCTCGCGGGCGGCGGCCGGCTTCTCCCGGCGTACCTTGACCGGGCCCAGCGTGACGTTCTCCAGGATGGTCTTGTGCGCGAAGAGGTTGAACGACTGGAACACCATGCCGACCTCGCTGCGCAGCTTGGCCAGCGCCTTCCCCTCGGCCGGCAGCGGGGTGCCGTCGAAGGTGATGGTGCCCGAGTTGATCGGCTCCAGCCGGTTGATCGTCCGGCAGAGCGTCGACTTGCCGGAGCCGGACGGGCCGATCACCACGACCACCTCGCCCCGGCCGACGGAGAGCGAGACGTCGTCCAGCACGTGCAGCGGGCCGAACCACTTGTTCACCCCGTCGAGCACGATCAGCGGTTCGCCCGTCGTCACGTCGTTCACCGTCCCTGTCGTCCATACGGAAAGCGGGGTCGCGAGACCCCCGGTTGGGCCACTGTAGGCGGGGTGAAGTGGCGGAACGCAACTCGAATGGTCACGGAGCGGTAACACCGGTCACGGCCGTACCCGTGAGTCCGAATTCCGTCACGGAACGGGGCGTACGGGTGGCGGCCACCGCGGTTCACGGAGATCATGTGGGGATGACTGACCGGCTCCGGCTGACCGATTACGCCCGCGGTGGCGGCTGCGCCTGCAAGATCCCGCCGGGCGAGCTGGAGACGATGGTCGCCGGGCTCGCGCCGGCCACCGGCGCCGCCGAACTGCTGGTCGGTCTGGAGCACGGCGACGACGCCGCGGTGGTCCGGCTCGACGAGCGCACCGGCCTGGTCAGCACCGCCGACTTCTTCACCCCGGTGGTCGACGACGCGTACGACTGGGGGCGGATCGCCGCCGCCAACGCGCTCTCCGACGTGTACGCCATGGGCGGCACCCCGCTCGTGGCGCTCAACCTGCTCTGCTGGCCCCGCGAGGTGCTGCCGCTGGAGCTGGCCCGGGAGGTGCTGCGCGGCGGTCAGGACGTGGCCCGGGAGGCCGGCTGCCACCTGGCCGGCGGGCACAGCGTGGACGACGACGGCCCGAAGTACGGCCTGGCGGTCACCGGGGTGGTCCGGCCCGAGGAGCTGATCACCCTGGACGCCGGCCGGGCCGGCCTGCCGCTGTCGCTGACCAAGCCGCTCGGCGTCGGCGTGCTGAACACCCGGCACAAGCGGACCGGCGAGCGGTTTCCGGAGGCGGTCGCCTCGATGGCCCGGCTCAACCGGGACGCGGCACGGGCGGCCGTCGCGGCCGGGATCCGCTGCGGCACCGACATCACCGGGTTCGGGCTGCTCGGGCACGCCTCGAAGCTGGCCCGGGCCAGCCGCCTCACCGTGGCGATCGACGCGGCCGCGGTGCCCTACCTGCCCGGCGCCCGGGAGGCGCTGCGCGACGGGTACGTGAGTGGCGGCACCCGGCGCAACCTCGACTGGGTGACCCCGTGGACGGACTTCGGCGGGGTGGACGAGGGGGAGCGGCTGCTGCTGGCCGACGCGCAGACCTCGGGCGGGCTGCTGGTCGCGGGCGAGGTCCCGGGCGGCACGGTGGTCGGTGAGCTGCTGCCGGCGAGCGAGCACCTGATCCGGGTCCGCTGACGAGCGGTGTCGGGTTCCCGCGCCGCGCGCGATCCCCGGTGATTACTGCCGCGAAGGCGGCACGATACCCGATAAACTGTCATCTTCCCGCTACTCTGGGCAACGTCGCCCGAGGAAATTCTGCCCGGAATGGTCACAGACCGGTAACTTGCACCTGGCTGAGGTCATATGCACCCCACCATCGTCAGTAAGGCCCGATCCGGAGGCCGGTGGGACGAGCGCAGCGAGGAGGCGGCATGACCGAGCTGTGGAACTGGAGAATCGACGGCGCGGCGCCGGTGGAGGTCTACCCGGCGCTGGCCGAGGCGCTCGGCCGGGTGGTGATGCCCCTCGCCGTCGCCGACCCGGTCCGACTTCCCGCGTACGCGGTGGTCTGCGACGTGTGGGAGGCGCCCGGCGTGTACGGCACCATGGTCGACTGTTACGGCGTGCCCGAGCGCCTGCCCGAGCTGCCCAGCATCGCGGCGCTGGCCCGGCTGCTGGACCGCAACTGCCTGATGCGCGACGACACCCTCGACGCCGGGCGGCACCTGCTGGTCGCCCCGGACGGCACGATCCGGCCGGTGCACTTCGACGTGGTCGAGACCGACGACGGCGAGGTCCTCAGCGACCAGCGGCTCTGCACCGTGGCGGACCCCCGCTGCCGGGGCTGGTCGCAGTGTCACCGCTCCCGGTGGGCGCCCGACTCGGTCGCCCCGGCCCTCGCCGCCGCCTGACCGGCGGCGAGGGGCCGGCCCCGGGCTCAGGCCCGGGCCGGCCCCGGGCTCAGGCCCGGGCCGCCGACTGCTGCCGGGGACCACCAGCTGGTTCAGGAGCATGGCGGTGGCCGGATACGCTGTCCGGGTCATGACTACCGCAGCCGCGGGCAGCCCGCGCACCTACCAGGTGCGCACGTACGGCTGCCAGATGAACGTGCACGACTCCGAGCGCATTTCCGGCCTGCTCGAACAGGCCGGTTACGTGCGCGCCGCCGAGGCCGACGAGCAGCCCGACGTGGTGGTGTTCAACACCTGCGCCGTCCGGGAGAACGCCGACAACCGGCTCTACGGCAACCTGGGTCACCTGCGCCCCGTGAAGGACAAGCACCCCGGGATGCAGATCGCCGTGGGCGGCTGCCTGGCCCAGAAGGACCGCGGCGAGATCGTCCGCAAGGCGCCCTGGGTGGATGTCGTCTTCGGCACGCACAACATCGGCTCGCTGCCGGTGCTGCTGGAGCGGGCCCGGCACAACACCGCCGCCGAGGTGGAGATCCTCGAATCCCTCGACGTCTTCCCGTCCACGCTGCCGACCCGGCGCGAGTCGACGTACGCCGGCTGGGTGTCGATCTCGGTGGGCTGCAACAACACCTGCACGTTCTGCATCGTGCCGTCGCTGCGCGGCAAGGAGAAGGACCGCCGCCCCGGCGACATCCTCTCCGAGGTGCGCGCCCTGGTCGACGAGGGCGTGCTGGAGGTGACCCTGCTCGGGCAGAACGTCAACTCCTACGGCGTCGAGTTCGGCGACCGGTACGCCTTCGGCAAGCTGCTGCGCGCCTGCGGCGACGTCGAGGGTCTGGAGCGGGTCCGGTTCACCAGCCCGCACCCGAAGGACTTCACCGACGACGTGATCGCCGCGATGGCCGAGACGCCCAACGTCTGCCACTCGCTGCACATGCCGCTCCAGTCCGGCTCCGACGACGTGCTGCGGGCCATGCGCCGCTCGTACCGCTCCGAGAAGTACCTGGGGATCATCGAGAAGGTCCGGGCCGCGATGCCGGACGCGGCGATCACCACCGACATCATCGTCGGCTTCCCCGGTGAGACCGACGCCGACTTCGAGCGCACCCTCGACGTGGTCCGCGCGGCCCGCTTCTCGTCGGCGTTCACCTTCCAGTACTCCAAGCGCCCCGGCACCCCGGCCGCGACCATGGACGGCCAGCTGCCCAAGCAGGTCGTGCAGGAGCGGTACGAGCGGCTGATCGCCTGCGTGGAGGAGATCACCTGGGCGGAGAACCGGAAGCTGGTCGGGGAGACCGTCGAGGTGCTGGTCGCGGTCGGCGAGGGGCGCAAGGACGAGCGCACCGGCCGGCTGTCCGGCCGGGCCCGGGACGGCCGCCTCGTGCACTTCGACGCCGGCTCGCTCGCCGGGCAGGTCCGCCCCGGCGACATCGTGCACACCACGGTCACCTACGCCGCCCCGCACCACCTCAACGCCGACGGGGAGCCGCTGTCGCACCGGCGTACCCGGGCCGGCGACGCGGCCGAGGCGGGGCGCGCCCCGCGTACCCCGGGGGTCCTGCTCGGGCTGCCGACGATCGGCGCGCCGGCCGCGGTGCCCGCGCCCACCGGCGGCTGCGCCGCGCACTGACCGACCGCCGACGGCCGGGGCCTCCACGCGGAGGCCCCGGCCGTCGCGGGTCAGCAGGCGGTGCCGTTGAGCTTCACCGACGCGGGCGCGGAGGCGGCGCCGTTCGCGGTGAAGCCGATGGTCACCGAGGCGCCCGGTGCGAGCGACGGCGCCCAGGTCGGCGCGGCCGCGGTGACCGTGCCGCCGGACTGGGTGACGGTCGCGTTCCAGCCGCTGCCCAGGGTGACCCCGGACGGCCAGGTCCAGGTAACCGACCACGGGTTCACCGTGCCGGTGCCGCTGTTCTTCACCGTCAGCTCGCCCTGGAAACCGCCCTGCCAGGCGTTGGTCTGCTTGTAGGTCGCGGTGCAGCCGCCGGTCGGGGCCGGCGTGGTGGGCGCGGGCGACGTGTTCGGGGTGCCGGTCGGCGACGGGCTGCTGGTGCCGCCCCCACCCACCGGCGGGATCAGGTAGGGCTGGAGGATGTCCTGCTTGGCCTGGTTGATGGTGGTCCAGTCGTCGTTGGCGATGCCGCCGGTGTCACCCGAGTTCGGGTTCCACGACCAGTAGGTGAAGGACATCCCGGTCACCCCGGTCCCCGTGTAGGCCATCAGGTTCTGCAGCCAGACCTTGTCCTTCGGGTCCTGAAGAGTGCTGCCGAACTCGCCCATCATGATCGGCGCGAGGTTCTGCTTGTAGAGGTAGCCCCAGTACTTGTCCCAGATGGCCGGCATGTTCGCCGGGTAGCTCGGGTCGTCGAACCAGGTCTGGTGGTAGACCGAGGTGGCGTACTCGTGCGGGGAGTAGACCAGCCGGTTGGCCACGTTCAGCCGGACCGGGAACTGCCCGGCCTTCGACAGGTTGCCGCCCCACCAGCCGCAGTCCTCGTCGTTGCTGGTGTCGTTGTCCCAGACGTTCGACAGGCCGCCGCTCGGGCAGCTGACCCCCTCCACGAAGATCAGCCAGTTCGGCTGCACCCCGAGGATGGCGTTGCCGGCCCGCTCGGCGGCCAGCCGCCAGTCCCGGGCGGTGTCGCCGCAGCCCCAGCAGGCGCCGGTGGCCGCCGGGTTGGTGCCCTCGGCGTGCGGCTCGTTGTGCAGGTCCGCCCCGATCACCGTGGGGTTGTTCGCGTACCGCTGGGCGAGCATCTTCCAGTCGGCGATCCACGTCGCCTCCGAGACCGTCGAGGTGTACCAGAGCGGCGACTGACCGGCCGAGGTGGGGCGGTGCCGGTCGAGGATCACCCGCATCCCCTTGCTGCCGGCGTAGTCGATGACCTTGTCGAGGATCTGCAACGGGGAGAGCCCGACCAGGTCCGGGTTGACGAAGTCGTTGATGCCGGTGGCCGTCGCGCCCGGCTTCAGCGCGTCGTTCGAGTAGGGGATGCGCAGCGTGTTGTAGCCCAGCCGGGCCATGGTGTCGAGCTGGCCGCGCCACGGGTTGCTCGACCACAGACCGTGGAAGGTCTTGTTGTCGGTCTCCATGCCGAACCAGTTGATGCCGGTGAGCCGGACCGTGGCCCCCGTGCTGTCGACGATCTTGTTGCCGCTGGTGTGCAGGTAGCCGGTGCCGGTGCCGCCGGTGGCGGCGGCGGCCGGGGTGGTGCTGACGGCGGCGGCGACGAGGACGCCGGCCGCGGCGGTGGCGAGCGCCGCGAGGGCGCCGCCGAGGGCGGTGGGTCGGTGCATGGCGAGCTCCACTTCGGATGCCCGCGCCGAGCGAGCGCCGCGGGCGGAAAGACCAAGGGAGACGGCCCGCTCGTCATCGAGTACGCGGACAGCGCGCGCCGGGCCGTGTCGTGTGGACGGCCACTCGCGGAGAAAGGCACCGGCGAATCCCGACGGCGGGTCGTGCCGTCGTGCCCTCGCGCCGGTGCGGAACCTGGCTCTGCCGCCCATTTTGATCAGCCCGCCTCCATGCGTCAACCGGTCGACCCGAGGGCGCGCCGAGAAGGCGCTTTCCCGTGCCCGGCGGCGGACACGGAGGAGCCCCCGGTCCCGAGGCGGGACCGGGGGCTCCCGGTGAAGCTCGAGTCAGCCGGCCTGCTCGGCCAGCTGGAGGAACTGCCGCTTCGAGGCGAGCGCCTGCTCGGCCTCCTTGATCCGGCGGGCGTCGCCGGCCGTCTGCGCCCGGGCGAGCCGGTCCTCGGCCTCGGCGACCTGGGCACGCATCTGGGCCAGCAGCGGGTTGTCCTCCTTGGAGGTACGCCGCCACGCCGAGTCCATGACCTCACGGACCTTGTCGTCCACGGCGCGCAGCCGGCGCTCCAGCCCGGCGGCGGCCTCACGGGGCACCCGGCCGGCCTCGTGCCACTGCGCCTGGATCTCCCGCAGCTTCGCCTGGGCGCCCTTCGGGTCGCCGTCGACGTCGAGCGCCTCCGCCTCGGCGAGCAGCGCCTGCTTGCGCTCCAGGTTGGCGCGCTGCTCGTTGTCACGCGCCGAGAAGACCTCGCTGCGCCGGGTGAAGAAGTCGTCCTGCGCCGCCCGGAACCGTTCCCAGAGCTTCTGCTCGGCCTCCTTGGAGGCGCGCGGCGCGGCCTTCCACTGGGCCATCAGGTCCTTGAGCTGGTTGGCGGTGACGCCCCAGTCGGTCGACTCCTTGAGCTTCTCGGCCTCGGCGACCAGCTCCTCCTTGATCCCCTGCGCCTGCTTGCGCTGCTGATCCAGGGAGGCGAAGTGAGCGCCCCGGCGGCGGGTGAAGCCGTCGCGCGCGGCCGCGAACCGCTTCCACAGCTCACCGTCGGCCTTCTTGTCGACCCCGCGAATGGTCTTCCACTCGTCGAGGATCTCCTTGAGCCGGTCGCCGGCGGTCTTCCAGCCGGTCGACTCGGCGGCCAGCTTCTCCGCCTCCTCGACCAGGGCGGTCTTGCGGGCGAGCGCCTCACCGCGGGCGGCGTCCCGGGCGGCCCGCGCCTCGCCGGCCTTCTCCTCGGCCACCGCGGCCAGTTTGTCCAGGCGGGCGGCCAGGGCGTCGATGTCCCCGACGACGTGCGCCTCGGGCAGGGAGGCGCGGATCCGGCGGATCGTGGTCAGCGAGTGGCCGGCGTCCGCCGCGCCCGAGTTGAGCCGGGCCTCGGTCAGGTCCACCTCCGTCACCAGGTCGGCGAAGCGCCGGGCGAAGTGTGCGAGCCCTTCCTCCGGTGCCCCTGCCTGCCAGGATCCGACCACCCGCTCACCCTCGGCGGTCTTGACGTAGACGGTGCCGTCCTCGTCCACCCGTCCGAAGGCAGTCCAGTCGCTCATGTGCCCATCCTCGTTCTCCCGGCGTCGACGGGACACCTCCCGCGATCGCCGCCACGGCGCAGCAAAGTTTCTCCCGGCATTGTCACAGGTCCGACCCGGTCCGTGTCGAGCGCCTGTCGTCGACCGTGACCATACGGTGTCGTAGCGCCTCGATGACCGGATCGGCGCGGGGACGCACCGGGGGATACGGATAGGTTGGACCGGTGCCTCTGGTCGCCGCCGCCGTCTGCCCCCACCCGCCCCTGATCGTGCCCGAGCTGGCCGGCGCCGCCGCGCCCGAGCTGGACGACCTCCGCGCCGCCGCCGACGCGGCCGTGGCCCGGCTGCTCGCCGCCGACCCGGAGGTGATCCTGCTGCTCGGGGCCGGGCCGCAGAGCAGGGCTTTCGGCGCCGCCGACTCCGGCTCGCTGCGTGGCTACGGACTCGACCGGCCGGTGCGCTTGTGGAAGGTGGCCTGCTCCGGGGCCGAGGTGCTGCCACTGAGCCTGACCATCGGCGCCTGGCTGGTGAACCGCTCCGGCACCGAGCTGCCCCGGCTGGCCCGGGCGGTCGCCGCCGACGCATCCCCGGCCGAGTGCGCCGCCCTCGGCGCCGACCTGGTCGCCGAGCCGGACGGGCGGAGCGCGCTGCTGGTGCTCGGGGACGGGTCGGCCTGCCGGGGGGTGAAGGCGCCCGGCTACGACGATCCGCGCGCGCCCGCGTACGACGAGGGGGTCGCCGCGGCCCTGGCCGGCGCGGACGTCGAGGCCCTGCTCGGCCTGGACCCGGTGCTGTCGGCGGAGCTGAAGGTCGCCGGGCGGGCGCCGTGGCAGGTGCTGGCCGGCGCGGTCCGGGGGGCGGGCGGCGACTGGCGCGGCGACCTCGGCTACCAGGAGGCCCCCTACGGCGTTGCCTACTTCGTGGCGAACTGGGAGCGGGTGTGAGCGCGAGGAGTGAGCTTGCGAGCCCCGCAGTCGCGAACGGAGAGTGGCTGTGAGCGCGAGGAGTGAGCTTGCGAGCCCCGCAGTCGCGAACTGGGAACCGCAGTGACCCGGACCGTGGTGGCCGTGGTCGGGCCGACCGCGGCGGGCAAGTCGGCGCTGAGCATCGCCCTGGCGCACGCCCTCGACGGCGAGGTGGTCAACGCCGACTCGATGCAGCTCTACCGGGGCATGGACATCGGCACCGCCAAGCTGACCCCGGCCGAGCGGGAGGGCGTGCCGCACCACCTGCTCGACATCTGGCCGGTGACCGAGCCGGCCAGCGTGGCCGAATACCAGAAGCTGGCCCGCGCGGCGGTCGACGACATCCTGGCGCGGGGGAAGGTGCCGCTGCTGGTCGGCGGCTCCGGGCTCTACGTGCGGGCGGTGCTGGAGCAGTTCGAGTTCCCCGGCACCGACCCGGCGGTGCGGGAGCGGCTGGAGGCGGAGCTGGCCGCGGTCGGCCCGGCCCCGCTGCACGCCCGGCTCGCCGAGGCCGACCCGGTGGCCGCGGCGGGCATCCTGCCGAGCAACGGCCGGCGCATCGTCCGGGCCCTGGAGGTCGTCGAGCTGACCGGCGCGCCGTTCACCGCGTCGCTGCCCGAGCCGACGCCGTACTACCCGTCGGTGCAGCTTGGCGTCGACCTGGACACCGCGCTGCTCGACGAGCGGATCGCGCTGCGGGTGGACCGGATGTGGGCCGACGGCCTGGTCGCCGAGACGCGGACCCTGGTCGGTGCGGGCCTGCCCGAGGGGCGTACGGCCAGCCGGGCGCTCGGCTACCAGCAGGTGCTGCGCTTCCTGGCCGGGGAGTTGACCGAGACCGAGGCGTACGAGGAGACCATCCGGGCCACCCGGCGGTTCGTGCGCCGGCAGCGCTCCTGGTTCCGCCGTGACCCGCGGATCCACTGGCTGGACTCGGCCTCGCCCGGGTTTGTCGACACTGCGCTGCGGGTGGTCGCCGAGCATCGGGAATGATGGAGGCGTGGAGTTCACCAAGGGCCACGGCACCGGCAACGACTTCGTCATCCTGCCCGACCCGGACGGGGCGCTCGACCTGACGCCCGGCCTGGTCGCCGCGCTCTGCGACCGGCGGCGCGGCCTCGGCGGCGACGGCGTGCTGCGCGTGGTACGCGCCGCCAAGCACCCGGAGGGCGTCGCGCTGGCCGGCGAGGCCGAGTGGTTCATGGACTACTGGAACTCCGACGGCTCGGTGGCCGAGATGTGCGGCAACGGGGCCCGGGTCTTCGTCCGCTACCTGCTGGAGACCGGGTTGGCCGCCCCGTCCGGCGCGGCGCTGCCGGTGGCCACCCGGGCCGGCCTGGTCCGCGCCCGGGTCGAGGGGGCCGATGTGGCCGTCGAGATGCGCCGCCCCCGGCTCTACGACACGGCCACCGCCACGGTGGGCGGGCTCACCCTGACCGGCGCGGCGGTGGACGTGGGCAACCCGCACCTGGTCTGCGCGCTGCCCGCCAGCCTGGACCTGGGCGGCCTGGACCTCAGCCGGGCGCCCGACGTCGACCCGTCCGTTTTCCCGTCGGGGGTGAACGTCGAGTTCACCACCCCGGCCGAGCCGGTCGAGGGCACCGACGGGCACGTGCTCATGCGGGTCTACGAGCGGGGCTCGGCCGAGACGCTCTCCTGCGGCACCGGCGCCTGCGCGGTGGCCGCGGTGGCGCTGCGCGACGCCGGCCGGGAGACCGGCACGATGACCGTCGACGTTTCCGGCGGCCGCCTCACCGTCACGGTCACCGACGAGACCTGCTGGCTCTCCGGCCCGGCCGTCCTGGTCGCCACCGGCGAGATCACCGCGACGACCCTCGCAACCTGACCGTTCGAGCGCGCGCCCACTCCATCGCCAACCGCCCGACCAGCCTCAACCCGGCATCCGAGGGTGGAACGTGTGTCCCACCCGGCTGGCGCTGGCGCGGCGACGACGGACGCACCCGGAGGGCCGTCAGGGCGTGGCGCTGGCGTTGGCGGCGATCTCGGGGAGGTCGGCCGGGCCGGGGTCGGCGGCCGGCGCGGGCGTCGCGGTCGGGTTCTGGGCGGCGGCGCGCACCGCGGCCGCCACCGCGGGGGCGACCCGGGAGTCGAAGACGCTGGGCACGATCACCGTCGGGTTGATCTTGTCTTCGCCGACCACGTCCGCGATGGCGCGGGCCGCCGCGATCGCCATCTCCTCGGTGAACTCCTCGGCGTGCGCGTCGAGCATGCCGCGGAAGACGCCCGGGAAGGCGAGCACGTTGTTGATCTGGTTCGGCTGGTCGGACCGGCCGGTGGCGACCACGGCGGCGTACTTGCGCGCCTCCCGCGGGTCCACCTCCGGGTCGGGGTTGGCCAGCGCGAAGACGATCGCGTCCTTGGCCATGGTGGCGATGTCCTCGCCGGTGAGCAGGTTCGGCGCGCTCACCCCGATGAAGACGTCCGCGCCGCGTACGGCCCCGGGCAGGTCGCCGGAGTAGTTCTCCTTGTTGGTGTGGTCGGCCAGCCACTGCCAGGCCGGGTTGAGGTCGGGCAGCCCGCGGTGCAGGGCGCCCTGCCGGTCGTACGCGATGATGTCGCCCACGCCCTGCCGCAGCAGCAGCTTCATGATCGCGGTGCCGGCCGCGCCGGCGCCGGAGACCACGACCCGGACGTCCGAGAGCTGCTTGCCCACGACGCGCAGCGCGTTGGTCAGCGCGGCCAGCACGCAGATCGCGGTGCCGTGCTGGTCGTCGTGGAAGACCGGGATGTCCAGCGCCTCGCGGAGCCGGGCCTCGATCTCGAAGCAGCGCGGCGCGGCGATGTCCTCCAGGTTGATGCCCCCGTACGCGGGCGCGATCGCCTTGACGATCTGCACGATCTCGTCGGTGTCCTGGGTGTCCAGCACCACCGGCCAGGCGTCCACCCCGCCGAAGCGCTTGAACAGCGCGGCCTTGCCCTCCATCACGGGCAGCGAGGCGGCCGGCCCGAGGTTGCCCAGGCCGAGCACGGCCGAGCCGTCGCTGACCACGGCGACCGTGTTGCGCTTGATGGTGAGCCGGCGGGCGTCGGCCGGGTTCTCGGCGATCGCCATGCAGACCCGGGCCACCCCCGGGGTGTACGCCCGGGACAGTTCGTCACGGTTGCGCAGCGCGACCTTCGAGTTGACCTCGATCTTGCCGCCCAGGTGCAGCAGGAAGGTCCGGTCGGAGACCTTGCGGACGTCCACCCCGTCGAGCGCGGTCAGGGCGTCGACCACCTGGTCGGCGTGGCCGGCGTCGGCGGTGTCGCAGGTGAGGTCGACGATCACGTGGGCCGGGTCGGAGTCGACCACGTCCAGCGCGGTGACGATGGCGCCCGCCTCGCCCGCCGCGGTGGTCAGCCGCCCGATGGAGGAGGCGTCCGCGGGTACCGCGATCCGGATCGTGATCGAGAATCCGGCACTCGGCAGTCGGGTGTTGGCCACGTAGAACTCCTCCGTCGGCGCTGAGCGGCTCGCCTGGCATTTCTACTCGCCCGCCCAGGTCGGTCGGCATCCGACCCCGCTACCGGTTAGTAGCGCCACGGGCATATAGCGGGTGCGTCGGGCGTTGGGACATGTCAGGATGCTCATGCGAACGGGAAATGCCCCGACAAAAGACATAACGGACAGGAGTCGCGGTTTGCGAGAGCAGGAGACCTTCCTTCCCTACGAGGACGACGAGCTCGAGGCCACCACCGGTGAATACGAGCTGTCGGAGCGGCAGGCGCTGCGGCGGGTCCCCGGCCTCTCCACCGAACTCACCGACATCACCGAGGTCGAATACCGCCAGCTCCGGCTGGAGCGGGTCGTCCTCGTGGGCGTCTGGACCGAGGGGACCCAGGACGACGCGGACAACAGCCTCACCGAGCTCGCGGCGCTGGCTGAGACGGCCGGCTCGCAGGTGCTCGAGGGGCTGATCCAGCGGCGCAACCGGCCGGACCCGGCGACGTACATCGGTCGGGGCAAGGTCGACGACCTGGGCGCGGTGGTGCTCGCCACCGGCGCCGACACGGTCATCTGCGACGGTGAGCTGTCTCCCTCGCAGCTGCGCAACCTGGAGCAGCGCACCAAGGTCAAGGTGGTCGACCGGACTGCCCTGATCCTCGACATCTTCGCCCAGCACGCCAAGAGCCGCGAGGGCAAGGCGCAGGTCGAGCTGGCTCAGCTCGAATACCTGCTGCCGCGACTGCGCGGTTGGGGTGAGACCCTCTCCCGGCAGACCGGTGGTAGCGGCCGCGGCGGTGGCGCCGGCGGCGGCGTGGGCCTGCGCGGTCCCGGTGAGACCAAGCTCGAGACCGACCGGCGCCGGATCCGGCACCGCATCGCGCGGCTGCGCCGCGAGATCAAGAGCATGACGACGGTACGCCAGACCAAGCGTGCCCGCCGGTCCCGCAACGCGGTGCCCGCGGTGGCCATCGCCGGCTACACCAACGCCGGCAAGTCCAGCCTGCTCAACCGCCTCACCGGGGCGGGCGTGCTGGTGGAGAACGCCCTGTTCGCCACCCTGGACCCGACCACCCGCCGGGCCACCACCTCCGACGGCCGGCTCTACACCCTCTCCGACACGGTCGGGTTCGTCCGGCACCTGCCGCACCAGATCGTCGAGGCGTTCCGCTCGACGCTGGAGGAGGTCGCCGACGCCGACCTGGTGGTGCACGTGGTCGACGGCACCCACCCGGACCCGGAGGAGCAGGTCCGGGCGGTCCGCGAGGTGCTCGCCGAGGTGGGCGCCGACCGGCTGCCCGAGCTGCTGGTGGTCAACAAGACCGACGCCACCGACGAGGAGACGCTGCTGCGGCTCAAGCGGCTCTGGCCGGAGGCGGTCCTGGTCTCCGCGCACAACGGGCGCGGGATCGACGGGCTGCGCGAGGCGATCGAGAAGCGGCTGCCCCGGCCGGCCGTCGAGGTCCGGGCGGTGCTCCCGTACGACCGGGGCGACCTGGTGGCCCGGGTGCACCGGCAGGGCGAGGTGCTCAGCACGGCGCACCTGCCCGAGGGCACGCTGCTGCACGTCCGGGTGGGCCAGGCGCTGGCCGCCGAGCTCGCGCCGTACCGCGCGGGGGACCGGCTCACCAGCGACGAACGGGTGGGCGCCGGGCGGTAAGCCGTCCGGCGTCACCCGCCCGAAACCCGGGCCGTGCGACACTTGGCGCCATGCGGCACGCTGTCTCCTCGGTCACGATCGCGCTGAGCCTCGTCGGCGCGGTCGTGGCGCCGGCCGGGCTCGCCCTGGCGGCTCCCGCCGCGGCCCCCGTGCTGGCCGCGGCTCCCAAGAAGAAGTGCACCGTCGAGGACGAGCACCTCCGGGAGCTGTCCGGCCTCGTCGCCACCAGCACCGGCTACGTCGTGATCAACGACGGCAGCGAGATCGAGAGCCGCGAGCGGATCTTCTTCCTCGACACCAAGTGCAAGATCGCCAAGGACCCGGTCCGCTACTCGGATCCCGGGCCCCGCGACACCGAGGACCTGGCCGTCGGGCCGGACAAGAAGACCCTCTGGATCGCCGACACCGGCGACAACGTCGAGGCCAAGACCCGACGGGATCGGGTCGCGATCTGGACCATGCCGCTGAGCGGGTCCAAGCAGCCGGTGCTGCACCGGCTGACCTACCCGGGCAACGAGCCGCACGACTCCGAGGCGCTGCTCGTCGGCGACGACAACCTGCCGCTGGTCATCACCAAGGACCTGTCCGGCAAGTCGGAGATCTTCACGCCGACGGCGAAGTTCAAGAGCAGCGGTGACCTCGAGGCCATCCCGATGAAGAAGGTCGGCGAGGTCACCCTCCCGAAGACCAACACCGAGAACAAGCTGGGCGCGCCGGGCCGGCTGCTGGTCACCGGCGCGGCCCGCTCGCCCGACGGCAGCAAGGTCGTGCTGCGCACCTACGGCGACGCCTTCGAGTTCGACGTGACCGGCGGCAACATCGTCGCCGCGCTGACCACCGGCAAGCCCCGGGTCACCCCGCTCGCGGACCCGTTCGGCGAGGCCATCGCCTACACGCCCGACGGGAAGACCTTCCTCACCGTCTCCGACGGCGGCCTGCTGGACGCCGCGGACCCGATCGACATCCTCAACTACACCCCGGCCACCACCGGGGTCGAGGCGCTGCCCAACGCCGGCAACGACGTGACCAAGCCGGCCGCGGAGAAGTCCTGGATCGAGGGCCTCACCCTCGACGAGATCACGTACCTGATCGCGGCGGTGGGCGTGCTCGGCGCGCTCCTGGTCGGCGCGGGCATCTTCGGCATCCTGCGGGCCCGGCGCAAGCCGGCGCCGTCCGCCGGGCCGACCGACGGGCCCGGCGACGCGTTCCCGGCCGGCTCCGGCTTCCCGCCACCGGGCAACCGGCCCGACGCCCCGCCGCGCGGTGGGGTCTACGGCGGCGGTGGCGGCCAGGGTGGGGTCTACGGCGGCGCCCCGGCGAACGGCGCCCGCCCGGCCGGCGGGGTCTACGGCGGTGGTCGCCCGCAGGGCGGCGGTCGCGGTGGCGGGGTCTACGGCGGCGGCCCGCAGGGCGGTGGTCACCCCCAGGGCGGCGGCGTCTACGGCGGCGGCGGAGCCCCGGGCGGTGGCGGCTACGGCGGCGGCCGGCCGGGCGGCGGAGGCTACGGTCCGGGCCGGGGCGAACCGCCGCGCCGCGAACCCGACCCGCGCGGAGGCCGCCGCGACAACGGCTACGGCGACCGGGGCCAGCAGTACGGCCAGGTCTCCGGTGGCGGCCGGGAGTACCGGGGCGACCGCTACTGAGCGCACGAAAAAGGGGGTGACCGCCGGAACCGGCGGTCACCCCCTTTCTTCTCGTCTCAGATGCGGCGCAGCACGGCGACCACGCGACCCATGATGGTGGCGTCGTCGCCCGGGATCGGGTCGAAGGCCGGGTTCTGCGGCATCAGCCAGACGTGCCCGTCGCGCCGCCGATAGGTCTTCACCGTCGCCTCGCCGTCGAGCATGGCCGCCACGATGTCGCCCACCTCGGCGGTCGGCTGCTGCCGGACCACCACCCAGTCGCCGTCGCAGATCGCCGCGTCGAGCATCGAGTCGCCCTTGACCTGGAGCATGAAGACCTCGCCCTCACCGACCAGCTCGCGGGGAAGGGGGAAGATGTCCTCCACCGCCTGCTCGGCCAGGATCGGGCCACCGGCGGCGATCCGGCCCAGCATCGGCACGTAGGCCGGTGCGGGGCGCTGGGCGCGGGCCGCCTCGTCGTCGACGTCGCCGGGGGCCCGGACGTCCACGGCGCGCGGCCGGTTCGGGTCGCGGCGCAGGAAGCCCTTCTTCTCCAGCTCCTTCAGCTGGTAGGCGACGCTGGACGGGGAGACCAGGCCGACCGCCTCGCCGATCTCGCGCACGCTCGGCGGGTAGCCGTGCCGCTCCACCCAGGTGCGGATGAACTCCAGGATCCGGCGCTGGCGGGCCGTCAGGTCGACCGTCGCCGGGTCGGGGAAGCTGCTGACCACCGGGGTGACCGGGCGCACGGCGGGCTGGGCCGCCCGGCTGCGCGCGGTGCGGGATCGACGGGTCGCCGGCGGACCCGCCCCGTCGATCGGCTGCGGGTTCTTCTGCCGGCTGGCCCGGTCCTCGGTCACGTCCGTCCTCCCTGGTCGGCGCTGGGTGCCTCGTCGGCTCGTGGTGCGTGCTCAGGTGGTGCTGGCGACCGGTCCGCCGCGATCCGCCGCGTCCGGTCGTTGTTGACCGTATAGGTGAGATCGGCCATTTTCAAACATCTGTACGACGTGTTGTCGGCGTGTCGTGCCGAAATCCTGGATTTCCGAACGCCTGTTCTGATAAATGGTACGTCGCTCTCGAACGAATGTTCTATCCCGGCGTCCCGTGACCCCGCCGGCCGCCGGCCGTTGGGTTCCTCGGTACGCGGGGACGGGGTGGCACGGGTGAGTGATTCTGATGACGCGCCGGACACGCGGTTCAACTTGACCTCGCTAGTGCGACGGCATACGGTCGACCCCTAGATGTTGTGGTTACATGGGCGTAAGTCGCCTACAGGTTGGGTCCGGTTACCGACCGCACTCCCGCACCTCCGACCCGGCGGGGGCCATCGAGAGGTGGCACCGCCGCGCTGAGGCGTGCCCGGAGGCGGCCGGTGGACCGCGGTCGAAAGAAGGAGGTCAGGCGATGCGGTGTCCGTACTGCCGGCACGCCGACTCCCGGGTGGTCGACTCGCGGGAGGCCGACGACGGCCAGCTCATCCGGCGGCGGCGGTCCTGCCCGGAGTGCGGCAAGCGGTTCACCACCGTCGAGGAGGCGGTGCTCGCGGTGGTCAAGCGCAGCGGGGTGACCGAGCCGTTCAGCCGCACCAAGATCATCGGTGGGGTGCGCAAGGCGTGCCAGGGCCGGCCGGTCGACGACGACTCCATCGCGCTGCTCGCGCAGAAGGTCGAGGAGACCGTCCGGGCCAAGGGGGCCGCCGAGCTGCCCAGCCACGAGGTCGGGCTGGCCATCCTCGGGCCGCTGCGCGACCTCGACGAGGTGGCCTACCTGCGGTTCGCGAGCGTCTACCGCTCCTTCGACTCGCTCGCCGACTTCGAGCGCGAGATCGAGACGCTGCGGGCCGCCGCGCGCGCCCGGGAGGGTGCCGGGGCCGTCGAGGCCGCCGGCGCGACCAGTTGAGTTTCACGGATTTCTGACAGTTTGACGACGCGCGGTGGGTGACCGCGCTGACGAGGGGGGCGAGGCGTGACGACCAGCAAGTCACGGAACAAGGCCGGGACCGGGCTGAAGATCGAGCGCGTCTGGACGACCGAGGGGGTGCATCCCTACGACGAGGTCACCTGGGAGCGCCGCGACGTCGTGATGACGAACTGGCGGGACGGTTCGATCAACTTCGAGCAGCGCGGGGTGGAGTTCCCCGAGTCCTGGTCGGTCAACGCGGCCAACATCGTGACCACCAAGTACTTCCGGGGCGCGGTGGGGACCCCGGAGCGGGAGTGGTCGCTCAAGCAGCTGATCGACCGGGTGGTCGGCACCTACCGCACCGCCGGTGAGGAGTACGGCTACTTCGCCACCCCGGCCGACGCCGAGGTGTTCGCGCACGAGCTGACCTGGATGCTGCTGCACCAGGTGTTCAGCTTCAACTCGCCGGTCTGGTTCAACGTCGGCACGCCGTCGCCGCAGCAGGTCAGCGCCTGCTTCATCCTGGCCGTCGACGACTCGATGGACTCCATCCTCGACTGGTACAAGGAGGAGGGGCTGATCTTCAAGGGCGGCTCCGGGTCCGGCGTCAACCTGTCCCGGATCCGCTCCTCCCGGGAGCTGCTGTCCTCCGGCGGCAACGCCTCCGGCCCGGTCAGCTTCATGCGCGGCGCGGACGCCTCCGCCGGCACCATCAAGTCCGGCGGCGCCACCCGGCGGGCGGCCAAGATGGTCATCCTCGACGTGGACCACCCGGACATCCAGGAGTTCGTGGTCACCAAGGCGCGCGAGGAGGACAAGATCCGCGCGCTGCGGGACGCCGGCTTCGACATGGACCTGGGCGGCGCAGACATCGTCAGCGTGCAGTACCAGAACGCCAACAACTCGGTCCGGGTCTCCGACGAGTTCATGACCGCGGTGGAGAACGGCGGCGGCTTCGACCTGCGCGGCCGGCTCGACGGCCAGGTCATCGAAACGATCGACGCCAAGAAGTTGTTCCGCAGCATCTCCCAGGCGGCCTGGGAGTGTGCCGACCCCGGCCTGCAGTACGACGACACCATCAACGACTGGCACACCTGCCCGGAGACCGGGCGGATCACCGCGTCGAACCCGTGCTCGGAGTACCTGCACCTGGACAACTCCTCGTGCAACCTGGCCTCGCTGAACCTCATGAAGTTCATGCGCGCCGACGGCGGCTTCGAGGTGGAGAAGTTCGTCAAGTCGGTCGAGTTCGTCATCACCGCGATGGACATCTCGATCTGCTTCGCCGACTTCCCGACCGAGAAGATCGGTGAGACCAGCCGCGCCTACCGGCAGCTCGGCATCGGCTACGCCAACCTCGGCGCCCTGCTGATGGCCTCCGGCCTTCCGTACGACTCGGAGCAGGGCCGGGAGGTCGCCGCGGCGATCACCTCGCTGATGACCGGCACCGCCTACCGCCGCTCCGCCGAGCTGGCCGGCGTCGTCGGCCCGTACGACGGCTACGCCCGCAACGCGGAGCCGCACAAGCGGGTCATGCGCAAGCACGCTGCCGCCAACGACGCCATCAAGCCGACCGGCACCGTGGCCACCGCCGTCCAGCGCGAGGCCACCAGGCAGTGGACGCTCGGCAACAAGATCGGTGACAAGAACGGCTGGCGCAACTCGCAGGCCAGCGTCCTCGCGCCGACCGGCACCATCGGCTTCATGATGGACTGCGACACGACCGGCGTGGAGCCGGACCTGGCGCTGGTCAAGTTCAAGAAGCTGGTCGGCGGCGGCTCGATGCAGATCGTCAACCAGACCGTGCCGCGCGCATTGCGCAGCCTCGGCTACCCCGAGGAGCAGGTCGAGGCGATCGTCGAGCACATCGCCGACCACGGCCACGTGGTGGACGCCCCGGGCCTCAAGCCGGAGCACTACCCGGTCTTCGACTGCGCCATGGGCGAGCGGTCGATTGCCCCGATGGGCCACGTGCGGATGATGGCGGCAATCCAGCCGTTCGTCTCCGGCGCGATCTCCAAGACGGTCAACATGCCCGAGCAGGCCACCGTCGAGGACGTCGAGAAGATCTACTTCGAGGGCTGGAAGCTCGGCCTCAAGGCGCTGGCGATCTACCGGGACAACTGCAAGGTCGGCCAGCCGCTCTCGGTGGCCAAGTCCAACAAGACCGCCGCCGAGACCCAGGCCCCGGCAGCCGAGGTCGAGAAGGTCGTGGAGAAGGTCGTCGAGTACCGGCCGGTCCGCAAGCGGCTGCCGAAGAAGCGCCCGTCGGAGACCATCTCGTTCTCGGTCGGCGGCGCCGAGGGTTACCTCACCGCCTCGTCGTACCCGGACGACGGCCTCGGCGAGGTCTTCCTCAAGATGTCGAAGCAGGGCTCGACCCTGGCCGGCGTGATGGACGCCTTCTCGGTGGCCATCTCCATCGGTCTCCAGTACGGCGTCCCGCTGGAGACGTACGTCAGCAAGTTCACCAACATGCGCTTCGAGCCGGCCGGCATGACCGACGACCCGGACGTGCGGATGGCGGCCTCGGTGATGGACTACATCTTCCGTCGCCTGGCCCTGGATTTCCTGCCGTACGAGCGCCGCGCCGAGCTGGGCATCTTCACCGCCAAGGAGCGGGCCGCCCAGCTCGCGGCCGAGGCGGAGGCGGAGGCGAGCGGTGCGGACCTCACCGCGATGGCCGCCTCCGCCCCGGTCGAGGCGCCCGAGCCGAAGGCGGTCGCCCAGCCGAAGCAGGAGATGGCCGAGGTGGCCGCCGTCAAGCCGGCGCCGTCGGTGGGTTCCAGCACCGAACTGCTGGAGGCCGTGATCGGCAAGGCCGCGGACGCGCCGCTCTGCTTCACCTGCGGCACCAAGATGCGGCCCGCCGGTAGCTGCTACGTCTGCGAGGGCTGCGGCTCCACCAGCGGCTGCAGCTGACGTACGACCGTTCGCGAGCGCGGCAGGGGATTTCCCTGCCGCGCTCGCGGCGTCTGAGGCCGACTCCGGGGACGAATCTCACGTCGCAGGCGACGGCCTCCGGCTGGGATGCTCGGGCCATGACCACTGCGGACCGCTACGCCACCTTCGCCGCCCGGGAGGCGCGCGGGGTGTCGCCCGCGTACGAGCGGCTGTCGGAGGCGGTCGCCCGCGACGACGAGCTGCTGGGCCGGATCGACACGCTGCCGCCGGCGAAGCGCCAGCCGAACCTGCTCTTCGCCGTGGTCCGGCTGCTCGGCGGCCCGGTCGAGGACCCGGCGGCCTTCCACGAGTACGTGCTGGCGAACTGGCCGGCCGTCGAGGCGGAGCTTCGGGCCCGGGCCACGCAGACCAACGAGCCGGGCCGGTGTGCCGTACTCCTGCCGGTGCTGGCGTCGCTGCCGCAGCCCTTGGCGCTGCTGGAGGTCGGCGCCTCCGCGGGCCTGTGTCTCTACCCCGACCGGTACGCCTACCGCTACGGCAACCACCTGCTCGGGGCGGGCGAACCGGTCCTCGACTGCGAGATCGCCGGGACGGCGCCCCCGGCCCGCCGGCCCGAGGTGGTGTGGCGGGCCGGCCTCGACCTCAACCCGCTCGACGTGACCGCTCCAGCCGACCTGGCGTGGCTCGACGCGCTCATCTGGCCGGAGCACGGGCACCGTCGCGAGCGGTTGCGGGCCGCGGCGGCCGTCGCCGCGGCCGACCCACCGCTGCTGGTGCGGGGTGACCTGGTGGACGACCTGCCGGCGCTGGCCGCTCGGGCACCCCGGGACGCGACCCTGGTGGTGTTCCACACCTCGGTGCTCTACCAGGTGCCGCCACCCCGCCGGGAGGCGTTCACCGAGGTGGTCCGCGCGCTGCCCGGGCACTGGATCGCCAACGAGGACCCCGACGTGCTGCCGTACGCGGCGCTGCCGGAGCAACCGCCGGGCGGGTTCCACAACGTGCTCGCGCTCGACGGAAAGCCGCTGGCCTGGACCCGGGGCCACGGCCAGGCGATCACGTGGTTCGGGTAGGCGCTCGCGTCGCACCGCCGCGGTCGCGGCGGCAGATCTTGGAGATTTACTGTTCGACAGGAACAGAGACTCTCCAAGATTCACCGTTCGAGCCGACGGGGAGGTCCTGGTGAGGCTGCCGGTCGTCGAGGAGTTCGCCCGTGAGCTCGCGGCGCTCGGCGGGGTCACCGACCTGCTGGTCGCCGGGTCGCTGGCGACCGGCGACTACCGGCCTGGCGTGAGCGATCTCGACCTGGTGGCGCTGACCGACGGCCCGGTCGACGCCGGGCGGGAGGCAACCCTTGCCGCCGTGCACCGGCGCCTCGACGCGGGCACTGCCGCGGGACTGCACCTGGGCTGCGTCTACGTCGACAGCGCCACCGTCCCGGACGTGCACCGGAAGCATCCGACGTGGACCCATGGGCAGCTCGTCCAGCGCATCCTGTCCGGCATCACCCGGGCGGAGCTGGTCCGGCACGGGTACGCGGTCTTCGGCCGCCCGCCCGGCGAGGTGTTCCCGCCGATGAGCGACGACGACGTACGCGCCGCCGCCCGCGCCGAACTCACCGGCTACTGGGCCTGGGCCGTCCGGCGGCCGTGGCTGTGGCTGGACCCCGGCCTCGCCGACCTCGGCCTCACCTCGATGGCCCGCGGCCGGCACGCGCTCCACCACGGCGACCTGCTCAGCAAGACTCGCGCCGTCGAGGCGGCCGCCGCCCCGGCCTGGCTGATCGGTCAGCTGGCGGCCCGCCGTCGCGGCGAGCCGGTCACGTCGCCCCGCCTCCGCACGGCCCTGATCGCCTGGCGCGACGCCCGCCGCACCGTCACCCAGGCACGCAGGCAGGCCCGTGCCATCGGTCAACCACGAAGTTGATGTCCCGAGACGCCGGAGTGGCGGGCAACAACTAATGCTCGGAGTCGACCTCGGCGAGGCGGGTGGTGAGGAAGGCGCGTTCGGCGTCGTTGTCGACCAGCTCCAGCGCCGTCCGGTAGGCGCCCGCGGCCTCGGCGGGGCGGTCGAGGCGGCGGAGCAGGTCCGCGCGGATCGCCGGCACGTAGTGGTAGCCGGCCAGCCGGGCGTCCTCGGCGAGAAGATCCACCTCCGCCAGGGCCGCCGCCGGTCCGTCGACCATGGACACCGCCACCGCCCGGTTCAGCGCGACCACCGGGGACGGCCAGCGTTTCAGCAGCTCGTCGTAGAGGCGTACCACCTGGGGCCAGTCGGTGGCGGCGTAGCTGGGGGCGACCGCGTGCAGCGAGGCGATGGCGGCCTGGAGGGCGTACCGGCCGACCCGGCCGGTGCGGAACGCGCCCAGGACCAGCTGGTTGCCCTCCGCGATGGCGGCCCGATCCCACGCCGAGCGGTCCTGGTCCTCCAGCCGGAGCAGGCGACCGGCACGGTCGGTGCGGGTGGCCCGGCGGGCATCGGTGAGCAGCAGCAGGGCGAGCAGGCCGCGTACCTCCGGCTCGTCGGGCATCAGGGCGAGCAGCATCCGGGTCAGGTGCACCGCCCGGTCGACCAGGTCGGCGCGGACCAGGTCGGCCCCGGTCGGCGCGGTGTGCCCGGTGGTGAAGAGCAAGTGGATGACGGTGAGCACGGCGTCGAGCCGTTCGGGCAGCTCGGCGGCCTCCGGCACCCGGTACGGGATGCGGGCGGCCGCGATCTTCTTCTTGGCCCGGGTGACCCGGGCCGCCATGGTCGTCTCGGTGACCAGGAAGGCGCGGGCGATGTCGCCGGTGGCCACCCCGCAGACCAGGCGCAGGGTGAGCGCCACCTGCGCCTCCCGGGCGAGCGCCGGGTGGCAGCAGGTGAACACCAGGCGCAGCCGGTCGTCGGGGACCGCGTCTCCGGCGGACTCGTCCGTCATGTCGGCCTCCGCCGGTTCGACGAGCAGGGGCATCTTCGACCGGAACACCTTCTCCCGGCGCAGCACGTCGAGCGCCTTGCGCTTCGCGGTGGCGGTCAGCCAGGCGCCCGGTTTGTCGGGTACGCCGTCGCGCGCCCAGGCGGCCAGCGCGGCCAGGTAGGCCTCCTGCACGCACTCCTCGGCCACGTCGAGGTCGCCGGCGACGCGCGCCGTCGCGGCGAGCACGAAGGCCCACTCGCGACGGTGCGCGTCCGCCACGGCGCGTTCGGCGGCGACGGTGGCGGTGTCGCTCACTCGGCCGGCGGCTGGAACAGCGGCCGGACCTCGACGCCGCCGTCGATGGTCGCGGGGTTCAGCTTGGCGATCTTCAGGGCCACATCCAGGTCGGGCGCCTCCAGGATGAAGAACCCGGCGACGACCTCCTTGGCCTCGATGAACGGGCCGTCGGTGACCACGTCGCCGCGGATCGCCGTGGCGGTGGTGCTCGGCTGGAGCGCGAACCCGGTGAGGATCTGGCCGCCCAGCTCGGCGACCTGGGTCCCGTACCGCTCCAGCAGGGCCACGTAGTCGGGGCTCAGGTCCATCGGGTCGGCCGGCGCGGGCGAGTAGACGAGGACTGCGTACTGGGCCATCGGTCTCTCCTTGGGGTTGTCGTTTCCCTCTTCCGTCTCACCGACGGACGGGCGCGGCCGGATTCGACAGCGGCCCCGGAAAATCTTGCCTCTTTTTATTGAGTCGGGAAGTCCCGCATCCGGCGCAGCGGGGAGCAGACCACGAACAGGGCCGCGCTCCACATGCCGAGCACGCAGACCAGCAGCGCCGGGCGCAGCCCGAGCCGGGTGCCGAGGGCGCCACCGAGCAGGGCGCCGAGCGGGATCACGCCGTAGCAGATCCACAGGAACGCCGCGTTGACCCGGCCGAGCAGCCGGGCCGGGGTGACCCGCTGCCGGTAGGACATGGCCGCCACGTTGAACAGGACCGCGTTGGCCGCGAAGGCCGCCATGCCGATCCCGTAGAGCAGGGTGCCCCAGCCGGGCCGGGCCAGCGGCATCAGCAGATAGAGCGGGCCGGGCGCGGTCATCGACACCCAGATGGTCCGGGCGCCGCCGAGCAGCGCGGTCACCCGTCCGGCCAGCACGCCGGCGAGCAACCCACCCACCGAACCCAGGCTGAACAGGAGGCCGATGGTGGCCGGGGCGGCGTGCAGCACGCGCAGCAGGTACGGCACCTCGATGGCCTGGGCGGCCATCACGAAGAAGTTCGAGGTGGCCGTGCAGGCGAGCACCAGGGCGAGGATCCGCTGCCGGCGGATGAAGCCGAGCCCCTCGGTCAGCGCCGCCCGGACCGGCACCCGGCCCTCGGTGCGCGGCGCCGGGCGGTGCCGGACGAGCAGCAGCGTGACCGCGCTGGCCAGGAAGCTGGCGGCGTCGGCGACGAAGGTCCGCGCCGCGCCGAGCAGCCCGACGAGCACGCCGCCGGTGCTCGGCCCGGCCAGTTGGGCCAGGTTCTCGCTCACCTCCAGTCGCGCGTTGGCCGAGGTGAGGTGGTCCGCCGGGACGAGCGCGGGCAGCAGGCTCCGGTACGCCACGGTGAACGCGACGGTCAGCACGCCGGAGAGCCCGACCACCGCGTACAGGTAGGCCAGCGTGAGGTGGCCGACCAGGGCGACCACCGGCACCGACAGCAGCAGCGCCGCACGACCCAGGTCGCACACGACCATCAGCCGCCGCTGGTCGACCCGGTCGGCCAGCATCCCGGCCGGCAGCGAGAAGAAGAGGTACGGCAGCCAGGCCAGGAAGGTGAGCAGGGAGACCTGGAAGACGGTGGCGTCGAGCACGTCCGCGGCGAGCAGCGGCACCGCCAGCCCGGAGATCCGGGTGCCCACCTCGCTGACCGTCTGACCGCTCCAGAGCAGCAGGAAGTTCCGGTTCCGCCACAGCGAGGCGCGGGTTCCGGTGGTCGGGGGCGTCAGTTGCTGGGTCACCGCTGGGGCCTGTCCGTCGGGGTCACGGGTCGCGACCCGGCACGGTATCCCGCCGGCCCGCCGCCGGGCGCGGCGTTTTTCCGGCCAGGATGCGGACGGACGCGGGGCCGGCCGGCGACTAGGGTCGGCTTCATGATCGAACCGAACTGGCTCACCGAGACGCGCGCTGCCTACGACACGGTGGCCGTGGACTACGCACGGCTTATCCCCGACGTGCTGGAGGGCCCGCTCGACCGGGGGATGCTGGCCGCGTTCGCCGAGCTGGTGGGGCCCGGCCGGCCAGTGCTGGAGGCGGGCTGCGGGACCGGCCGGATCACCGCCCACCTGCGCGGTCTCGGGCTCGACATCTCCGGGGTCGACCTGTCCCCGGGCATGCTCGAGGTGGCCCGCCGGAACCATCCGGAGCTGCGCTTCGAGGTCGGCTCGATGACCGCGCTGGACGTCCCCGACGCGACGCTGGCCGGCCTCGTGGCCTGGTACTCGATCATCCACCTGCCGCCGGAGCTGCTGCCCGAGGTGTTCGCCGAGTTCCACCGGGTGCTCGCCCCGGGCGGTCACCTGCTGATCGCGGTCAAGGCCGGCGACCAGCGGATCCGGCTGGAGCAGGCGTACGGCCACACCGTCTCGTACGACGTGCACTGGCTGCCGCCGGAACGGCTGGCCGAGCAGCTCACGGCGGCCGGTCTGGCCGTGCACGCCACGCTGGTCCGCGAAGCGGAGGAACTCGACCGGGGACCGCAGGCGTTCCTGCTCGCCCGGAAGGCCGCCCGGTGACCGTCGCGCTCTTCACCCTCGGCGGCACGATCGCGATGGCCGGCACCCGGGCCGGGGGAGCGGTCAGCCGGCTCACCGGCGCCGACCTCACCGCCGCCGTACCCGGGCTCGCCGACATCCCGCTCGACGTGCGGGACGTCGAGGCGGTGCCCAGCGCCGCGCTGGCGTACCGGCAGATCCTGGACCTGGTGGACGCGGCTGGCGCGGCGGTCGCCGAGGGGGCGACCGGCGTGGTGGTCACCCAGGGCACCGACACCCTGGAGGAGACCGCGTTCCTGGCCGACCTGGTCTGGCCGCACCCGGCGCCGCTGGTGTTCACCGGCGCGATGCGCAACCCCACCCTGGCCGGCCCGGACGGCCCCGCCAACCTGCTGGCCGCCGTCCGGGTCGCCGCCGCGCCGGCCGCGCGGGACCTCGGCGTGCTGGTGGCGTTCAACGACGAGATCCACGCCGCCCGCTTCGTCCGCAAGACCCACAGCACCAGTACGGCCACCTTCGCCTCGCCCAACGCCGGCCCGCTCGGGCACGTGATCGAGGGCGCGGTACGCCTGCTCACCTGCCCGCCCCGGCACGCCCCGCTGCCGCCGGTGGACGGCGACCGGCTCGCCGCCACCCGGGTGGCGCTGCACACCGTCACCCTCGACGACGACCTGGCGCTGCTCGACGCGCTCGCCCCGGGTCTGGACGGGCTGGTGGTCGCCGGCTTCGGGGTGGGGCACGTGCCGCCGGATCTCGCCCCGGCGCTGGGCGCGCTGGCCGCGCGGATGCCGGTGGTGCTCGCCTCGCGCACCGGGGCCGGGTCGGTGCTGCGGAACACCTACGGCGCGGTCGGCTCGGAGACCGACCTGCGGCGGCGCGGGCTGGTCTGCGGTGGGCTGCTCGACCCGTACAAGGCCAAGGTGCTGCTCCGGATGCTGCTGGCCGGGGGCGCGGACGGGACGGCGGTCGCCGAGGCGTTCACCCGGCACGGCTGAGGCGGCGGGGTCGCTCCGTAGACTCGCCCGGTGACCGGAGAGCGACGACCTCTGGCGGACCGGCCGTTGACCGAGCCGCACCCGTCGCGGCTGTCGCCCGACCATCCGGACCGGGAGCGGGTCCTGGCCGCGCACGCCGCCGCCCTGGCCGCCGGGGAGGCCGGCTACCTCGACCCGGCCACCGGGCTCTTCGTGCTCAGCGCCGGCTTCCTGGCCCGCCGGGGCACGTGCTGCGGGCGAGGATGCCGGCACTGTCCGTATGTGGACGATTGAGGACTTCCGTCCCCGACGAGCAGCCCGTACGGTGTCCGACGGATATCCGGCGGGCGCCTCCCGCCGACGACTGCGGAGGTCTCCACGTGCGCGCCCGGACCTGGCTGGCCGCTTCGGCCGTACTGCTGACCGCCGGCTGCGCCAAGGAGGCCGCGCCGGTGGCCGTGCCGGCGGCGGAGCCGCGGGCGGTCGAGGTCGCCGCGGCCTCGTCGGGCGGGGCGTGCCGGCTGCTCGACTTCGCGGTGATCGCCAAGCACACCGGCGGCCGGTTCGACGTGGCCGCCGCCACGGACAAGGGCGACACCCACACCTGCGTGGTCCGCGCCGAGCAGGCCGTCCTGCCGGAGTTGACGCTCACGGTGACCGACACGTCGATCGACACGTCGAGCTTCACCCTGGACGTGCTGCCCCGGGGCGCGAAGAAGGTCACCAAGCTGGGGAAGATCGGCTACCGGCACACGCTGCCGAAGACCGCGAAGAACGGCGCGGCGGCGGAGGTGGGCTGGCTGGCCGCCGAGGGGCGGCTGGCCACGCTGCGCTGGGCCAGCCCCCGTGGCACCGCCACGGCCGAGGCCGAGAAGATGGCCGGCAAGCTGGTCAGCCTCGCCAAGGTGATCGACACCCGGCAGCTCTGACCACCGGGTGGACCGGACGGGTCAGTGGGCCGCGACGAAGACCCGGGAAGCCACCTCGCGGGGCAGCCGGACGCGGTCGCCGGAGCGGTCGATGGAGACGCCGTCGCGCTCCTGGGCCACGGTCACCGTGGCACCCGGGTCGACGCCCGCGGCGTGCAGCTGCCGGAGCACGTCGGCGTCGGTCTGCACGCTCTCGCAGATCCGCCGCACCACGACCGGCCCGGAGAGGCCCGGGAAGGCCAGGTTGCGCTCGCCCTCCACGGTCTCGGCCTCCAGCAGGCCCGGGTCGCCCAGCTCCTCCAGGCCCGGGATCGGGTTGCCGTAGGGCGAGCGGGTCGGGCGGTTGAGCAGGTCGTAGACCCGCTTCTCGACCGCGTCGCTCATCACGTGCTCCCACCGGCAGGCCTCCTCGTGGGCCTCCTCGTAGGGCATCCCGATCACGTTCACCAGCAGCAGCTCGGCCAGCCGGTGCTTGCGCATGACCGAAACCGCCGAGTTGCGGCCCCGCTCGGTGAGCGTCAGGTGGCGGTCGCCCTCGACGGTGAGCAGGCCGTCCCGCTCCATCCGGGCGACCGTCTGGCTGACGGTGGGACCGCTCTGCTTCAGCCGCTCCGCGATCCGGGCACGCAGCGGCGGCACCCCCTCCTCTTCCAGCTCGAGGATGGTGCGCAGGTACATCTCGGTCGTGTCGACCAGGTCATGCTTCACGTCAGCGGCCTCCCGGCGTTCGATGCTACCCCGGACCCCCGACGATCTACGGACGCCGAACCGGGGGATCGCTGCCGGGATGGTGTTGACTGGACCGCATGTCCGGAACCGAAGACCTGCTGGTCGAGCCCGACCGGCTCGCCGCCGAACTCGACCGTGCCGACCCGCCCACCCTGCTCGACGTCCGCTGGCGGCTCGCCGGCGAGCCCGGCCGGGCGGACTACCTGGCCGGTCACCTGCCCGGCGCCGTCTTCGTCGACCTGGACACCGAACTCTGCGGCCGGCCCGGCGCCGCCGGCCGGCACCCGCTGCCCGACCCCGCCGCGCTCCAGGCCGCGCTGCGGGCCGCCGGCGTCCGCGCCGGCCACCCCGTGGTGGTGTACGACGGCGGCGACGGCATGTCGGCCGCCCGCGCCTGGTGGACCCTGCGCTGGGCCGGCCACCGGCCGGTCCGGGTGCTGCACGGCGGCTTCCCGGCCTGGGTCGCGGCCGGCCGGCCCGTCAGTACCGAGGCGCCGGCGCCCGCGCCCGGGGACGTCACGGTCACTCCCGGCGAGCTGCCGGTGCTGGACGCGCGGGAGGCCGCCCGGCTGGCCGCCGCCGACGCCGGGGTGCTGCTCGACGTGCGGGCCGCCCCGCGCTACCGGGGCGATACCGAGCCGATCGACCCGGTCGCCGGGCACGTCCCGGGCGCGGTCAACCTGCCCGCTCCCGAGTACGTCGCCGAGGGACGCTTCCCGGCCGCCGAGGCGCTGCGCGAGCGGTTCGCCGCCGCCGGGGTGGCCGAGGGAGCGCCGGTCGGCGCGTACTGCGGCTCGGGGGTGACCGCCGCCCAGGCGGTGCTGGCGCTGCACCTGGCCGGCCGCCCCGACGCCGCCCTGTACGTCGGCTCGTGGAGCAACTGGGTGGCCGACCCGGACCGTCCGGTCGCCACCGGGGAGACGTCCGGCCGCTGAGGCCGCGCGTGCGGTGGGTCCACCTGGCGCGCGTGCGACGATGGCCCCATGGCCGACGACACGGTGGTGGTGTGGGACGAGGCCCTGCTCGGGTACGACATGGGCGACCATCCCCTCGACCCGGTCCGGGTCGAGTTGACCATGGCGCTCGCCCGCGAGCTGGGGGTGCTGGACCGGCCCGGGGTCCGGCTGGTGAAGCCGGAACCGGCCGACGACGCGCTGCTGACCCGGGTGCACGACACGCGCTACCTGGACGCCGTACGGGCCGCGCCCCGGGACCCGCTCTTCGCCGGCTTCGGCCTCGGCACCTCGGACAACCCGGTCTTCGACGGCATGCACGAGTCGAGCGCGCTGATCGCCGGGGCGAGCGCCGCCGCGGCCGAGGCGGTCTGGCGCGGCGGGGCCCGCCGGGCGGTCAACGTGGCCGGCGGGCTGCACCACGCCATGCCGGCCCGGGCGGCCGGGTTCTGCGTCTACAACGACCCGGCGGTGGCCATCGCCCGCCTGCTCGACCTCGGCGCGGAGCGGATCGCGTACGTCGACGTGGACGTGCACCACGGCGACGGGGTGCAGGAGATCTTCTACCGGGACCCGCGGGTGCTCACGGTCAGCCTGCACGAGACCCCGCTGGCGCTCTTCCCCGGCACCGGGTTCCCCGACGAGACCGGCGGCCCGGGCGCGGAGGGGTCCGCGGTCAACGTGCCGCTGCCGCCGGGGGCCGGCGACCCGGGCTGGCAGCGGGCGTTCCACGCGATCGTGCCGTCGGTGCTGCGGGCGTTCCGGCCGCAGGTGCTGGTCACCCAGTGCGGGGCGGACGGGCACCGGCTCGACCCGCTGGCGGACCTGCACCTCTCCGTCGACGGGCAGCGGGCCACCTACCAGGCGCTGCGCGCGCTCGCCGACGAGCTCTGCGACGGCCGCTGGGTCGCCCTGGGGGGCGGCGGGTACGCGCTGGTCGAGGTGGTGCCCCGGGCCTGGACGCACCTGCTCGCGGTGGCCACCGGGGACCCCCTCGACCCGGCCACGCTGACCCCGCCGGCGTGGCGGGACCTGGCGGCGCGACGGCGGCCCGGGCACGAGATCCCGCTGCGGATGACCGACGACGTCGACCCGTCGTACCAGTCGTGGCAGCCGAGCGGCGAGCCGACCGCGGTGGACCGGGCGATCGCGGCGACCCGCAAGGCGGTCTTCCCGCTGCTCGGGCTCGACCCGCACGATCCCCGCGACTGACCGGTGACCACCGTCGCGCAACCGGTGGACGTGCTGCTCAGCGACGGCACGACCGTCCAGCTGCGGCAGATCCGTCCGGACGACGCCGCGGCGATCGTGGCGATGCACTCCCGCTTCTCCGAGCGCACCCGCTACCTGCGCTACTTCTCGCCGTACCCGCGGATTCCGGAGCGGGACCTGCAGCGGTTCGTCACCGTCGACCACCGCGACCGGGAGGCGTTCGTGGTGCTGGCCGGCGACCGGATCGTCGCCGTCGGCCGTTACGAGCGGCTCGGCCCCGGCTCGCCGGAGGCCGAGGTGGCCTTCGTGGTGGAGGACGCGTACCAGGGCCGGGGCATCGGCTCGGTGCTGCTGGAGCACCTGGCCGACGCGGCCCGGCGGTACGGCATCGTGCACTTCGTCGCCGAGGTGCTCCCGGCCAACGGGGCGATGCTGCGGGTCTTCTCCGACTTCGGCTACCAGGTCCAGCGGCAGTTCGCCGACGGCGTGGTGCACCTGAACTTCCCAATCGCCCCCACCGAGGCGACCCTGGAGGTGCAGCGCGGCCGGGAGCACCGGACCGAGGCCCGCTCGATCGCCCGGCTGCTCGCCCCGCGCGGCATCGCCGTCTACGGCGCCAGCACCACCGGCCAGGGCGTCGGCGCGGCCCTGCTCGGGCACCTGCGCGACGGCGGGTTCACCGGCGCGATCGTTCCGGTGCACCCGACCGCGGCGACTGTGGCCGGGCTGCCCGCCTACCCGTCGGCGGCCGACGCCGGCCTCGACATCGACCTGGCCGTGGTGGCCGTCGCCCCCACGGCGGTGACCGAGGTGGTCGCCGACGCCGCGAAGGCCGGCGCGCACGGGCTGGTCGTGATCTCCGCCGGGTTCGCCGAGTCCGGCCCGGCCGGGGCGGCCGCCCAGCGTGCCCTGGTCCGCGCCGCCCACCTGGCCGGCATGCGGGTGGTCGGCCCGAACTGCCTCGGCGTGGCCAACACCGACCCCGCGGTACGCCTCAACGCCACCCTCGCCCCGGTGCTGCCCGCCCCCGGCCGCGTCGGCGTGTTCAGCCAGTCCGGCGCGTTCGGGGTGGCCCTGCTCGCCGAGGCGTCCCGGCGCGGGCTCGGCCTGTCCAGCTTCGTCTCCGCCGGCAACCGGGCCGACGTCTCCGGCAACGACCTGCTCCAGTACTGGCAGGACGATCCGGGCACCGACGTCATCACGCTCTACCTGGAGACCTTCGGCAACCCGCGCAAGTTCGCCCGGCTGGCCCGGCGGATCGGCCGGAGCAAGCCGGTGGTGGCGCTCGCCTCGCTGGCCCGCCCGCCGGGGGTCGGCGACGCCCCGGCCCTGGACGCCGCCGCGGTCAGCGCGCTCTTCGCCCAGTCCGGGGTGATCCGGGTGGACACCGTCGCCGAACTGCTTGACGTCGGCGTGCTCCTGGCCCACCAGCCGCTGCCGGCCGGTCGCCGGGTCGCCGTGGTCGGCAACTCCTCGGCGCTGACCGGGCTGGCCGCCACCGCCTGCGCGGGCCAGGGCCTCACCGTGGCCGACGGCTACCCGCACGACGTCGGCCCCCGGGCCACCGCCGCCGAGTACGCCGCCGCGCTCGCCGCCTCCGCGGCCGACGAGCGGGTGGACGCCGTGGTGGCGGTCTTCGCCCCGCCGCTGCCCGGCCAGCTCACCGACCCGGAGGCCGACTTCACCGCGGCCCTGCCCGACGCGCGGGCCGCCGGCAAGCCGGTGGTGGCCACCTTCCTCGCCGGCCGGGTGCCCGCCGGGGTGCCCGCGTACCCGAGCGTGGAGGAGGCGGTCCGGGCCCTGGCCCGGGTCACCGCGTACGCCGACTGGCTGCGCCGCCCGCCCGGCGTGCTGCCCGAGCTGGACCGGGTCGACCGGTCGGCCGGGCAGGCCGCGCTGCGGCCCGACGGCGCGGACGCGGCGGCGTTGCTGCGCGGGTACGGGATCGACGTGGTGGAGTCGGTGCCGGCGCACTCGGCCGAGGAGGCGGTGGCGGCGGCCGGGCGGCTCGGCTGGCCGGTCGCGCTCAAGGCGGCCGCCCCGGGGCTGCGGCACCGCCTCGACCTGGGCGCGGTCCGGCTCGACCTGGCCGACGCCGCCGCGCTGCGCCGCGCGTACGCCGAGATGGCCCCGGTCTTCGGCGCGGACGTCCTGGTCCAGCCGATGGTGCCGCCCGGGGTGGCCTGCGTGGTGGAGTTGGTGGAGGATCCGGCGTTCGGGCCAGTGGTCGGCTTCGGCCTGGGCGGCGTCGCCACCGAGCTGCTCGGCGACCGGGCGTGGCGGGCGGTGCCGCTGACCGACCGGGACGCCGCCGAGCTGGTCGACGAGCCTCGGGCCGCGCCCCTGCTGCGCGGCCACCGGGGCGCCGCGCCGGTGGACCGGGCGGCCCTGGTCGACCTGCTGCTGCGGGTCGGGCGGCTCGCCGACGAGCAGCCCCGGGTCCGGTCGCTCACCCTCAACCCGGTGCTGGCCCGGCCGGACGGCATCTCGGTGCTGCACGCCACCGTCCGCACCGGCGCCGAGGCGCCCCGTCCGGACACCGGCCCGCGCCGGCTGTGAGGCTCAGCCCCGGCTGGAGATCTGCTGCACCGCCCAGGCGTTGCCGTCCGGGTCGGCGAAGAACACGAAAGCGACGTTGTCCAGCGGGTGCGGCACGAGGCTCGGGTTCTCCCCGACCACCTTGATCTCGCTGACCGCGACGCCCCGCTCGACCAGCTCCGCGCGGGCCTTCTCCAGGTTCGGCACGACGAGCTGCAGCCCCCTGACCGAGCCCGGCGGGATGTCCGGCACGACGCCCCGGCCGATGACGATCGAGCATCCGGAGCCCGGTGGCGTGAGTTGGACGACCCGCCCGGTGGCCCCCAGGTCGGTGTCGTGGTCGACGGCGAAGCCGAGCCGTTCGGCGTAGAACTCCTTGGCCCGGTCCACATCGGAGACCGGCACGACCACCACTTCCAGTGTCCAGTTCATCACCCCAGGGTGACGGTCCCGGGCCGCCGCTTCAAGCGCGACAGGCCCGGGCGAACCGCCCAGGCCTGTCGCGGGAGTCAGCTCAGCAGGCGTACGCCTCCAGCCGGTTGGCCCGCTCCGGGTCGCGCAGCTTGAGCAGGGTCACCTTCTCGATCTGCCGGATCCGCTCCCGGGACAGCCCGAACTCGCGGCCCACCTCGTCGAGGGTGCGCTGCCGGCCGTCGTCCAGGCCGAACCGCAGCCGGATCACCGCCTGCTCCCGCTGGGAGAGGGTGGCCAGCACGATGCGTACCTCGTTGCGCAGTTCGCCGTTGCCGGCGGCGTCGCCCGGGTCGGCGCCGGGGGCCACCGCGGCGACGAAGTCGCCCAGCGCGCTCTCGCCGTCCTCGCCGACCGTCTGGTCCAGGCTCACCGGCTCCCGGTCGTAGGAGATCAGCTCGATCACCTGGAACTCCGGGATGTCCAGCGCGGTGGCCACCTCGGCGACGGTGGGCTCCCGGCCCAGCGTGACCGACAGCTCGCGGCGGACCCGGACCATCCGGTTGACCTGCTCGACCATGTGCACCGGGATGCGGATGGTGCGGGCCTGGTCGGCCATGGCGCGGGTGATGGCCTGGCGGATCCACCAGGTGGCGTAGGTGGAGAACTTGTAGCCCTTGGTGTAGTCGAACTTCTCGACCGCGCGGATCAGGCCGAGGTTGCCCTCCTGGATCAGGTCGAGGAAGGCCATGCCGCGACCCGTGTAGCGCTTGGCGATGCTCACCACCAGTCGCAGGTTCGCCTCCAGCAGGTGGTTCTTGGCGGCGCGGCCCTCGGCCACGATCAGCGCCAGGTCGGCGCGCAGCTCGGCGGAGACCGGGGTGCAGGTGGAGAGCTTCTCCTCGGCGAAGAGGCCGGCCTCGATCCGCTTGCTCAGCTCGACCTCCTGCGCCGCGGTGAGCAGCTTGGTGCGGCCGATGCCGTTCAGGTACGCCCGGACCAGGTCCGTGGAGACGCCGCGCTCGTCGGTGGCGTCCAGGTCGGTCAGGGTGACATCCAGTTCCTGGTGCTCGATCATCTGCTGGGCCATCTCTGTCTCTCCCCGTGTCCGTCGTGCCGTACCGGTTCCGTGCCGTTCGTCGGCGCGGCGGTGCCGGTGAGGAACAGCTTGGCGGGCGGGGCGTGAAACGGGAGTGAGGCGATCGGGGACCCGACAGCAATCCGGGCGGAACGTCGGCTGTGCCTTGCCGGACCCGGTTACCGTGCCAGCGGCCGGCCACCGGGGCTCGGCGCGCACAGGCGATCGGAGGACGTGGTGGTCTTCAAGCGGCTCATGCAGGCGATGGGTGTGGGTGGACCGTCGGTGGAGACGGTGCTGGCCAACCCGAACTGCCGTCCCGGTGGCCAGTTGGAGGGCCGGGTCCAGGTGGTCGGCGGGGAGCACCCGGTCGATGTGAGCTACGTCGCGCTCGGCCTGGTGACCCGGGTGGAGGTGGAGAGCGGCGACTCGGAGTACGACACCACCCAGGAGTTCGGCCGGGCCCAGGTGACCGGCGCGTTCCGGCTGGACCCGGGGCAGCGGTACGACGTGCCGTTCCGCTTCCAGGTGCCCTGGGAGACCCCGCTCACCGACCTGTACGGGCAGCACCTGCACGGGATGACCATGGGCCTGCGGACCGAGCTGGAGGTGGCCCGGGCGGTCGACAAGGGCGACCTGGACGCGGTGGCGGTGCACCCGCTGCCCGCCCAGGAGCGGCTGCTGGAGGCGTTGCTGCGGCTGGGCTTCCGGTTCGCCCGGGCCGACGTCGAGCGCGGCCACATCTACGGCCTACGGCAGAGCCTGCCGTTCTACCAGGAGATCGAGTTCCACCCGGCGCCCCAGTACGCCCGCGCGATGAACCAGCTCGAACTCACCTTCGTCACCGACCCGCAACAGGTGCACGTGGTGCTGGAGCTGGACAAGCGTGGCGGCCTGTTCACCGAGGGCCGCGACGCCTTCGGCCGCTTCACGGTCGACCACGCGACGGCGGACCGCACCGACTGGACCGCCCAGCTCGACGGCTGGCTCCGCCAGTCCCTCTCCCGCCGCGGCCTCTTCTTCTAAGCCCCTATCTCTCCCCTCCCGTCGATCATGGAGTTAGCGGCGATGCGGATCTCCGAAAGTGCCGCTAACTTCATGATCACCGACGGGGTTCGGGGGTTCAGAGGTCCAGGAGGATGGTGCGGGGGCCGACGTTGACGCTCTCCACCAGCATGTGTGCGCGGAAGCGGCCCGTTTCGACCTTGGCGCCGCGGGCGCGTAACTCCTCGACCAGCGCGTCGACCAGTGGTTCGGCCACCTCGGCCGGGGCGGCGGCGGTCCAGCTCGGGCGCCGGCCCTTGCGGGCGTCGCCGTAGAGGGTGAACTGGCTGACCACGAGGACGGGGGCGCCGGTGTCGGCGGCGCACCGCTCGTCGTCCAGGATGCGCAGTTCGTGGATCTTGCGGGCCATGGTGGCGGCCACCTGCGGGGTGTCGGTGTGCGTGACCCCGAGCAGCACCAGCAGCCCGTCGGTGATCTCGCCGACCACCTCGCCGTCGACGGTCACGGCGGCCCGGCCGACCGTCTGCACCACCGCTCGCATCAGTCCGCCACCGGCTCGACGAGGCCCCGCTCGACCAGGTGCGCCACGATCGGCCCGGCTGCCTCGGCCAGCTCGTCCGGGGCCACGTCGTGCGCGGCGGCCAGCAGGGCTAGCTGGTCGCGCAGCGGCAGCCGGCCGTCCGCGCCGCCGACCAGGGCGAGCACCAGCGGGTCGATCTCCTCCGACCAGCGCAGCCCGTGCGGCATGGCGAGTACCTGCCGGTCCACCGCCCAGCCCTCGTCGCCCATGGTGGCCTCCTGACGCAGCTGGAGCCCGTCGGCGGCCCGGTAGCGGGCGGCGAGCAGCCCGTCGGCGTCCCGGGCGCGCAGCCAGTCCTGCCGGTCGAACCACTCGCCGACCCGGTCGCCCAGCGGCGGCTCCACCCGCTGGCGCAGGTCCTCGACCCGGACGATCGGCTCGTCGTGGCCGGCCCGGCGCAGCGAGACGATGCCGAACCCGATCGCCTCCACCTTGTGCGCGTCGAACCAGTCCAGCCAGGCCGCCATCCGCTGCGGGTCGGCCCGCTCGCCGACGTCGGTGAGCCAGAGGTCGACGTACGCCATCGGGTCGGCCACCTCGCGCTGGATCACCCAGGCGTCCAGCCCGGTGCCGGCGAACCAGCCGGTCACCCGCTCGCCCCAGTCCTCGCCCGTGACGTGCACCCAGTTGGCCAGGTACTGCATCGTCCCGCCCTCGGTGAGCAGGTGCGGGGCGGCGGCGGCCAGCTCGGCGCCCATCGCGTCGCCGACCCGGCCGGAGTCGCGGTAGACGTGGGTGGTGGTGCCGGGCCCGACCACGAACGGCGGGTTGCTGACCACCAGGTCGAATCGGCGGCCGGCGACCGGGGCGACCATGTCGCCGCGGAGCAGTTCCCAGTCCTGCCCGTTGAGGGCGGCGGTGGTCGCGGCGAAGCGCAGCGCCCGCTCGGAGACGTCGGTGGCGGTCACCCGCCGGGCGTGGGTGGACAGGTGCAGGGCCTGCACACCGGAGCCGGTGCCCAGGTCCAGCGCGGTCTCCACCGGCCGGCGCACGGTCGCGCCGATCAGCGTCTGGGTGGCCCCGCCGATGCCCAGCACGTGCTCGGCGTGCAGCGGGCGGCCGGGCCGGGCGCTGGCCGGCACGTCGGCGAGCACCCACCAGTCGTCCCCGTACGGCTCCAGATCGACGCCGGCGCGCAGTCCGTCGTCGTGCCGCTCGACGAGGCCCCCGGCCAGCGCCTCCTCGACGGTCAACGGGGCGAGCGCGGCGGCCACCACCGGCTCCGGCTCGGTCTGCTCGCAGATGAAGACCCGGATCAGCGTGCCGAGCGGGTCGCGGTCCTCGGTGGCGCGCAGGGCCGCCCGGTAGTCGTTGCGGGCCACCCCGCCGGTGGCCTGCGCGCCGAGCCGGTCGGCGATGCCGTTGGCGGTGAAGCGCGCCCGGGTCAGCGCGGCGCGCAGCGCGTCGACCCCGGCGGGGGAGAGCAGCATGTCGTGACGGTCCACGTCGTCATCCTGCCTCGCCGCGGCGCCCGCCCGGCGGGCACCCGGGACATCCATACCACCGACCCACTGTATCGATTGTTATCTCTTTCACGCTCATCGATGTATGGCTAGCATCTGCCCCAACGTTCGTCGATGGGCGTACCCGGTGGTCACGAGCCCGGGCGTGCCCGGTAGGGAGCCAGACGATGTCCGACGTGTCCGTTCCCCGGCGGCGCGCGCTGCGCGTCCTCGCCGTCACGGCAGCCGCCGCGGCCCTCGCCGCCGCCGCCTCCACCCCCGCCCTCGCCGCACCGACCGGCGACGTCCGCTACGCCTCCGCCCCCGACGCCATCGGCGGCAGCTACCTGGTGGTGCTGAAGAGCGACGCGGTCGGCGCCGCGAACAGCCTCGCCGCCCGGACCGCCGTGCCGGACCGGGCCGCCGGCCTGGCCAGGCGCTACGGCGGCAGCGTCGGCACGGTGTGGAGCGCGGCGCTCACCGGCTACAGCGCGAAGCTGAGCCCCGCCCAGGCCCGCCGGCTGGCCGCCGACCCGGCCGTCGCGTACGTCGAGCAGGACCGGGTGGTGACCGGCCAGGCCACCCAGACCAACCCGCCGTCCTGGGGCCTGGACCGGATCGACCAGCGCAACCTGCCGCTGAACGCCAGCTACACCTACCCGAACACGGCCTCGAACGTGCGGGCGTACATCATCGACACCGGCATCCGGACCACCCACACCGACTTCGGTGGCCGGGCCACCTGGGGCACCAACACCGTCGACACCAACAACACCGACTGCAACGGCCACGGCACCCACGTGGCCGGCACGGTCGGCGGCACCCGGTACGGCGTGGCCAAGGGCGTCCGGCTGGTCGCCGTTAAGGTGCTCAACTGCTCCGGCAGCGGCAGCACCACCGGCGTGGTGAGCGGCATCAACTGGGTCACCTCCAACGCGGTGAAGCCGGCGGTGGCCAACATGAGCCTCGGCGGCGGCGCCAGCAGCTCGATCGACAACGCGGTGACCAACTCGGTCAACTCCGGCGTCACGTACGCGGTCGCGGCCGGCAACTCCAGCGCCAACGCCTGCAACTACTCGCCGGCCCGGGCCGCCGCCGCGATCACCGTCGGCTCGACCACCAGCAGCGACGCGCGCTCGTCCTTCTCCAACTACGGCTCCTGCGTGGACATCTTCGCCCCCGGGTCGAGCATCGTCTCCGCGTACCGCACTAGCGACACCGCCAGCAGCACGCTGAGCGGCACCTCGATGGCCTCGCCGCACGTGGCCGGCGCGGCCGCGCTGGTGCTCGGCGCCAACTCGTCCTACAGCCCGGCGCAGGTGGCCAGCTACCTGACCACCAACGCCACCACCGGCAAGGTGACCAACCCCGGATCCGGCTCACCGAACCGGCTGCTGTTCGTCGTCAACTGACGATCGCGCGGCCGCGCGGCCCGGTGGACCCCACCCCTGTCCACCGGGCCGTGTCGCGTGCCGCCGGGGAGTCGGCGTGGCGGGCGGCGGCGGGCGCGGCAGGATGGAGGCATGACGCTCTCGCTGCCCATCGACCCGCAGGCCAACGAGCTGCTGGCGCGCAGCCCGCTGGCGCTGCTCCTCGGCATGGTGCTGGACCAGCAGGTGCCGATGGAGAAGGCGTTCTCCTCCCCGTACGTGCTGGCCCAGCGGCTGGGCCACGAGCCGGACGCCCGGGAGCTGGCCGGCTACTCCCCGGAGGCCCTGGTCGAGATCTTCGCCCGACCGCCGGCGCTGCATCGGTTCCCCAAGGCCATGGCCGCCCGGGTGCAGGAGGTGTGCCGGGCCCTGGTCGAGCGCTACGACGGCGACCCGGCCCGGCTCTGGTCCGAGGTGGCCGACGGCCGGGAACTGCTGCGCCGGGTCGGCGACCTGCCCGGCTTCGGCCGGCAGAAGGCGCAGATCTTCGTCGCCCTCCTCGGCAAGCGGTTCGGGATCGCCCCGGACGGCTGGCGCGAGGCGGCCGGCGGCTACGGCGACGCGGACGCGTACCGCTCGGTGGCCGACGTGACCGATCCCGAGTCGCTGCGCCGGGTCCGCGAGTACAAGCAGCGGATGAAGGCGGAGGCGAAGGCCGCCAAGGGCTGACGCAACCGGCGTCCACCCTGGCTCGTTGTCATGATCGTCAAGGCGGCGACGACGGGCGGGTGATGACGGACGAGCGGGGGGCGGAACTCCTGCGCCGGGGCGGTGGGCCCTACCGCGCGACCTTCCTGGAGCTCTTCCTCGACGTCGTCTTCGTCTTCGCCTTCACCCGGGTCTCGCAGCGCCTGATCACCGACGTGGCGACGGGCGGCGACCGCCTCCCGCTGGAGCTGGCGCAGACGCTGTTCCTGCTGCTCGCGCTCTGGATGGTCTGGTCGCTGACCGCCTGGGCCACCAGCCACTACGACCCGGAGCAGCCGCCCATCCAGGCGGTGATGGTCGGGTCGATGTTCGGCAGCCTGGTGATGGCGGTGTCGGTGCCGGACGCGTACGGGCCGCACGGGCTGAGCTTCGCCGCCGGCTACGTCTCCATCCAACTGGGTCGCTCGATCTACCTGACGGTGGCGCTGCGCCGGCACGTCCAGCGGCACCTGTCCGCCCGGATCCTGGTCTGGTCGGCCGTCTCGGCCGTGCCCTGGCTCGTCGGTGGCCTGCTCGGGGAGGACGTGCGGCTGCTCTGCTGGGGGATCGCCCTGCTGATCGACTACCTGGGCCTGATCACCGGCTGGCCGGCGCCCCGGCTGGGCCGGGCGACGGCCACGGCGTGGACGGTGACCGGCGAGCACCTGGCCGAGCGGTACCAGCAGTTCACCATCATCGCGCTCGGCGAGATGATCTTCGTGGCCGGCGTCGGGTTCAGCGGCACCCACTTCTCGCTGCCGCGCTGGATCGCCTTCGTGGACGCCTTCGCCACCACCGTGCTGCTCTGGCGGATCTACTTCCACCGGGCCGGCTCCGTGCTGGCCGAGGCCGTGGCCGAGGCGCGGCAGCCGGCCCGGTTGGGGCGGTCGGCCACCTGGACCCACCTGACCATGATCGCCGGCATCGTCACCACGGCGGTCGGCTACGAGGTGGCGATCACCGAGCCCGCCGGGCACGCCGACGTGGTCCGGGTGGCGGCCATCGTCGGCGGCCCGGCGCTCTTCGTGGTCGGCCGGGCCCGCTTCGAGTACGAGGTGTTCGGCCGGGTCTCCCGGTCCCGCCTGGTCGGCCTGCTGCTCCTGGTCCTCGGCGTGCCGCTGCTGGGCCGGCTGCCGCTGCTCGCCCTCGCCCTCGCCGTCACCGTGGTGCTGACCGGGATGGCGGTGGCGGACGCGCTGCGGGCCCGGGGCCGCCCGCCCGAGCGCCCCGCCTCGCCGATGTGACCCGCCGGGGGACACGCAACCGGGGCGGCAGCCCCGTCGTTGGGAGCCAGGACGGCGGACGGGGGTGAGGTGGTGTACGAACGGGGTGCGGAACTGCTGCGCCCGCCGGACAGTTCCGGGCGTGCCACCTTCCTGGAGCTCTTCTTCGACCTGGTCTTCGTCTTCGCGCTGACCCGGGTCTCCCAGCGGCTGATCGGCAGCCTGCCCGCCGCCGGGTGGACGCTGGCCGCCGCGGTCGGCCGTACCGTGCTGCTCTTCCTGGCGCTGTGGCTGATCTGGACGATCACCGTCTGGGTGACCAGCCGGTACGAGCCGGAGCGGACGGTCATCCAGGCCGTCGTGGTCGGCACGATGTTCGCCAGCCTCGTGATGGGGGTGGCGCTGCCGCGCGCCTTGGAGGAGCGGGCGCTGCCGTTCGCCCTCGCGTACGTGGCGGTGATGCTCGGCCGGCCCCTGGTCGTCGCGGCCGCGCTGCACGGCCATCCGCGGCGGCTGGTCCCGCTCCGGCTGGCCGTCTGGGCCGCGGCGACCGCGCCGCTCTGGCTGGGCGGCGCGCTGGGCCCGGACGACCTGCGCCTCCCGCTCTGGGCCCTCGCGCTGGCCGTGGACTACGGAGCCCTCTTCACCGGTTGGCCGGTGCCGCGGGTCGGGTCCGCGCCGGTCCTCGGCTGGCGGATCGCCGGCGAGCATCTCGCCGAGCGTTACCAGCAGATCTTCCTCATCGCGCTCGGCGAGTCGATCCTGGTCATCGGGGTGACCTACAGCGGCGAGGAGTTCTCCGGCGAGGGCGCCGCCGCCTTCGTGGTCGCCTTCGTCACCACCGCGCTGCTCTGGCGGATCTACTTCCACCGGGCCGGGCACCTGCTCGCCGAGGCGCTGCGGCTGGCACGCATGCCGGGCCGGCTGGGCACGTCGGCCACTGTCACCCACCTGGTCCTCGTGCTCGGCGTGCTCACCGCGGCGGTCGGCTACGAGGTGGCCATCGCCGAGCCGTTCCACCGGTCCGAGGCGGCCCTGCTGCTCTTCGTGGTGGGTGGACCGCTGCTCTTCCTCGCCGGCCGGGCCCGCTTCGAGTACGAGATCTTCGGCCGGATCTCGGTTCCCCGGGTGCTCGGCGCGGGCGTGCTGGTGCTGCTCGTCCCGCTGCTGGCGCACGCTCCCGCCGTGCTGGCCCTGTCCCTGGTGGCCGCCGTGCTGGCCGGGGTGGCGCTGGCGGACGCGATGCGCAGCCGGGGCCGCCCGCCGGAGATGTCGGCCTCCCCGATCGGGCGGCGGGGGCCGGACAGCAGCGGCCCGGAGGCCTGACGGTCAGGCGGCGGTGGGGCGGGACAGCGCGGCCAGCGCCCGGCGCACGTCGGCCAGGGAGACCGTGGCGGAGTCGTCGAGGTCGGCCAGGCCGGCCTCGATCCACTGCCGCATGAGCGTGGTCACCCCGATGCCGCGCGTCTCGGCGGCCGCCCGGACCCGTTCGTACGTGTCCAGCGGCAGGCGCACCGAGCGGCTGACCATCGGCACGTCGGTGTCGGGGATGGGCAGTTCCGCGGGCTGGCTCTCGTCGATCAGGTCGGCGAGCGCGTCGCCGCTGTCGTGGAACCGCTTGGTCGCCTCGTTACGGTGCATCGTGACCGCCTCCTCGTCGGCGTGACCTCCGCACCGCGTCGTCGTAGCGCTTGGCCTCGACGTCGCTCAGTTCGCGGGCGGAGAGGATGTCCCAGTCGTTGTCGGTGCCGTCGGCCTCGGCCAGCAGCACCGCGAGGCGTCGCCCCCGGTGGTCGGTCGCGTAGACCACCATGACGTCGTCCCCGAGGTGACGGATGACCCGTCGCGTGCTGTGCAGGGCCTCCCAGACTTCCCCGGGCGTGACGTCGTAGACCCGCAGGTTGGCCAACGCCTCATCGGAGAAGCTGAACCGGTTGCCCACGGGCCGAGCGTACCACGGACGTAACACGCGCCGTCCTTGTCACGATTTTCGCCGATCAACCGTCCCGGGTGACAGGATGGGTCGTAATCCCCTCGAGGAGGTCCGTGGTGAAGCGTCAGGCGTACCAGCCGATCCTGATCACCGACGCCTCGCGCAGCCAGGACGACCAGCTCACCAGCCGCCAGAAGCGCTACGTGCTGATGATGGGAATCCGGGTCGCGTGCCTGGTGCTCGGTGCGGTCCTGGTGGGTGTCAACGCACCGCTGCTCTGGCTCTGGCTGCCGCTCTGCGGTCTCGGGATGGTGCTCATCCCGTGGCTGGCCGTGCTGCTGGCCAACGACCGTCCGCCCAAGGAGCAGCACCGGCTGGCCGGGAAGTTCCAGCCCCGCCACCGCGACGAGACCCCGCCCATGGCGCTCTCCGCCGAGGAGCGCCCCCACAAGGTCATCGACGCCGAACCCTGACCGGCCCGGGCGCCAACCGCCCGGACCGGTCAGGCGTCAGGGGGTGGGGCGGGCGCCTACCGTGGTTACCGCGAGGGCGCCCAGGTCGCCGGCTCGGGCCAGGGCCGTGCGCGGGTCGGCGCCGGCCAGCCAGGCGGTGAGCAGGCCGGCGGCGAAGGCGTCTCCCGCGCCGGTCACGTCCACCACGGCCACCCCGCGCGCCGGGGCCGTCTCGACCAGCCCGGCCCGGTCCACCCAGACCGCGCCGGCGGCGCCCCGCTTCACCACCACCCGCCGGGCCACCGAGGTCAGCGCCCGGGCCTGCGCCGCCGGGTCCAGCCCACCGGCCAGCACCGTCGCCTCGTCGGTGTTGACCAGCAGCAGGTCGACGTCGCGTACCCAGGTCAGGAAGGCCGCGCCGACCCGCCGCAGCGGGGCCGCGGACGCCGCGTCGACGCTGGTGGTCAGCCCGCGCTCGCGGGCGGCGGCCAGCGCGCGCAGGCCCGCGCCGCGCGACCCGACGTCCAGCAGGGTGTACGCGGACAGGTGCAGGTGCCCGGCGTCGGGCGCCGCCGCGACGGTCCGGTCGACGTGCCCGGCGGTCAGCCGCAGGTTCGCCCCCCGCTGGCTCACCATGGTCCGCTCCCCGTCGTGGGCGAGCACGATGACCGTGCCGGTGGGGTAGCCCTCGTGCCGCTCCACCGCGCAGGTCACCCCGACCCGCTCCAGCTCGGCGACCCGCTCGCGGCCCGTCTCGTCGTCGCCGACCGCGGCGACCAGGGTGACGTCCGCCCCCTGGCCGGCGAGCCAGGCCGCCGTGTTGGCCGCCTGGCCGCCGCCGCTGAACCGGATCCCGGCCGCGGTGTCCGAGCCGGTGGCGAGGGGGCCGGAGAGCACCGCGAGCACGTCGGTGATCACGTCGCCGACGACGACGATGCGGGGCACGGGGATCATGCCGAGGGGGCGGTGCGGCGGGCCGCCACGGCGACCGCTATCCGCGCCGCCAGGTCGGCGTTGCGCAGGATGATCCGGACGTTCACCGCCAGGCTGGCGCCCTCGGTGGCGGAGTGGAAGTGGGCCAGCAGGAACGGGGTCACCGCCTTGCCGGTCACCCCGTCGCGGGCCAGCATGGCCAGGCCCGTGGCGAGGGTGCGGTCGTGCAGCGCCGGGTCCAGCTGCTCGTCCACCGGCAGCGGGTTCGCCACGATCAGCCCGCCGTGGTGCACGCCCTGCTCCCGGCGGGCGACCAGCACGTCGGCGGCCTGTTCCGGCGACTCCACCGACCAGTCCAGGTCGAAGCCGGCGTCGGTGAGGTAGAAGCCCGGGAAGCGGCGGGTGCGGTAGCCGACCACGCTGACCCCGAGGGTCTCCAGCCGCTCCAGGGTGGCGCCCACGTCGAGGATCGACTTGACCCCGGCGCAGACCACCGCGATCGGGGTCCGGGCCAGGGTGACCAGGTCGGCGGACTCGTCGAAGGTCTGCGCGGCCTCCCGGTGCACCCCGCCGAGGCCGCCGGTGGCGAAGACGCCGATGCCGGCCGCCGCGGCCACCGCGCTGGTCGCCGCCACCGTGGTGGCGCCGTCCGCGCCGGTGGCCGCCGCGACGGCGAGATCGCGTACCGAGAGCTTGCTCACCCCGTCGACCGTGGCGAGCCGGGTGAGCTGGGCGTCGTCCAGCCCCACGATCAGTTCACCGGCGACCATGCCGATGGTGGCCGGGACGGCCCCCGCGTCCCGGACCGCCTGCTCGATCTGTCGCGCGACGCGAAGATTGTCCGGCCGGGGCAGGCCGTGCGAGACGATGGTGCTCTCCAGGGCGACGACCGGACGGCCGTCGCGCAGGGCGTCGGCCACCTCGGTGCCGAGACTGATGTGAAAGTTGGTCACTTCGGCTACGGTACGGGCCGCTCTCGGCGCGGGCCCAGGTGGACCGGGCCGGATCGACCTGCAAAACTGGACCGTTGGAGGTGTAGTCGTGAGTACAGAGGTTCTCGAGCGTCCCGAGCTGAAGGACGCCGACACCGGCCCGGAGATGTTCCACTACGTCCGCAAGGAGAAGATCGCGGAGAGTGCCGTGATGGGCACCTTCGTGGTGGCGCTCTGTGGCGAGACCTTTCCGGTGACCAAGGCGGCCAAGCCCGGTTCCCCGGTCTGCCCGAAGTGCAAGGAGATCTACGACTCGTACGCCGCGTGATGCCGGGCGGCCGCCCCGGCCGCCCACGTAACCTGCGGCGGTGACCACCTCCACCGCCCTGCTCTTCGCCGACCTCACCGGCGTGGCGGTCTTCGCTGCCTCCGGCGCCTCCGCGGCGGTGGCAAAACGGCTCGACCTCTTCGGGGTGGTCTTCGTCGGCGTCGTCGCCGCCCTCGGCGGCGGGATCTTCCGCGACCTGGTCATCGACGAGGTGCCGCCGCTGGCCTTCGCCGACTGGCGGTACGCGGTCACCGCGGCGGTCACCGCCGCCGCCATCTTCTGGCTGCATCCCCAGTTCGCCCGGCTGCGCACCACCGTGCTGGTGCTCGACGCGGCCGGTCTCGCCCTGTTCACCGTCACCGGCACGCTCAAGGCCCTCGACGCCCACGTGCCGGCCGTCGGCGCCTGCATGATCGGCATGCTCACCGCGATCGGCGGCGGGCTGGGCCGCGACCTGCTGACCGGCGAGATCCCGGTGGTGCTGCGCCGGGAGATCTACGCCGTGGCCGCGCTCGCCGGGTCGATCGCGGTGGCGCTGCTGTCGGCGTACGGGGCGGCGACCGCGATGCCGCTGACCGCCGCGGCCGTCTTCGTCTTCGGGCTGCGCCTGGTGGCACTGCGGCGGCGCTGGTCCGCCCCGGTGCCGACGCCCCGCACCGGCGTCCGGGGGCCGCAGGTCTGAGCCCCGCACGGCGGGGTGGGCGGATGTGACCAGCGTGGCGTCGAGTGGGGCGGAACGGCCCCGCTGGTTATGCTGAGTCGGCCTTCGCGGCACCGGATGCGCGAGGGCGTTTTCATGGGCGGCGTAACCCGTGGCCCTCGGCCGGGGTCCGCCGTCGTGCGGTCGGAGAGGAGCTACGCGTGGCACCGCGGTTGCCGGGGCTCGACACGTTCCCACCCCTGCGTGCCTGGCAACGCAAGGCGATGGTGGAGTACCTGCGCCGCCGGACCGAGGACTTCACGGCGGTCGCCACGCCCGGCGCCGGCAAGACCACCTTCGCCCTGCGGATCGCCGCCGAGCTCCTGAACGACGGCACCGTCGAGGCGGTCACCGTGGTCGCCCCGACCGAGCACCTGAAGACCCAGTGGGCCGAGTCCGCCGCCCGGGTCGGCATCCAGCTCGACGCCGCCTTCCGCAACGCCGACCTGCACTCCGCGGCCGACTTCCACGGCGCGGTCGTCACCTACGCCCAGGTCGGCATGGCGCCCCAGGTGCACCGGCGGCGCACCATGACCCGGCGCACCCTCGTCATCCTCGACGAGATCCACCACGCCGGCGACTCCCGGACCTGGGGCGACGGCGTCAAGGCGGCCTTCGAGCCCGCGGTGCGCCGGCTGATGCTCACCGGCACGCCGTTCCGCTCCGACGACAACCCGATCCCGTTCGTCAGCTACGAGCGGGGCGGGGACGGGCTGCTCCGCTCCCGCGCCGACTCGGTCTACGGCTACTCCGACGCGCTGCGCGAGGGCGTGGTCCGGCCGGTGCTCTTCCTGGCGTACTCGGGGGAGACCCGGTGGCGCACCAACGCCGGCGAGGAACTGGCCGCCCGGCTGGGCGAGCCGATGACCCAGGACCTCATCGCGCAGGCCTGGCGGACCGCGCTGGACCCGGCCGGCGACTGGATGCCGCAGGTGCTGCGCGCCGCCGACGCCCGGCTGACCGTGCTGCGCAACAACGGCATGCCCGACGCCGGTGGTCTGGTGATCGCCAGCGACCAGCAGGTGGCCCGCTCCTACGCCAAGCTGCTGGAGCAGGTGACCGGTGAGAAGGCCGTCGTGGTGCTCTCCGACGACCAGGGCGCGTCCGCGCGGATCGCGACGTTCGCGGCCTCCGAGCAGCGCTGGCTGGTCGCGGTCCGGATGGTGTCCGAGGGCGTGGACATCCCCCGGCTGGCCGTCGGGGTCTACGCGACGAGCGCCAGCACCCCGCTCTATTTCGCGCAGGCGATCGGCCGGTTCGTCCGGGCCCGCCGGCCCGGGGAGACCGCCTCGGTCTTCCTGCCCAGCGTGCCGCACCTGCTCGGGCTGGCCAGCGAGATGGAGGCCGAGCGGGACCACGTGCTGGGCAAGCCGAAGGACTCCGACGGCCTCGACGACGACCTGCTGGAGCGTGCCCAGCGGGACGACCAGGCCAGCGGCGAGCTGGAGAAGCGGTTCGCCGCGCTCTCCGCCACCGCCGAGCTGGACCAGGTGATCTTCGACGGCGCCTCGTTCGGCACCGCCGCCCAGGCGGGCACGCCCGAGGAGGAGGAATACCTCGGCCTGCCCGGGCTGCTCACCGCCGACCAGGTCTCGATGCTGCTGACCAAGCGGCAGGCCGAGCAGCTCGCCGCGCAGCGACGCCGGGCCGCCCAGCGGACCGCTGAGCCGGCCGCTGCGGCCCCGGCGGCGGCCCCGCCCCCGATGAGTGCGGCCCAGCGCCGGGTGGCCCTCCGGCGGCAACTGAACGCCCTGGTGGCCGCCCGCCACCACCGCACCGGCCAGCCGCACGGCAAAATCCACGCCGAGCTGCGCCGGCTCTGCGGCGGCCCGCCCAGCGCCCAGGCCACCATCGAGCAGCTGGAAGAGCGCATCGCCACCGTCCAGACCCTCTGACCCGCCCCCTCACCCGGCCCCGGGTGATGATGAGGTTGGCGGCGAAGTGGATCTCCAAAACTGCCGCCAACCTCATGATCGACGGGGTTTGGGGTGGGGTGGGTGGGGGTGCGCAAAAGCCGGCCGGAGGTCCCTGGGGACCTCCGGCCGGCTTATGTCTAGTTGCGGATTCCTCGTACTCAGTTCGCCATCAGATCGGCGCCACGCCAGCTGAACTCCGGGTCCGACGCGTAGCGCACGGTGATCTTCACGAGATCCTCCGCGTACTTGTTCGCGTGGTGCCCACAGAACACCAGCTCGCTCCCACCCGCCAGAGTGATCCGGAGCTTGCCGGCAGCATTGCAGCGGTCGCACCGTTCATCGGCGGCCGGGGGGCTCACCGTCTCGGGCGGCGGCGTGAGGGTCGGGGTCATCGCCTTCCTCCTCTGGTCGTCACCGATGAACACTCTCTTCGGTTGCTCACCTATCGTGCAACACCCTTCTCGGGCCCTGCCTTCCCTGTGTGCCCGTCGGGGACGGAGGTCACACCTGGCGTGGAAGACAGTGTGCCGTGCACCAAGGGTGCCACGTCAACGATCACAAACCGGCAACCGTCAGGTCACCGGAGAGTGTTCTACGGCTGGTGATCAAACCGACACGGCGTGGTTGACGCGTGACGGTCAGTCCAGGTAGTCGCGGAGCACCTGGGAACGCGAGGGGTGCCGCAACTTGGACATGGTCTTGGATTCGATCTGCCGGATGCGCTCCCGGGTCACGCCGTAGACCTGGCCGATCTCGTCCAGGGTCCGCGGCTGGCCGTCGGTGAGGCCGAAGCGCAGGCGTACCACGCCCGCCTCGCGCTCGGACAGCGTCTGGAGGACCTGCTGGAGCTGGTCCTGGAGCAGCGAGAACGACACCGCGTCGACCGCGACGACCGCCTCGGAGTCCTCGATGAAGTCACCGAGCTGGCTGTCACCCTCGTCACCGATGGTCTGGTCGAGCGAGATGGGCTCCCGGGCGTACTGCTGGATCTCCAGCACCTTCTCCGGTGTGATGTCCATCTCCTTCGCCAGCTCCTCCGGGGTGGGCTCGCGGCCCAGGTCCTGGAGCAGCTCGCGCTGGATCCGACCGAGCTTGTTGATCACCTCGACCATGTGCACCGGGATGCGGATGGTGCGGGCCTGGTCGGCCATGGCGCGGGTGATGGCCTGGCGGATCCACCAGGTGGCGTAGGTGGAGAACTTGTAGCCCTTGGTGTAGTCGAACTTCTCGACCGCGCGGATCAGGCCGAGGTTGCCCTCCTGGATGAGGTCGAGGAAGGCCATGCCACGACCGGTGTAGCGCTTGGCCAGCGAGACGACCAGCCGGAGGTTCGCCTCCAGCAGGTGGTTCTTGGCCCGCTCGCCGTCCCGGGAGATCCACATCAGGTCGCGCTGCATGTCGCGGGTGAGCTTCTCCTCGCCCTCGTCGGCGGCGCGCAGCCGCTCGGCGGCGTAGAGGCCGGCCTCGATCCGCTTGGCGAGCTCGACCTCCTGCTCGGCGTTGAGCAGCGGCACCTTGCCGATCTGCTTCAGGTAGGCCCGGACGGAGTCGGCGGAGGCGGTCAACTCGGCGTCCCGGCGCGCCTGCTTGAGCGCCTCGGACTCTTCGTCGTCCCACTCGAAGTCGTTGTCCGTGGCGGAGCTGGCCGCGTCGGCCTCGGCGGCCTGGGTCAGCTCGGCCGGCTCCTCGACCACCACGTCCTCGATCTCGGCGGCCAGTTCCTCCGGATCGATCTCGCCCTCGGCGCCCTCGCCCTTCGGGGCGTCCTTGGCCGGCTTCGCGGCGGCGTTCTTGGCGGCCACGGTGGCCTTGGTGGCCCGGGTCGTCTTGGTGGCCTTCGCCGGGGCGGCGGCCTTGGCGGCCACCTCGGCGGTGGTGCCGGCGGCCTTGCGCGCCGTCGCCTTCCGCGGGGCGGGGGCCGGGGCCTCCTCGGCGGCCGGCGCCTGCTTCGGGGCGGGCGCGGCGGCCTTCTTGGTGGTCTTGGCCGTGGTGGCCCGGGAGGCCGGAGTGGCGGACCGGGCGGCGGCGACCCGGCGGCGGGTGCTCGCGGAGCCGTCCACGACCACCGTCACGCCCGCCTCGGAGAGCGCACGGAGGATCTTCTTGGCCTGGGCCGGGGTCACCTCAGCGGACTCGACGGTGCGCGCGAGCTGGGCCGACGTGAGCTGGCCGCCGGCGCTCTGCGCGTGGGCGATCAGGGTGTCGGTGAGCGAGCGAACGTCGGCGCCGGTCTGGCGGGGTTCTGTCACGAATGACCTTCCGGAGGCGAAGAGCGAGCACGGCCGGGTCGTCCGGCGCAGCACGGAACGCCGTGCCGGGCGATGTCGTTGAGGGACCCCCGTGTCCCGGTCCGACCGGTCGCTGGCGGTCCGTGGCGCGTGGGGCAGGGTGAATTGTAACGCCGTCTGCGGCGATCATCCTGCGCCGCACGGTGGACCGGCCGTACGGACCACCGATTAGGCGCAGTTGTGGACTTTGTAAGGATGATACCCGCGCGCGAACCGGCCGGTCCGGATCGTGCCGGAAGGGGACGAACATGATCGCCTCGGCGCCCACGCCGCAGGAACTGCTCACGATCGCCGTCGAGGTGGCCCGGGACGCCGCGGCCACCGCGCACCGGATGCGGGCCGAGGGGGTCTCGGTGGCCGCGACCAAGAGCACGGTCACCGACGTGGTCACCGCCGCCGACCGGGCGGTGGAACGGCAGGTGGTGGCGGCGCTGCGGACGCTGCGCCCCGGCGACGCGGTGCTGGGCGAGGAGTACGGCGCGGGGGAGACCGGCCCGGCCGCCGAGGGCGGGGTGCGCTGGATCGTCGACCCGATCGACGGCACCGTCAACTATCTCTACGGGCTGCCGTACTGCGCGGTCTCCCTGGCCGCCGAGGTGGCCGGCGAGGTGGTCGCCGGGGTGGTGCGCAACGTGGCCACCGGCGAGGAGTGGACCGCCACCGCGGGCGGCGGCGCCTGGCGGGACGGGCAGCGGCTGCGCTGCTCCGCCGAGACCGACCTGGGGCAGGCGCTGGTCGCCACCGGGTTCGGCTACGACGCCGGGCGCCGGGCGCACCAGGCCCGGGTGGTGGCCGAGCTGATCCCGCAGGTGCGGGACATCCGCCGGATGGGCGCCGCCGCGCTCGACCTCTGCCTGGCCGCCGAGGGCCGGGTGGACGCCTACTACGAGAAGGGGCTGGCCGCCTGGGACCTCGCCGCGGGCGGGCTGGTCGCCCGGGAGGCCGGGCTGCTGGTGACCGGGCTGTCGGGCCGGCCGCCCGGCCCGGACCTGGTGCTCGCCGCGCCGCCCGCGCTCCACGAGCCGCTGGACACCCGGCTCACCGCCCTGGACGCCTCCGGCGGCCCGTGACCGGTCCGCCGGGCGGATACGAGCCGGGTGGATACGGAAAGAGTGGCCGCCCCGCCGGGGGAGGGCCACTCTTTTCACGAGAACGGGTCGGCCGATCGGCCGTTACTTGACCGGCCCCGCGCAGGTGCCGGCCGGCGCCTCCGGCGAGCCGAGGTCGCCGAGGGACTGGTTGACCTCGGTGGTGGTGGCCAACTGCTGGAAACCGTTGCCGAGGATCACGTCGACCGTGTCGTCCTTGCGCTTCAGGTCGGGTTCCAGCTTGGCGTTGTTGAGGAAGTAGGCCCGCAGCAGGTGTGCGGAGCCGACGCCCTTGGGGCCGTAGCGCAGCACCGCCACCTGGTCGGTCTTGGGGGCGTTGCCCTCCTTCTTGACCTGGAAGTTGCGGTTGCGGAAGTCGTCCGCGACGCCGCCGGCCAGCCCCACCTCGTCGGTGCCGTTGTAGACGTTGATCTTGACGTCCTTCTGCTCGCGCAGGCGCACGTCGGCCACCGGCCAGCCCTCGGGGCAGTCCTCGGCGATGCCCGCCGAGCTCTGGGTGTCGCGCACCACCGCGACCACGACGAAGACCAGGGCGGTGACCGCCAGCAGTCCGACGACAACGAGTGCCCGCACTCGCGCAAAACTCATTCTGGGCGCTCCCCGGACGGTGATTGGGTGGCGGCGGCCGCCGGCGGTCGGTCCGCCCCGCCGGCGGTCGAGTACGCCGCTGAGGTTAACGCTTGTCCGGCTGTCGCGTGGAAACAGTCCGACATACCGGCGCGCCACCAGAGGAACGGGTACTACTACCCCTATCTTCGTGTCGCCTGAGTCACATTGGGAACAACTTCGGGCGCAGGGGCGTACATCTCTGCCGCGAGGGCGGTATACATGCCTCGCCCAAAGGGGGGGTAAGGTTCCGCGCTCGCTGGGGAGTTCCTTCCTGGCGGTCCCGGCCCACGACGGTCGGGTCGGGTGACCGACACATTTGGTGGCCGGCCAGCGGAACCGAAACAGCGTCGTCCGGCGTTACAACCGGAAGCGACCATATCGATATGGGAGAGTGAAACCGATGGCCACCGACTACGACGCCCCGCGTCGCGACGAGGTCGACCTCGGCGAGGACAGCCTGGAAGAGCTCAAGGCCCGGCGCGTCGACACACAGTCGGGCGCCGTGGACGTCGACGAGGCCGAGGTGGCCGAGAGCTTCGAGCTGCCCGGCGCCGACCTGGCCGACGAGGAGCTCACGGTCAAGGTGCTACCGATGCAGCAGGACGAGTTCAGGTGTGCCCGCTGCTTCCTGGTCCACCACCGCAGCCAGCTGGCGGTCGAGCGCAACGGCGAGCTGATCTGCCGCGAGTGCGTCTGACCCCGAACCGAGACACCGGCGGCGGCCTCCTCGACGGGGCCGCCGCTTATCGAGCCGCCATGCGCTGGTGGCGGGAAGCTGCTTGACTCGTACGGGCGGCTGTCACGCCGCGCGGGGCAGGAGGGCGGACGGGTGAGCGAGCGCAGCGAACGGGCCGGGGGGCCGGGCGTCGAGGGAACCGGCGCGGACCGACCGACCGAGAAGAACGTGATCCTGCCCGGCGGGGGCGCCGATGCCGGCCGGCCGGAGGAACCCGACGCCGACGCCGAGCAGCTCGGCGCGACCGTCGCGGCGCTGACCGAGGACGACATCGGCCCCGCCCGCCGCCGGCAACTGCTCACCCGGCTGGTGGCCCAGACCCGCGCCCGCGGCATCGCCGACCTGTACAAGCCGAAGGCGGCGATCCGCTGGATGACGGACACCGTTGCCGAGGTCGCCCCGCGCGTGCCGATTCGCGACCTGGCGACCCTCCGCAAGCACTTCCCCGGTCTGGACGACGAGGCGCTCGCGGAGCGGCTCATCCGCAACGCAGCCCGGACGACCGCCGGGGTCGGCGCGGCCGGAGGCGGGGTGGCCGCGGTGGAGTGGGCGGTCACGCCGACCCTGCTCTCCGCGCCGGTGCTGCTGGCCGCCGAGACGGTCGCCGTGGTGGCCGTCGAACTGAAGCTGATCGGCGAGCTGCACCAGGTCCACCGGGTGCCACTGCCCCCCGGTGGCGCCCAGCGGGCGGTGGCCCTGATGCACTCCTGGGCCACCCAGCGGGGAATCAACCCGATGATGCCGGGGGTCGGGGTCAGCGCGGTGCTGGGCACCGCCGCCCGCCGCGAGCTGCGCGACAGCCTGCTGCGGCGCTTCGGGCGCAACCTCACCACGCTCGGGCCGTTCCTGACCGGCGCCGCCGTGGCCGGCTACCTCAACCGGCGGGCCACCCGTACCCTCGGCGACCAGCTCCGCAAGGACCTCCACTTCCAGGCCCGCGCGCTGCCCCGCAAGAACCCCTGACCCCGGACAACCCCCGGTCGGAGCGGGTCAGGCGGCGTCGCGGGCGGCGATCAGGGCCGCGGCCAGCTCGACCGGGCGGCGGGAGCTGATCACCCAGAACGGGGTGGGGTCGTCGGGATCGTCCAGCACCACCTGCACCGCGCCGCCGACCCAGGGCCGCTGCACCACGAAGGCGAGCGGGTCGGCGCCGACGCCCAGCACCTCGCCCCGGCCGGCCGTGTCCAACGGCACCGCGTCCGCGATGTGGCGCACCGGTAGGTGCGCGTCGTCGACCCGCAGCTCGCCGGCGCGGACCGTGACCCGGATCCGGCCCAGCCACCAGAGCGTGGCCACCGCCGCCGGGATCAGCAGCACGAACGGCAGCCAGGCGCGGACGCCGGTCGCGCCCATCCACAGCTCGGCGGCGAGCAGCCCGGCGGCGGCCAGGCCGATCGGCCAGGCCCACCAGGGCAGCCCGAGGCGCTCCGAGTACTCCGGAGCGGCGGTGACGGGGGCGGCCGAGGATGACGACTGACGCACAGTCCGAGGGTACGGCGCGCGGGGGACCGGTGAACCGGCAGGATGGCAGGGTCACCCCCGCAAGGACCGGACGGAAGAGGATGACTGTGACAGACGTCGTACCCGTGCCCGTACGGCAGCTCGATCCGGAGCTGCCACTGCCGGCGTACGCCCATCCCGGCGACGCCGGCGCGGACCTGGTGGCCGCCGCGGACGTGGAGCTGCCCCCCGGCGGGCGGGCCCTGGTGCCGACCGGCGTGGCGATCGCGCTGCCGGAGGGGTACGTCGGGCTGGTGCACCCCCGATCGGGGCTGGCGGCCAGGCTCGGCGTGACGGTGCTCAACGCGCCCGGTACGGTCGACGCCGGCTACCGGGGTGAGATCCTGGTCAACCTGATCAATCATGATCGGGAGACACCGGCGAAGATCAGCCGGGGCGACCGGATCGCGCAGCTCGTGGTCCAGCGGGTCGCCCGGGCCGAGTTCCAGCCGGCGGTCGAGCTGCCCGCGTCCCGGCGCGGGAGCGGCGGGCACGGCTCCACCGGCGGGCACGCCGGGCTGGTCCCGGCTCCGGCGGGTGGGCGGACGGAAGAGGTGGCAGGGTGAGTGCGAACAGCGGAGGGTGGGCGCAGTGATCTTCTCCCGTAAGCGGGCCGAGGGCGCGCGGCACGCGCGTGACGAGCGGGACGCCGGGGTCCTCGACGCCGAGGAGACCCCGCAGTCGCCGGCCCGCGGCCCCTACGACGCGGCGGAGGCGCCCGACGCGCCCCGGCTCGACCTGGGCAGCCTGCAGATCCCGGCGGTGCCGGAGGTCGAGGTGCGGGTGCAGGCCGACCCGCAGGGCGTGATCCAGCAGGTGGTGCTGGTGCACGGCCAGAACGCCCTGCAGCTCGGCGTCTTCGCCGCGCCCCGCTCCGAGGGCATCTGGGACGAGGTGCGCGAGGAGATCCGGCAGTCGCTGTTCAACGACGGCGCGGCCGCCCAGGAGGTCGAGGGGGAGTACGGCACCGAGCTGCGCGCCCGCGTCCGCACCCCGGACGGCATCACCGACCTGCGCTTCGTCGGCATTGACGGGCCGCGCTGGATGGTGCGCGGGGTCTACCAGGGCGAGGCCGCCACCAACCCGGTCGCCGCCGGCCCTCTCGCGGCCTGCCTGGACGGCCTGGTCGTCGACCGCGGCCAGGAGGCCAAGCCGGTCCGCGAGCCGCTGCCGCTGCGGCTGCCCCGCGAGATGGCCGAGCAGCAGGCCGAGCAGGAGGGCGCGCCGCAGCAGCGGGAGGCCTGAGCACCGCGATCCGGGCCCGGTCCCGTCGGCGTGACGTCGGCGGTGCCGGGCCCGCCGCTGTCCGGTCCCGGCGGCGGTACGCCTGCCGACGCCGGTCCCGCCGACGGGTCGGATCGGCGTACGCTGGCGGGACGGTTCCGGCAACCCGGGGCCACCCAGGAGCCGGCGCGAGCCGGCGGGCGTGGAGAGGGTGACGCGGAGGTCATGACGACCGACGAGAGCCGGGTGTCGCTGCGGCGGCTCCTGCAGCGGCTCACCGCGAGCGAGGCCGAGATCGAGGCGCAGGAGCTGCAGCGGGAGAGCGCCGAGTCCGGCGGGATGCCCGCCCGCCAGTGCATGCGGGGCCAGGTGGTCTCGGTGGCCGGGCGGCTGCGCACGGTGGTCTACACGCCCCGGACCAACCTGCCCACGCTGGAGGCCGACCTCTACGACGGCAGCGACGTGGTCACCCTGGTCTGGCTGGGCCGGCGGCACATCGCCGGTATCGAGCCGGGCCGGCACCTCACCGCCCGCGGCCGGGTGGCCGTACGGGACGACCGCAAGGTGATCTACAACCCGTACTACGAGCTGGAGTCGCCGAAGTGACGACGGGACAGCACACCGAGCCGGAACTCGGACCGGAGGACGCGCCGCTGCCCAGCATCGCCGAGCAGATGGCCGACCAGCTCGGCGGCTGGCGGGGTCTGGTCGAGTCGAGCATCCCCGTGGTGGTCTTCGTGATCGCCAACGTGGTGGGCGACCTGCGTCCCGCGGTGATCGCCTCGGTGGCGGTGGCGCTGCTGATCGCCGGCCTGCGGCTGGCCCAGCGCCGGCCGGTGCGGCACGCGGTCAACGGCCTGTTCGGCGTCGCCATCGGCGCGGCCATCGCCTGGCGCACCGGCAACGAGCGCGACTTCTACCTCCCCGGCATCCTCTACGGCATCGGCTACGGCCTGGCCCTGCTGCTCTCGGCGGCGATCCGGCAGCCGTTGGTCGGCTGGATCTGGTCGGTGCTGGTGGCCAAGGGTCGCTCCGAGTGGCGGGACGACCCGAAGCTGGTGCGCACGTTCACCCAGCTCACCGTGCTCTGGGGCGTGGTGTGGCTGGCCAAGGTCGGCGTGCAGGCCGGGCTCTACCTGGCCCACCAGGACACCGCGCTGGGCGTGGCCCGGCTGGCCCTGGGCTACCCGCCCTACGCGCTGCTGCTGCTGATCACCGTCTGGGTGGTGCGCCGGGTGACCCGGGAGAACGCGCCGGCGCCGCTGCCGGGGGCCTGAGCCCCCGAGCAGCGGTCGGTCAGGGGCGTTCGCGGTTGCGCTCGACGCTGTCCGGGCCGAGGATCACGGCCCGGACCTCGTCCTCCACCGCGGCCGTGCACACGAAGATCAGCTCGTCGCCGGCCTCGATCGGGTCGTCCGGGCTCGGCACCAGCACCCGCTTGCCGCGCAGGATCGCCACCAGGGCGGCGTCCCGGGGGATCGGCACCGCGTGGATCGGCTGCCCGACGTAGGGCGCGGTGGGCGGCAGGGTGATCTCGACCAGGTTCGCCTCGCCCTGCCGGAACGTCATCAGCCGGACCAGGTCGCCAACCGTGACCGCCTCCTCGACCAGCGCGGCCATCACCCGCGGCTTGCTCACCGCGACGTCGACGCCCCACTGCTCGGTGAAGAGCCACTCGTTCTCCGCCCGGTTGACCCGGGCCACCACGCGGGGCACCGCGAACTCGGTCTTGGCCAGCAGCGACACCACCAGGTTGACCTTGTCGTCGCCGGTAGCGGCCACGACCACCTCGCAGCCGGCCACGTTGGCCTCCTCCAGGCTGGCCAGCTCGCAGGCGTCGGCGAGCACCCAGTCGGCGGCCGGCACCCGGTCGGGGCGGAGCATCTTGGGCTGCCGCTCGATCAGCATCACCTGGTGGCCGTTGTCGATCAGCTCCTGGGCGATCGACCGCCCCACGTTGCCCGCGCCGGCGATGGCGATGCGCATGCTCACTGCCCCCCTTCGGGCGGCGCCGCCGCCACCGAGGTGACCGCGGCGGTGATGTCGTCGGTCACCAACATGAAGACCTGGTCGCCCTCCTGCACCACGGTGGAGGCGGTGGGCAGCGTGCCGATCCCGAACCGGATCAGGTAGGCCACCCGGGCGCCGGTGGACTCCTCCAGTTGCCGCAGCGACCGGCCGATCCAGTCCTTGTGCACCGGCACCTCGATGATCGAGACGGTGCTGGTCGGGTCACGGAAGATCTCCACGTTGCCCTCGGGGACCAGGTGGCGCAGCATCCGGTCGGCGGTCCACCGGACGGTGGCCACGGTGGGAATGCCGAGGCGCTCGTAGACCTGGGCGCGGCGCTGGTCGTAGATCCGGGCGGCCACCCGGGACACGCCGAAGGTCTCCCGGGCCAGCCGGGCCGAGATGATGTTGGAGTTGTCGCCGCTGGAGACCGCGGCGAAGGCGTCGGCGCGCTCGATGCCGGCCTGCCGCAGCACCTCGCCGTCGAAGCCGGCGCCGGTGACCGTGATGCCGGCGAAGTCCGGCCCGAGACGGCGGAACGCGTCCGCGTCCTGGTCGATCACCGCCACCGAGTGCCCCCGGGACTCCAGGCTGTGGGCCAGGGTCGACCCGACCCGGCCGCAGCCCATGATCACGACATGCACGGTGTCCGCTCCTCCTCCGGTGCCGCCCGCTGGCTCGTCGTCTGCGAGCCTGCCACGTCCCCGCCGCCAGCGGGCGACCGAACGGTACCCCGCGGGCGTGCGCGAGACGATCAGCCACCCCCACCGCCCGGCGCGGGGTGGTCGTACTCTTGGCGGTTGTGGCCCGACCCACCTCGCTGCTGAAGCGACTCCTCGTCGGTCGACCGTTCCGGTCCGACCGTCTCCAGCACACCCTCCTGCCGAAGCGCATCGCGCTGCCGGTCTTCGCCTCCGACGCTCTCTCCAGCGTCGCCTACGCCCCCGACGAGATCCTCCTGACGCTCTCCATCGCGGGCGCGTCGGCCTTCGTCTTCTCCCCGTGGATCGCGCTCGCGGTCGTCGTGGTGATGCTCACCGTGGTGGCCAGCTACCGGCAGAACGTGCACGCCTACCCCTCGGGCGGCGGCGACTACGAGGTGGCCACGGTCAACCTCGGACCGCGGGCCGGGCTCGCGGTGGCCAGCGCCCTGCTGGTCGACTACGTGCTCACCGTGGCGGTGTCGGTCTCCTCCGGCGTGGCGAACCTCGGCTCGGTGGTGCCGTTCGTGGCCACCCACAAGGTCCTCATCGCGGTCAGCGCGGTGGTGCTGCTCACCGCCATGAACCTGCGCGGCCTGCGCGAGTCGGGCACCGCGTTCGCCGTCCCCACCTACGGCTTCGTGATCGTCATCGGCGGCATGCTGCTGACCGGCCTGGTCCGGATCTTCATCCTCGGCCACGACCTGCGGGCGCCCAGCGCCGGGCTGGAGATCCACGCCGAGCACAGCGTGACCGGCTTCGCGTTGATCTTCCTGCTGCTGCGCACCTTCTCCTCGGGCTGCGCCGCGCTCACCGGCGTCGAGGCGATCTCCAACGGCGTGCCGGCGTTCAAGACCCCGAAGTCGAAGAACGCGGCCACCACCCTGCTGCTGCTCGGCACCATCGCGGTCAGCATGCTGGTCGGCATCATCTGGCTGGCCAAGCTGACCCGCCTACAGTTCGTCGAGGACCCGGCGCAGATCGTCTCCGGGCCGGACGGCTACGTGCAGAAGACCGTCACCACCCAGCTCGGCCAGACCGTGTTCGGCGACGGTTCGGTGCTGCTCTACGTGGTCGCCGGGATGACCGCGCTGATCCTGTTCCTGGCCGCGAACACCGCCTTCAACGGCTTCCCGGTGCTCGGCTCGATCCTGGCCCAGGACCGCTATCTGCCCCGCCAGCTGCACACCCGGGGCGACCGGCTGGCCTTCTCCAACGGCATCGTCTTCCTGGCCGTCTTCGCGGTGGTGCTGATCATCGGCTTCCAGGCCGAGGTGACCCGGCTCATCCAGCTCTACATCGTCGGGGTGTTCGTCTCGTTCACCCTGTCCCAGGCCGGCATGATCCGGCACTGGAACCGGCACCTGCGCACCGAGCGGGACCCGGAGGCACGCGCCCGGATGATCCGCTCCCGGGCGATCAACGCGTTCGGCATGGTGCTGACCGGGGTGGTGCTGGTCATCGTGCTGGTCACCAAGTTCCTGCTCGGCGCCTGGATCGCGATCGCCGCGATGGCGGTGATCTACCTGCTCATGCTGGCCATCCGCCGGCACTACGACCGGATCGCCGCCGAGCTGGAGCCGACCGAGCAGCGGGCCGTGCTGCCCGCCCGCAACCACGCCATCGTGCTGGTCAGCAAGCTGCACCAGCCCACGCTGCGGGCCATCGCGTACGCCCGGGCCACCCGGCCGGACACGCTCACCGCGGTGACGGTGAACGTGGACGACAAGGACACCCGGGACCTCCAGGCCGAGTGGGAGCGGCGCGAGCTGCCGGTGCCGCTGACCGTGATCGACTCCCCGTACCGGGAGATCACCCGGCCGATCCTCAACTTCGTCGCCTCGACCCGCCGGGAGTCGCCCCGCGACGTGGTCACCGTCTTCATCCCGGAGTACGTGGTGGGCCGCTGGTGGGAGAACCTCCTGCACAACCAGAGCGCGTTGCGGCTCAAGGGGCGGCTGCTCTTCGAGCCGGGCGTGATGGTCACCAGCGTGCCCTGGCAGCTCGCCTCGACGGCCAGCAAGAACCTGGACCGGCTGGACGCCACGCTCACCCGTGGCCCGGCGCGCGGCCCCCGGGTGGTGCCGCGCAGCACCCTGCCGCCCAGCGTCCCGCCGGTGGTCTCCGCGCCGCCCGGCGAGAGCGGTTCGGGGGAGCGCCCGTGACCGCGCCCGCCCGTACCGGGCTGGAGGAGGCCGAGCGGGTCGAGCTGACCGTGGACGCGGTCGCCCCGGGCGGGCACTGCGTGGCCCGGGTCGACGGCCAGGTGGTCTTCGTCCGGCACGCGCTGCCCGGCGAGCGGGTGGTGGCCGAGGTGACCGAGCTGCACCGGGGCTTCGCCCGGGCCGACGCCGTGGAGATCCTGACCGCGTCGCCGGACCGGGTCGAGCAGCCCTGCCCGTACGCGAAGCCCGGCCGGTGCGGGGGCTGCGACCTCCAGCACGTCACCCCGGCCGCCCAGCTCGACTGGAAGGCCACCGTGGTGCGCGAGCAGCTCACCCGGCTGGGCGGGCTCACCGACGACCAGATCGACGCGCTCGGCGTCCGGGTCGAGCCGCTGCCCGGCGGGCCGCTGGGCTGGCGCTCCCGGGTCCGCTACGCGGTCGACGCCGCCGGCCGGGCCGGCCTGCTCAAGCACCGCTCGCACGAGGTGGTGCCGATCGACCGCTGCCTGATCGCCCACCCGGCCATCCAGGACCTGCCGGTGCTGGCGCCCAACGGGGCCCGCTGGGCGGACGCCGACGCGGTCGAGACGGTCGCCTCCACCGGCGGCGACGTCAGCGTGGTGGCCTTCGCCGAGGGGGTCCCCACCCCGGTGAGCGGCTCGGCCGAGGTCCGCGAGGTGGCCGCCGGCCGGGACTGGACGTTGCCCGCGTCCGGCTTCTGGCAGGTGCACCCGGCCGCGGCGGACACCCTGGTCGGGGCGGTCCTCGACCTGCTCGACCCGCGCCCTGGCGAGACCGCCTGGGACCTCTACGGCGGCGCCGGGCTGTTCGCCGCGGCCCTCGCCGGCCGGGTCGGCGACGCCCGGGTCACCCTGGTCGAGTCCAGCCAGGACGGGGTGGACGCGGCCCGGGCCAACCTGGCCGACCTGCCCCGGGTCGAGGTGGTCGCCGCCCGGGTGGAGACCGCGCTGGCCCGCCGCCGGGTCACCGGCCCGGTCGACCTGGTGGTGCTCGACCCGCCGCGCTCCGGCGCGGGCGCCCCGGTGGTGCGGGACATCGTCGCCGCCGGCCCGCGCGCCGTCGCGTACGTGGCCTGCGACCCGGCCGCCTTCGCCCGCGACGTGCGCACCTTCACCGGGGCCGGGTGGCGGCTCGCCGCGCTGCGCGGCTTCGACCTGTTTCCGATGACCCAGCATGTCGAGCTGGTCGGGCTGTTCCTGCCACCGGAAGAGTGACTAGCCTGGCCCGATGAAGATCGTCGGGCTGATGTCGGGCACCTCCTACGACGGGGTGGACGTGGTGGCGGCCGAGTTCACCCGGGAGGGCGAGACGCTGCGGCTGCGTCCGCTCGGGCACCGCAGCCTCGACTACCCGGACGACCTGCGGGCCGAGATCGGCGCGCTGCTGCCGCCGGCGGCCACCACCATCGAGGCGGTCTGCCGGCTGGACAACCGCCTCGGCGAGGTCTTCGCCGAGGCGGCGGCGCTCGGCGTCGAGCTGGCCGGGGGTGTGGCCGACGCGGTGGTCTCGCCCGGGCAGACCGTCTTCCACTGGGTCGAGGCGGGCCGGGTGCGGGGCACCCTCCAGCTCGGCGCGCCGGCCCGGGTGGCCGCCCGGGTGGGCGTACCCGTGTTGCACGACCTGCGTTCGGCGGACGTGGCGGCCGGCGGCCAGGGCGCGCCGCTGGTCCCGGCCTTCGACGCGCTGCTGCTCGACGCGGCCGGCGGGCCGCGGACGGCGATCGGCTCGGGCGGCACAGCGCCGCGTGCGGCGCTCAATTTGGGTGGCATCGCGAACCTCACCCTGGTCGCCCCCGGGGCGCCGGTCCTCGGGTACGACGTGGGCCCGGCGAACGCCCTGCTGGACGCCGCGGCCCGGCGCTTCCTGGACCGCCCGTGCGACCTGGACGGGGCCCGGGCGGCGGCCGGCCGGGTGCACCAGGGGCTGCTGGCGCTGCTGCTCGCGGAGCCCTACTACGCCGCAGCCCCGCCCAAGTCCACCGGCAAGGAGCTGTTCCACGGCGGCTACCTGGACGACCGGCTGGCCGCCCTGGGCGAGCCGGTGGCTTCCGACGACGTGCTCGCCACGCTCACCGAGCTGACCGCCCGAACCGTCGCCGACGCCTGTGACCGGCACGGGGTGACCGAGGTCATCGCCGCCGGCGGGGGCGTGCGCAACCCCACCCTGCGGGCCCGGCTCGCCGCGCTCGGGGAGGGGCGCTGGCGGCTGCGCACCACCGACGAGCTGGGGGTGCCGGCGCAGGCCAAGGAGGCGTACGCGTTCGCCCTGCTGGGCTGGCTCTCCTGGCACGGGCTGCCCGGAGCCATCCCCTCGGTCACCGGGGCGTCCCGGGCGGCCGTGCTGGGCTCCTGGACCCCGTCCGGCCCGCCATTCACCGCGACGCAGGCCGATCCGCCGCGCCGGCTGGTCGTCACCCCCTGATCGGGGGTCTGACCTGCGAAGATCCACGGCCGGGCTGCGGGCTGTCGGGTGGCCGATAGACTCTTCGGTCATGAGCGTTGAAGAGGGCACGGCCAACCACGGTCGGCTGCTGGGCACCGTCCGCGGCCCGCAGGACGTGAAGCGGATGACGGCCGAGCAGCTGGACATCCTCGCCGCCGAGATCCGGGACTTCCTGATCGCCAAGGTCTCCCGCACCGGTGGGCACGTTGGCCCCAACCTGGGTGTGGTCGAGATCACCCTGGCCATGCACCGGGTCTTCGACTCGCCGCGCGACCGCCTCCTGTTCGACACCGGCCACCAGGCCTACGTACACAAGATCGTCACCGGCCGGCAGGAGGGCTTCGACAAGCTCCGCCAGCGCGGTGGCCTCTCCGGCTACCCGAGCCAGGCGGAGAGCGAGCACGACCTCATTGAGAACTCGCACGCCTCCACCGCCCTCTCCTACGCCGACGGCCTCGCCAAGGCGTACGCGCTGCGCGGCGAGAAGCGCAGCGTGGTGGCCGTGGTCGGCGACGGCGCGCTCACCGGCGGCATGTGCTGGGAGGCGCTGAACAACATCGCCACCGCGGGCAACCCGCTGGTGATCGTGGTCAACGACAACGGCCGGTCCTACTCGCCGACCATCGGCGGCCTCGCCGACCACCTGTCGTCGCTGCGGCTCAACCCGAGCTACGAGAAGGTGCTCGACACCGTCAAGGACGCCCTCGGCTCCACCCCGCTGGTCGGCAAGCCGATGTACGAGGTGCTGCACGCGGTCAAGAAGGGCATCAAGGACGCCGTCGCCCCGCAGGCCATGTTCGAGGACCTCGGCATCAAGTACGTCGGCCCGGTCGACGGCCACGACGTCGCCGCGGTCGAGTCGGCGCTGCGCGCCGCCAAGAACTTCGGCGGCCCGGTGATAGTGCACGCGGTCACCCGCAAGGGCTACGGCTACCGCCCGGCCGAGGAGGACGAGGCGGACTGCCTGCACGGCCCCGGCGCGTTCGACGCCGAGACCGGCAAGCTGCTCGCCGTCCCCTCGGTGAAGTGGACCAACGTCTTCGCCGACGAGCTGGTCGCCATCGCCGACGACCGCCCCGACGTGGTCGGCATCACCGCCGCCATGGCCGAGCCCACCGGCATCGCCACCCTGGCCCGCAAGTACCCCAACCGGGTGTACGACGTGGGCATCGCCGAGCAGCACGCCGCCACCTCGGCCGCCGGCCTGGCCCTGGGCGGCCTGCACCCCGTGGTCGCCGTCTACGCCACCTTCCTCAACCGGGCCTTCGACCAGGTCCTGCTGGACGTGGCCATGCACAAGCTGCCGGTCACCTTCGTGCTGGACCGGGCCGGCATCACCGGCCCCGACGGGCCCAGTCACTACGGCATCTGGGACATGTCGGTCTTCGGCGTGGTGCCCGGCCTGCGGATCGCCGCGCCCCGCGACTCGGCCACCCTCCGCGAGGAGCTGCGCGAGGCGATCGCCGTGGACGACGGCCCGACCATCCTGCGCTTCCCGACCGGCACCGTCGCCGCCGACCTGCCGGCCGTGCGCCGGGTCGGCCCGGTCGACGTGCTGGCCGAGTCGGCGCGTACCGACGTGCTGCTCGTCGCGGTCGGCTCCTTCGCCGGCCTCGGCATGGAGGTCGCGACCCGGGTCGCCGAGCAGGGGTACGGGGTGACCGTGGTCGACCCGCGGTGGGTGCGGCCCGTGCCGGCCGAGCTGGTCGAGCTGGCGGCCGGGCACCGGCTCGTGGTCACCGTCGAGGACGGCGTCCGGGTCGGGGGCGTGGGTTCCGCCCTTGCTCAGGCGATGCGGGACGCTGATGTCCGGGTGCCGGTGAAGGACCTGGGGGTGCCGGCGGACTGGCACCCGCACGGGACTCGGGCGCAGATCCTGGCCGACCTCGGGCTGACTGCGCAGGACGTGGCTCGGGACGTCACCGGGTGGATCTCGGGGCTGGACGCGCAGTCCGTCGAGCCGGCGGCCGACGAGGCCACCGCGAAGAACTGATCTCAGCTACGCCAACGGGCGGCCCTGCTGTATGCAGGGCCGCCCGTTCGGCGTCTCATGCCCTGCTCGCTTGCGACAGCCCGCGGTTCCCGCTTCAAGCCCGGTCATGCTCGTCGAATATGACCAAGGCGTGAATCGATGTGAGTCGGCGCTGTGAGCATGGCCATGCGAACCGGGGCTGTGGTGGGAACTTGCCTTACCTATCGTGATCATCAGGTGACAAGGGTCGCCAATGAAGGGGAGGCATTCCGCTTATGAAAGCCGTGCAGCAGCGTCGAAGCCTGCGATCGCTGTTCGGGGTCACGGTGGTGGCACTGGCGATGACGGGCTCAGCCGCCACAGGCGCGGCTGCCGCACCTGCAGATTCCGAAGTGGAGACGCTGCATTGGGCCTCCATCGAGGAGTATTCGTCGGCGGCAGGAATATCGGAAGAGGAAGTTGTCTCCATGCCCGACATGAAGCTTCCGGACAAGTTCCGGGTGCGAGCTGACGACGGGTCCGTCTCCGACGTGCTGTCGAGCGAGGAGTTCGGCGGCGACCACACAGCCGGATCGCTGCCGGACCTGGACCCGGGTGGCGGCAACGACGGAAAGTGGTGGAGCGTCGTCTGGGGTGGTCGGGACTGGAACGCCACCTACGTCCCGCTGCGCCTGGGCAACGCTGATCTCGGTTACCGGCACTACAACGTCAGGCACAATCTCACCTCCATCGACCCCTTCAAGGCCGCCTTGAAGGCGCACGGCCCAAATGCGCAGAGCAACTACACGGCTCTCCTGGTGGACAGCAACCTCGGCGTCCGGGAGACAGTGGTCTTCGGCGTCCAGATGGCTACTCGCACGTCGGACGGTCGTTACGTCAGCCCGGACGGTGCGTACATCGGAGTGATCACCGGTTACTGTAAAGGCAAGAGCAAATGCCCGAACGCGGTCAATCGCGTCAGAGTCAGCTGAGGACGGCGTGGTGAGGAACCTGGAGGACGTGGACCATGCACACCGGCTTCTCCTCGGTGCTGTGCTGCCGCTGCTGCTACCTCCTCTAGGTTCCGCCTCTGTTCCCCGACCCCGGCTCCGAGGAGTCGTCCGAGTTGACGAGAAACGATCCCGAGTCGCTCTCACCGACGACCTGGCAATGGGGTCCGGTGTGGCTTTCGAGGTGTCGCACGAGGCCCTGCACCACGACGGCGGAAATCCATTCGAGGTCGACAGGGTTCTCGCCCATCTGCGATCTATTTCCATCGACGACATCGACCGGCTGAAGCGGGACGTGGCCCTACCGCGGGATGTCCACGGCAACCGGCTGGTCACGCTTGCCGCCGAAGGGCTCGCGGCGCCCTCGATCCGAATCGCATCCGAGCAGGAGCTGTTGACGGTTTTCCAGCTCATGCAGCGCGGCCCGATTCTCCCCTCGGTCAAAGACGTCTTCTGGTTCACCGGCTTCATGCTCCGGGCCGATGAAAGCTGTCGAATCTACGTCAGCTTGGCCGACAGCGGCACCTCGTACGGACTGGACGTCCCACTACAGCGCGCCGGCGGCCGTTCCATCGCCGGGATGGCCGCGAGCTTCGAGCTTGAACTGACGATGAAGCTAGGTAACGACGGCGAGCTGTACGAGCCCATCACCGATCGCAACGACGAGTACTGCGCGGTCGCCTACGATCTCGAAAGCTGGCTGAATCCTCCGCAGAGCTGAACGACACGCCGCGACCCACCTGACAAACGAGCGCCCCGAAAATCCGCCTCCACCGCCTCGTCTAGACAGGCCTGGAGGAGATCTTGGAAGCAAACGGCCCCTATAGGGGCCATTTGGCACCAAGATCGCCAGCGGGTGAAGGAAGCCGCAACCCACGTACGGACCGGCACCAGCGCGGGGTTCGGGGCAGTCGGGCCCGCGCAGGGATCAAGCCTGACCGCCCGGGACGGGTCGGGCTGCCCCGAACCCCACCACCCGCAAGGAAAAGCGGACTCAGCGCCCGCCCACGGACCGGTACCAGGTCTTCTCCGTACCAGCCAGGCTGAACGTCTGCTTCCGATCCGGCTGCGCCACCACCACAAGGCCGGGCCGGTCCACCAGCCGCGTCGTCCCAGGCGGCGCGGCGAACGACGCATCCCGCGTCCGCCAGCTCAGCACGGCAAGCGGCTGCCCCGGCACCGGCAGGTAATACGCCTGCAAAGTCGTGGACCGGTCGGCAGGAGAGACCACCGGCGCCCCACCGCCAGCCGGCCGGTAGACCACGGCAGTCATCGTCCCGGTGGCGCTCTCCCAGGTGAGCTGCTCCAACTCACCCGGCTCGCCACCACCAAGAGCCACCGACCCCAGCGACCGCACCGCGATCTTCGCCATCGGCCACGACTCCGGCGCCGACCGAGGAGCCGCACGGTCCCCGATCCGCCGCGGCACGCTCCCGAACGGCCCCCGCTCCCCGCCGAGCACGCACGTGTCCAGCCCGGTCAGCGCCCGCTTCCCCGAGCCCGTCTCGTCGCGCACCAAGGGATAACGAGGCGCCAGAGTCGCCGTACCCAGGTCGAGGACGCGGTCCGCGGCCCGGCCGCGCGGCAGCGAGCGGGTGGCCCGCAGCGTCGCGGTCACCGCCACGGCCTGGCAGGCGGGCACGGCGACCGGCTCGGTGATGCCGTCGACCGCGGGGAGCGCCTTGCCGTCGGGGCCGAGCAGCCGCTCGACGCGGGCGGAGGTGAGGTAGCGGCGGCCGGTGGGCTGCTGGACCGGCAGCACGTCGGAGTAAACCAGGTAGCCGGGGTCGGTGTACTCGGTGGCGTGGGCCACCCGCCAGCGTTCCCCGTCCCCGTCCCCGTCGAGTTGCAGCAGCCAGGAGGCGGCCTCACCGGGCACGTCGGCGGCGACCAGGGCGAGCGGTGACCCGGCGACCTCGCCGGAAAAGAGGATGCCGGAGGAGGAGAGGTGGGCCCGGTCGTCGATCGGTGAGCGCCAGTCGCGCACGGCGGCGGTGATGCCGGCGGTCGCGGCGGCGTCGCGGGCCAGGTTGCCCCGCGCCGGCCAGACCTTCAGGGTGCCGTCCAGACTGTCGTAGCCGACCGGCAGCGTCGCCGGCTGCCGCTCGGCGACCGGTCCGCAGCCGGCCAGCAGCAGCGCCAGCAGCGCGGTGGCCGTCGTGCCGCGTCGGCGGACTGAAACCACCCTGTACGCCCCCTGAATCCCGTCTTCACCGGTCGTGTCCGGAAGCCCACATGGTACGAGACGTCCGGTCACCCGGCCGCGCCCGCCTCACCCTTTCGGATGATGACCACAGAGGACGGTGGGACGTGCGACTCGTACGCCAATTTCCGGCTCCGGTAGACTCCGCCGACTGTGACGCCTGCCGAGCCCCGTGGCGCCTCGACGCCGGACGCCGATGCCTCAGGCGGACCGCTCTCCGTCATGGTGGACGAACCCCCGGTCACCACGGGCGACCCGGAGAGCGCCGCGCCGGCCGCCCGGCGGCGGTGGCGGTGGACGCCGCGCCGGCAGCACCTTGCCGTGTACGGGGTGTTCCTGCTCGCCGCGCTCTGGGTGACCAGCGGGATCTGGGCCGATCCGGCCGGCCGGGTGGCCGCGCTCTACAGCAGCGACCCGGCGCAGGTGCAGTTCTTCCTGGCCCACTCGGTGCGGGTCGTGCTGCACGGCGAGTACCCGTTCTACACCGACCAGTTCAACTATCCGGACGGGGTCAACCTGATGGCGAACACCGCCATCCTGGCCCTCGGCATCCCGATGGTGCCGGTGACCCTCCTGTTCGGACCGGCGGTCTCCTTCGTCACCCTGGTCACGCTCGGTCTCGCCGGCACGGCCGCCGCCTGGTACCGGGTGCTCTCCCGACACCTGGTGCGCAACCGGCTGGCCGCCGCCGTGGGCGGCTGGTTCTGCGGGTTCTCACCGGCCATGCTGTCGCACGCCAACTGGCATCCGAACATCATCAGCCAGTTCCTGCTGCCGTTCATCGTCTGGCGGGTGCTGGTGCTGACCCGATCCGCCCGGCCGGTCCGCGACGGCGCGCTGCTCGCCCTGCTGGTCGCCGTGCAGGCGTTCGTCAACGAGGAGATCCTGCTCTTCACGGCGCTGGCCTGCGGGGTGTTCCTGTTCGCCGTGGTGGTGCAGCAGCGCGAGCGGTGGGCCACCGCCTGGCGACCGCTCGGCGTCGGGCTGGCGGTCTGCGCGGTGCTCGCCGGGGCGCTGCTGGCGTACCCGCTCTGGGTGCAGTTCGCCGGGCCGATGGCCTACCACGGGCTCAGCGACACGGTCCGCGACTACGGCAACGACATCGCCGCGTTCTTCACCCCCGGCTCGACCACCCTCGGCGGCAACGAGCGGGCCAACGTCAACCTCGCCCCGAACTACTCCGAGGAGAACGCCTTCTTCGGCTGGAGCCTGTCGCTCCTCGCGGTCGGCATCGTGGTGTGGCTGCGCCGGGAGGTCGTCGTCCGGGCGCTGGCGGCGACCGGGCTGTTCTTCGCCGTGCTCTCCCTCGGCGAGCGGGTCTCCTGGTGGGACCGGGACCTGGTCACCGGCCCGTGGGAGCTGCTGGTCAAGCTGCCGCTGCTGGACGCCGTGGTGCCGACCCGGTTCGGCCTGATCACCACCGTGGTCCTCGGGGTGCTGCTGGCCCTGGCCGTCGAGCGGGCGGCGGCGTGGCGGGTCGTGGAGCGGCGCACCGTGCGTACCCTGACCGCCGCCGGCCTGGTGTTCGCGCTGCTGCCCATCGCGCCGATGCCGTTGCGGGTCACCACCCGCCCGGCGGTGCCGAAGTTCATCACCGCCGACCGGTGGCGGCAGTACGTCGGGCCGGACCAGACGCTGGTGTCCGTGCCTGTGCCGGCCATGGGCAACACCGACCCGATGCGCTGGGCGGCCAGCACCGACCTGGCCTTCAAGATCCCCGGTGGCTACTTCCTCGCCCCCCGCAACGGGGTCACCGGCGACCCGGGCCGCTTCGGTGGCCGGCCCAGCGGCATCGGCGAGCTGCTCGCCGAGGTCGAGGCCACCGGGCGTACGCCGAAACTCGACGACCGACAGCGCCGCCGCTTCCTCGACGAGCTGCGACACTGGCGGGCCGCGATCGTGGTGCTGCCGCTGAACGAGCAGAACGCCGAGCCGCTGCGCCGGAGCGTGGAGCAGCTGGTCGGGCCCGCCCGGCAGGAGCTGGACGTGTGGTTGTGGGACGTCCGGACACTGACCAGCCAGTCGGCCTGACCGGCCCGGACCGCCCCGAGCCCGCGCCGCGGCGCCGGTGGCGGCCGCGCCCGGTCGACGCGCTCGTGGTCGCCGGCTATCTGGGCCTGGCCGTGCTGCTCACCGCCGGGCAGTGGCGCCGGCCGGACCGGCTGTTCCACCAGGCCGGCGACCAGATGCTCTTCGAGTGGATGCTGGCCCGGGCCGCCCGGGCGGTGACCGGCGGGCAGAACCCGCTGCACAGCACCGCGCTGAACGTGCCGGACGGGGTCAACCTGATGGCCAACACCTCGGTGCTCGGGCTGGGCGTGCCGCTCACCCCGGTCACCGCGCTGTTCGGCTCCCAGGTGGCCTTCCTCGTCGCCGTGGTGCTCTGCCTCGCGGGCACCGCCACCGCCTGGTACGCGCTGCTCGCCCGCCGGCTGGTCCGGTCCCGGGCCGCCGCGGCGGTGGGCGGACTGTTCTGCGGCTTCGCCCCCGGCCTGGTGTCGCAGGCCGGGGCGCACCTGCACATGGCCGCTCAGTTCCTGGTCCCGGTGATCCTCGGGCTGGTGTTCCGGCCGGCCACCGACCGGGTCCGCCGGGACGGGGTGCTGCTCGGGCTGGCCGTCACCTACCAGGTCTTCCTCGGCGAGGAGGTGCTGGTCTTCCTGGCCCTCGCGGCCGGGGTGTTCGCCGGGGCGTACGCGCTTGCGGACCGGGCCGGGGCGCGCCGGTTGGCGCCCGTGGTGGCGCGCCGGCTCGGTATCGGCGCGCTGGTCGCCGGGGTGCTGCTGGCGTACCCGCTCTGGGTCCAGTTCCACGGCCCCGGCCACTACAGCGGGATGCCGTTCTACGCCCGGGGCTACCGGCTGGACCTGGCCTCGTACGCCGGCGCCGCCCGGCAGACCGTCGCCGGGGACGGCTATCACGCCGGGCTGCTCTCCCCGAACGCCACCGAGGAGAACTCGTTCTTCGGGCCGTTCCTGCCCCCGCTGGCGGTGCTGGTGGTGGTCCGGCTGTGGCGACGGCCCCTGGTCCGGGCCCTGGCCGCCTGCGGGCTGCTCTTCGCGCTGCTCTCCCTCGGCACCACCGTGGTGGTGAACCGGCACGACACCGGGCTGCCCGGGCCGTACCGGCTGCTCGCCGGGGTGCCGCTGCTCGACCTGGTGGTGCCGGCCCGGTTCGCGCTGGTCTGCGTACCGGTGCTCGGGGTGCTGCTGGCCCTGGCTCTGGACCGGGTCCGGCACCGCGCGGTCCGCACCTGGGCGCCGTGGGCCGGAGCGGTCGCCGCCGCGCTGCTGCCGCTCACCCCGACGCCGATCCGCACCGTGCCGGCCATGCCGGTGCCGGCCTTCGTGACCGACGGCGGCTGGCGGGCGTACGTGCCGCCCGGGCGGACGCTGGTGCCGGTTCCGCCGGTCACCGGGTCCGGGGTCAGCCCGGCCACCTTCTGGTCGGCGCGGACCGGGCTGGCCTTCGACGCGCCGGGCGGCTACTTCATCGGCCCCCGCTCCGCCAGCGACCCGAGCGCGCACTGGGGCGCGCCCGACCGGCCCACCTCACTGCTGCTGCGCCGGGCCGCCGAGACCGGCCAGGTGCCACCGATCGGGGACGCGGAACGCCGCCAGGCCGTCGCGGACCTGCGGCACTGGCGGGCGGCGGTGCTGGTGCAGGCCGACTCGACCCCGGGCGACCCGGTCCGTGCCACCGTGGACGCCCTGGTCGGCCCCGGCCGCGACGTCCCCGGCGCCCACCTCTGGGACGTCCGCCCCCTGACCGGCTGACCTGCTCCCTCGCCGCGGACGGTTGACAGGGCCGCCCTCCTCGGTAGAGGGCCGGCGTCGGTCGACCCTCCGCGACACGACGGGCGCTCTCGGTGGCCGGGTTGTCATGGTCGAAAGCACGCCACGACCGGAGCCGGCGGTCGCGGGCGGCCCGGGTCGTCACGGGTTGGAGGACGCTACGAACTTGATGGCGTAGGCGATTCACGCCGGGGGCCGGTTCGACCATACTGGCCCGTCATGGACCTGGATGAGTATCAGCGTGGCGCCCTCCGTACCGCCGCTCCGCGTGACAAGAGGAACGAGCTGCTCCACCTGGTGCTCGGGCTGGTCGGTGAGTCGGGGGAGATCGCCGAGAAGTTCAAGAAGTGGGTCCGCGACCTCGACAGCGAGGAGTCGCGGATCGACCGGGCCGACATCGCCAAGGAACTCGGTGACGTGCTCTGGTACGTGGCGGTGCTCGCCGACTACCTCGACCTGTCGCTGGACGACATCGCGACGGCCAACCTGGCCAAGCTCGCCAGCCGCCAGGGCCGTGGCGTGCTGGGTGGCAGCGGCGACAACCGCTGAGCCGGTAGGCGCAATGGAGTCACCCCGCCTCCGGTCGCCGCGGTACCCGACAGGACCCGGCGGCGCGGGCCCGGAGAGTTGGTCAGACGCGGTCGCGGACGTCCCAGACCCACACGTCGTCGACGCGCTGCGGCGGGCCCAGCAACTGGGTCATCAACTCACGGAGCACGCCCTCGCGGGGGTTCGCGCCGAGCACCACCACCGACGCCTTCCAGAAGCGCAGGTCGTCGAGGGCCTGGCGGCGGTTCTCGTCGGTGAGCGGCGGCACCCTGTCCGCGTCCATGGTGGAGTAGATCAGCGTGCTGGTGGGCCGGTTCGGCGCGCCGAAGACCCCCTCGCCCACCTCGTTCGGGCCGATGAAGTAGCCGCCGGGGATGGGGAACTCCTGCCGGGTCAGCGCGCTCCAGCGCAGCGTGGGCAGGCCGTGCACGTTGCTCGGGATCGGCACCGGCACCAGGGTCCGGCCGTCCGGCACGTAGGGCCGCCAGCCGCCGGCGGTGATGAAGTGCGGCGGCGGGTCGATCCGCTGGGCCGGCAGCGGGCGGGGGAGCAGCGGGAGCAGCGCGGCCACGATGGCGGCGTACCCGACGAGGCGCAGCCAGCGGCGGCGCGGCGGGGCCGGATCGGACGATCCGGTGCGCTGGGCGGGTACCGGCGGGCGGCCGCGCCCCGACAGGGCGTCCCAGGCCAGCGCGAGCAGCACGCCGACCGCGGCGACCACCACCAGGCTCAGCCGGGTCGGCATCATCATCTCGACCAGCGGCAGGTCGTCCGGCACGTACGCCCAGGGGCCGTCGACGGCGGTCTCCACCCCGTCGAAGCGCACCTTCGGGCCGATCGCGGCGACCGAGAAGAGCACCACCAGCACCGCCACGATCCGGGCGGGCAATGAGCGGCGCACCAGCAGCACCAGGGCGACCAGCGCGACCAGCACCAGCGGCCAGCCGAACCAGGTGTTCTGCTCGGTCAGCCCGATGGTTTTCTCCACCGCCTCGTCCCCGGCAACGGTGTCCCGGGCGAAGGTCACGAAGGCCATCAGGTCCTCGCCCCAGTCGTGGAAGACCCCGCCCTGCAGACCCCGGTAGGACTGCGGCCCGTTGAACTGGAACCAGATCGGGTAGGCGGTCAGCAGCAGGGCCAGCCCGCCGCCCACCCCGACGGCGGCGAGGAAGGCGCCGGCCCGCTCGCGCGCCGCCCGCGGCCGCTGCACCACGTACGCCGCCACGACGACCAGGCAGGCCAGCGCGGTGAGCAGCAGCATCTCCTCGTTGATGAAGATCTGGTACGCCACCAGCAGGCCCAGCGCGATCCCGTTGCACCGCCAGCGGCCCGGCTCGCCGAGCCGCAGCACCCGGGCCACGATCAGCGGGAGCAGGAAGTTCGAGACGAAGTTCGGCTGCCCGTTGGCGTGGTGCACGATGCCCGGGGCGAAGCCGAGGAAGGCGCCGCCCACGAAGGCCGCCCCGCGCGAGCGGACCAGGTGCCGGGACAGCACCCAGTAGGAGGTGGCCGCGGTCGCCGACAGGGCCGCGCCGAGGTAGAGCGCGTACATCACCTGCGGGCCGAGCAGCAGGGTGAGCGGCGCCAGCGGCAGGGTGACCCCGAGCAGCGAGGTGTTCGCCATCATGTTCACCCCGTCCGGCGCGTTCTGCCGGGCGGTGAAGAGCGGGTTCTCCAGGTGACGCAACGAGTACGCGCCGTGTGCGAAGAGCCACTCGAACCAGCTGTGGTCGGTCGGCAGGTGCGAGGAGACCCGGTGTTGCACATCGCCCCAATAGTTGAGGCAGACGAGAACGCCGAGCACCGCATAGGCTCCGATGGCCAGCACGTCGGCGCGGGCCGGCCGGCGGCGGGGCCGGCGTGGCGGAGCCGCCACGACGGGCTCGGCCTCGACGCGCGAGGAGTTCAGCGAAGGGTCGACCACCGGCACAGCCACGACGGGCCATCGTACAGGCGGCACGTCTCGTACCGGTCTCGGCCGGGACCGCCGGGGCGGCGGCGCGGGGAGGGGGTCGTCGTGACCGTCATCGATCTGGGTGAGGTGCGCGACGACGCCGTGCCGGAGCCCTCGACCCGGCGTCCGCGGGCCGCCGGCCGTCCGTTCCGGACCGTCGCGGTGCTGCTGGTGGCGTTGGTCACGCTGGCCGCCGCGGCTCCGCCGCCGCGTGCCGCCGCGCGCACCCTGGTGGGCGGCCCCGCGGCCACCGCCTTCGTCTCCGGCGACCGGGTGTACGTGGTGCAGCCGCTCGACCCGCAGCACGCCGACGGCCGCCGCCGACTCGTCGCGTACCGGGTGGCCGGGGGTCCACCCCGGACACTCTGGCGGACCGCGCTGCCCGGGGCGGGCGTCGCCGCCTCGGTGTGGGAGCAGGACGGCACCGTGCTCCTGGTCGGGCGGACCGCCGGCGACTCGGGGTGGGAGTCGATGGGCTTCGACGCGCACACCGGCCGGGTGAGCTGGCGCCAGCCCGGGGTGGGCTTCCCGGCCGGCGAGGCGCTTCTGATGCAGGTCCCCGAGGTGGCGGACCGGCAGCCGATCCGCCGGGTGGCGGTGCGCGACGGCCGGACCCTGTGGTCGGTCCCGGGCACACCGGACAACCTCGAACTCAGCTTCGGCCCGGCCGGCGTGGACCGGCTGGTCTACCTGCCGGCCGCAGGCGAGACCGCCGTCTACGACGCCGTCACCGGCGCCCGGCTGGTCGCCCGCGACCTGCGCCCCGGCGACCTGCCCACCCGGCAGCGGACCCTGCTCGCCGCCGGGATGCTGTTGGTGATCGGGGACGCCGGTGGCACCGTCACGGGTTACGACCTCGACACCCTCCAGCGCCGCTGGACGGCCGATCTCCCGCTGGTCGGCTTCGCGGAGCGGTGCGGCAGCCTGCTCTGCGCCACCGGGCAGACCGGCGGGATGTGGGCGCTCGACCCCGCCACCGGCGCCGTGCGGTGGACCGACGACCGGTGGACGGGGACGCTGTTGGCCGCCGGCGGCCGGCTCCTGGTCGCCGTGGGCATGACCACGGGCACCGGAACCGCCCTGGCGGTGGTCGAGGAGGCCACCGGCCGGCTGGTGGCCGACCTCGGCGAGTGGGACGTGATCCCGCAGGACGAGTTCGACGGCCGGCTGTTCGGCGTCCGGCGGGTGAGCAACAGCCGCCTGCTCCTCGCCGAGCTGGACCCGGCCGGCGGCCGCGCCGAGGTCCGCCAGGTGATGATCGGCGCCGTCGGCGACTGCCGGATGGGCGCGAAGCTGCTCGTCTGCCGCCGCACCGACGGCGACTTCGGGCTGTGGCGGCTGTCGTGAGCCCGGTCATCGAGCTGGGGGAGATGCGGCACGGCGAGGAGGCCGACGAGCCGGAGACCTCGCCGGTCCGGCCGCCGGGCCGGGTGGCCCGGGCGGTGGCCGCCTGTTGCCTCGCCCTGCTGACCCTGGCGGGCGCCGCCGGGCCGGCCCGGCAGCCGGTGGGGATCCGGGTGCCCGCCCCGCAGGGCGCCATCTTCCTGGTCCTGGCGGGCCGGCTCATGGTGGCCGACGGTCCGGGCACGATCGGCCGGGGCGGCCGGGTGGTCACCGGGCACCGGCTGCCCGGCGGGGAGCCGCTCTGGCGGTTCACCCTGCCGGTCGGCGACCACCTGCTCGGGCTGGGCACGGTGGCCGGCGGGCTGCTGGTGACGAGCAGCCCGGCCGGGGCCGGCGACACGGTCTCGACCCTGCTCGACCCGGCCACCGGCGCGGTGCGCTGGCGGCAGTCGGGCTACCCGGTGTCGACCCGGTCCGGCGGGGTGCTGTTCGAGACCCCACGCGCGGCCGGGACCGGCACCGTGCTGGCCGTCGACCCGGTCTCGGGCGCGGTGCGCTGGTCGTTGCCGCTGCCCGGCAACGGGGTGGGGTACCGGGAGGACGATCGGGGGGTGACCCAGATCGTGCTGATCACCCCGGACGGCCGGGTGGAGGTGCACGACGCCGACTCCGGCGCCCTGGTGCACGCCGGCCGGGTGCCGCCGGCCGCGGACCGGGTCTCCTACCGGTTCACCCAGGTGCTGGCCGACCTGCTGCTGGTCGACGGCGCGCCGGGCACGGTCACCGCGTACGGGCTGGACCGGCTAGACCGGCGCTGGGACGTACCGGTGGAGCCCCGCGCCGGGGTCTGGTTCGTCGAGTGCGCCGGGATGGTGTGCATCCGCGACCAGGTCGGCGGGGTACGGGCTCTCGACCCGGCCACCGGGCGGCCGAGCTGGGTGGACGACCAGTGGATCGGGATGGCGCCGGTCGGCGACCGGCTACTCGGCGCCGAGCCCGGCGTCGGGCTGGAGCTGGAGCTGTCGGTGCTCGACCCGGCCACCGGGCGCGCCCTCGCCCGGCTCGGCCGGTGGCGTACCACCGGCATCGTGAGGGACCCGACCCGGCTGCTCGGGCTGCGCCGCATGCCCGGCGACCGGACGCTGGTCGGCGCGCTGGATGTCGCGGCCGGGGAGGTCCGGATCCGGGCGGTGCTTCCGGGCTCTTGGGACGAGTGCGCCGACTCGGGCACGGCACTGGTCTGCCTGCGCCCGTCGGGCGGGCTGACGATCTGGCCGGTGGGCCGGTGAGTCACCAGTTGGCCTGCGCGGGTGCCGGCGGCAGCGGCACCGACTCCGGTCGCACCACGTAGACGACCCCGCCGCTGCCGCGCTGCCAAGCCGCCTCGAACGCCGCCCGGGGCACCGTCCGGCGGACCCCCTCGTCGTCCGGGGCGTACGGGTCGTTGAGCACCGGGTCGCCGTCGGCGGTGAAACCGACCAGCACGATCAGGTGCCCCCGGGTGTCGTAGTCCAGCCCGGGCACCTGCCCCCGCTGGAAGGCGGCCGAGACGATCAGCGGGATGCCGACGGCCACGAACCGTTCCGCCTCGGCCAGCGAGCGCAGCCGGGTGACGAAGGCGTCCACCCCGTGCAGCCCCGCGTACGCGGCGTTGAACGCCCAGTTCCCGGCCCCGGAGTAGGCGTGGTCGTAGCAGTGCCGGGCGGCGTGCACCACCACCGGCCGGGGACCGGGCGGGGTGACCCAGGCGTACCGGTCGGGGGTGGGGCCGGCGCCCCAGTAGTCGAGCACCATCGACACGCAGGTGGGGCTGCACCAGGAGTCACCGCCGCCGCCCCAGCGGGTCTCCCCGCCGGCGTGCAGCCGCTGCGCGTAGCGGGGCACGTCCAGCACCCGCCCGAGCGCGTGGCCGGGCGTCCCGTCGACCGGGGCCGGCGCGGTGGTCGGCCCGCCGTCCGCAGCCCCCGGCGCGCCTGTCCGGGTGGCCGGCGGGCCGGGCGTGTCGCCGGCCGAGGCGACCACGCCGAGCGTGCGCAGCACCGGCCCGGCCGGGGCGTCGGGGCGCCGGAGCAGGGTGATCCGGGCCTGCCAGCCGGTGACCGTCGCGCCCGTCACGCGCAGGGTGTCGGCCGCGACCCGGGCCGCCTCGTCGGCCTGGCCCGGCACCGAGGAGCGGTGGATGGTCGTCTCGTCGGCGGCCCACCGGCCCAGGTCGTACCAGCCGGTGGTGGCGACTCCACCGGCCCAGCCGCGCAACTCCACCCGGAGCCAGCAGCCGGGCGGGGCGTCGGCGGTCCAGGAGGGGACCAGTTCGGCGACCGCGAAGTCGACCGGCACCACCGGAGAGGTCCAGGTCGCCGCGTCGTAGCCGGCGGTGTCGCCGGAGTGCGGGTCGGTGTGCTCGACCCGGTCGGCCGGCGCGGCGAGCACCAGCCCGTCCGGGCCGCCGGCCAGACCGTCCGCGGTGCCCAGGTGCAGGTCCGCCGGGAAGCGGAAGCGGTGGTACGTCACGTCCCGGCCAGGGTCGACAGCGGTCATGCGGGCTCCCGTCGGCTCGGACCCGGGCCGGTGGCCGGGGCGGTTGTCGCTACCTGCCGGCGAGCATCGCGTACCCGAAGATTTTTTGCAATGACGGCCGGCGCGGGACGCTTGGCGGCCCGCACTAGGTTGTGGGAGGTCACGAGGTGGGAGGCCGGGATGCGGGTACTGGTGGTCGAGGACGAGCGGAACCTCGCCGACGCGATCGCGCGCGGGCTGCGCAAGCGCGGGATGGCCGTGGACGTCGCCTACGACGGCGACGCCGGGCACGAGGCCGCCTTCGTCACCCGCTACGACGTGGTGATCCTGGACCGGGACCTGCCCGGCGTGCACGGCGACCGGATCTGCGCCGACCTGGCCGCCTCCGGCGCGCTGACCCGGGTGCTGATGCTGACCGCGAGCGGCACGGTGGCCGACCGGGTGGAGGGGTTGCAGCTCGGCGCCGACGACTACCTGCCCAAGCCGTTCGCCTTCGACGAGCTGGTCGCCCGGGTGCAGGCGCTGGGACGGCGGGCCACCCCGGCCGCCCCGCCGGTGCTGGAGCTGGCCGACCTGGTGCTCGACCCGGCCCGCCGGGTGGTCACCCGCGGGGGCGAGCCGGTCGACCTCACCAACAAGGAGTTCGGCGTGCTGGCCGAGCTGCTCAAGGCGCGCGGCGCGGTGGTCTCCAGCGAGGAGCTGCTGGAGCGGGTCTGGGACGCCAACACCGACCCGTTCACCACCATCGTCCGGGTCACCGTGATGACGCTGCGCAAGAAGCTCGGCGACCCACCGCTGATCGAGACGGTGGTCGGCGCGGGCTACCGAATCGGCGAGGCCTCCGCGTGACCGGCCGGTCCCGGCTGCGGCCCACCCTGCGGCTGCGGCTCACCCTGCTCAACGGCGTGCTGCTGGTCGGGGCCGGCGCGCTCCTGGTGCTGCTGGCCTGGCTGCTGGTCCGGGACGCGCTGCGCCCCACCGACGAGCTGCTGCCCGGCTCCACGGTGGTGCTCGCCGACGGCCGCACCCTCGACGCCGGGCACTGGCAGCGGCAACTGATCGACGCCGCCTCGCGGGAGCTGCTGGTGAAGGGCCTGGTGGCGCTGGCGGCGATCGGCATGGTCGGGGTCGCCGGGGCGTACGCGGTGGCCGGCCGGGCGCTGCGCCCGCTGCACCAGGTCACTGCCACCGCGCGCCGGCTCGGCGAGACCACCCTCGACGAGCGGATCGGCTGGTCCGGCGCGGACGACGAGGTGGCCGAGCTGGCCGAGACCTTCGACGCCATGCTGGACCGGATCAGCGCCGCCTTCGAGGCGCAGCGGCGGTTCGTGGCCAACGCCTCGCACGAGCTGCGGACGCCGCTCGCGGTGATGCGTACCGAGATCGACGTGACGCTCAGCGACGACGAGGCGGACCTCGCCGAATACCGCCGGATGGCCAGCGTGGTCCGGGACGCCTCGGAACGCGCCAACGGGCTGGTCGACGCGCTGCTGGTGCTGGCCCGCAGCGAGGCGCAGACCGGCGGCCGGCTGGCCCGGCGCACCGAGTTCGACCTCGCCGTCGGCACCGCCAACGCGCTCTCCGCGATGGCCCGCGAGGTGGAGCGGATCGGCCTGAAGGTGCACACCTCCCTGCGCTCCGCACCGGTGGTCGGCGACCCGGGCCTGCTCGACCGGCTCGCCGGCAACCTGGTGGAGAACGCGGTCCGCTACAACCACCTGCACGGCCGGCTCTGGGTGCGGACCGGCACCGACGGGCAGCGGTCCTGGCTGGTGGTCGGCAACACCGGGTTCGAGGTCGCCCCGGCTGACGTGCCGGGGCTGTTCGAGCCGTTCCGTCGCGGCGGGCAGGAACGCACCGGTGCCCGCGGCTCCGGCCTCGGACTGTCCATCGTGCGCGCGGTCTGCGACGCGCACGGCGGCACGGTGAAGGCGGTCGCCCAGCCGGGCGGCGGCCTGGAGGTCACCGTCACCCTGCCGTCGGCCGACGCCCCCGCGGCCACCTGAGGGGCCGATCGGCGGTCACCTGTTCGTGCGGCCGGGCCCGGCTGTCCCGTCCGGCCGCTCCGGGTGGTCGGGGGGAGCGCAGCGGTGGTCGGGCAGAAAGCGTGGCCGGTGCTGGACGGGGTGTGACGGGTGGCCCAGGGTGAGTGCTGCGACACGCCTGTCCACATGAGCCTCCGGAGCTGCCCGTGACCCACCCCTCGGCCCGCACACGCCGTGTCCTCGTGGCCCTCGCCGCCGTCGCGCTCACCGCCGCCGGACTGGCCCCGGCCGGCCCCGCCGCCGCCGCGCCCGACCACACCACCCTGGTCAAGGCGACCCCCTCCACCGCCTCGCCGGACATCATGGACGGAAAGGCCAACGCGATCCACGACGCCGGCACGAAGATCATCGTGGCCGGCTCGTTCACCCGGGTGCAGAACCGTGGGTCCGACGCCGACATCACCCGCAACTACCTGCTCGCCTTCGACAAGGCCACCGGCACGGTGGACACCGCCTTCGCGCCGACCGTCGACAACGAGGTGTATGCGGTGGTCGCCGGGCCCACCGCCGGGACGGTCTTCGTCGCCGGCAAGTTCAACACCGTCAACGGCGTGACCCGGCGCAAGGTGGCCCTGCTCAACGTCGCCACCGGGGCTCTGGTCACCAGCTTCGCCCCTCCGGCGTTCAACGGGCTGGTCAACGACGTCGCCCTGGTCGGCGGGCGGCTGCTGGTGGGCGGCATCTTCACCACGGCCGGCAACGCCAACCCGCGCGGCGGCCTCGCCTCGCTCAACGCGAGCACCGGCGCGCTGGACGGCTACCTCACCACCGCGCTCACCGAGCACCACAACTACGACGGGGTCAGCGGCGCGAACGGCGGCGTCGGGGCCGAGAAGCTGGCCGTGTCCCCGGACGGCACGAAACTCGTGGTGATCGGCAACTTCAAGAAGGCCGACGGGGTGCTGCACGACCAGATCGTCAAACTCGACCTGGGCCCCACGTCGGCCACCGTGGCCGACTGGAACACCAGCCGGTACACCCCGCGCTGCGCCTGGTGGGCGTTCGACTCGTACATGCGGGACCTCGCCTTCGCCCCGGACGGCAGCTACTTCGTGGTGGTGACCACCGGCGCGCCGAACGGTGGCACGCTCTGCGACGCCGCCGCCCGCTGGGAGGCCGGCGCCACCGGCGCGGGCCTCCAGCCCACCTGGGTCGACTACACCGGCGGCGACACCTACCTCTCGGTCGGCATCAGCGAGCAGGCGGTCTACGTCGGCGGTCACTTCCGCTGGCTGAACAACAGCTTCGGCGGCGACTCGGCCCAGGCCGGCGCGGTCGGCCGGGCCAGCATCGCGGCCCTCGACCCGCGTACCGGCCTGCCACTGTCCTGGAACCCGGGCCGGCACCCCCGCGGCATCGGCGCCTCGGAGATGCTGGTCACCCCGGCCGGCCTCTGGGTCGGCTCGGACACCTCGTGGATCGGCAACTTCCAGTACCGCCGGGAGCGGATCGCGTTCTTCCCGCTGACCGGCGGCGCGGCGCCGCACCCGACCACCACGGCCACCCTCCCGGGGCACGTGTACCAGGCCGGTGTGCCGGCGCCGACGAACGTGCTGCACCGGGTCAACGCCGGCGGCCCGCTGGTCGCCTCGACGGACAGTGGACCGGACTGGGCGGCCGACGACGGCGGCAACCCCAGCCCGTACCACAACGCCGGCAGCAGCACGGCCGGCTTCGCGCCGGTGGGCGGCGTGGACGCCACCGTGCCGGCCGGCACCCCGGCCGCCCTCTACAGCGACGAGCGCTGGGACCCGGCCGGCGACCCGGAGCTGAGCTGGCAGTTCCCGGTGCCGGCGGGCACCGAGGTTCAGGTCCGGCTCTACCTGGCCAACCGGTACGACGGCACCGCCGCGGCCGGTTCCCGGGTCTTCGACCTGGCCCTGGAGGGCGCCACCGTCCTGGACGACCTCGACCTCTCCGCCAGCGTCGGGCACAACGTGGGCACCATGCGGGCGTTCACCGTGGTCAGCGACGGCTCGATCGACCTCGAGTTCCGGCACGTGGTGGAGAATCCGCTGGTCGACGGCATCGAGATCGTCAAGACCGACGCCCCGCCCGCCGGCACCGGCGACGAGGTGCAGGTCCGGTCGTACGACGGGGTCACCACCGTCGGCGCGGTCGGCCCGGTGGCCGTCCCGGACGGCACCGCGTGGTCCACCGCGCGGGGCGCGTTCTGGGTCGGCGGCACGCTCTTCTACGGGATGAACGGGTCGCTGTGGCGGCGCACCTTCAACGGGTCCACCTTCGGCGCCGCCTCGGCGGTCGACCCGTACCACGACGCCTACTGGGACGCGGTGGAGACGGACTCCGGCCCGGCCGGCCAGACGTACGCCGGGGTGACCAACACCTTCTATCCGGAGATCCCCAACGTCACCGGCATGTTCTACAGCGGCGGCCGGCTCTACTACACCCTCGCCGGGCAGGGCGGCCTGTTCTGGCGCTGGTTCACCCCGGACAGCGGCGTGGTGGGCGCGGAGAGGTTCACCGTCGCCGGGGCGAGCGGCTTCGCCGACGCCGGGTCGGTCTTCCTGGCCGGCAGCACCCTCTACAAGGTCAACCGGAGCACCGGCGAGCTGTCGGCCACGGACTGGGCGGGCGGTGCGCCGGTCGCGGCGTTCACCGTGCGCAGCGGCCCCGCCGTGGACGGCGTCGACTGGCGGGCGAAGGCGGTCTTCGTCGGTCCGTGACCTTGGGTACTCGTCCGGCCCGGTCCCGCTCTCGGGGCCGGGCCGGGCTTGTTCCCGCCGCCGGTTGGTGACATGATCAACGGCGTCAGCCCGAGACGTGGAAGGGGGTGTGGTCGATGTTCACCATGAACCGTCCCGCGCCCCGCAGTCGCCGCTGACTCCCTCACTCCGGCGGGGCGCACTCCGATCCAGGAGGAAAGCACCGTGAGTGCACAGATCCACTGCGTCACCGTCGAGAGCGACGACCCGTTCACCCTGGCCAGCTGGTGGGCCCGGGTTCTCGACCGGAAGCTGAACGACGACGACCACCCGGGCGACCCGGAGGCGGTCCTCGCCGCGCCCGGCGGCCACGGCCCCGACCTGCTCTTCGTCTCGGTGGGGGAGCGGCACGGCAAGGGCGCGTTCCACCTCGACGTGCACGCGGCCGAGGGGACCCGGGACGAGGAGGTGGCGCGGCTGCGCGACCTCGGGGCCACCCTGGTCGACGACCGCCGCCGGCCGGACGGCACCGGCTGGGTGGTGCTCGCCGACCCCGAGGGGAATGAGTTCTGCGTCTGCCGCAGCCCGGCGGAGCGCGCCGCCTCGGCCTGATCCGAAACGGGACCGGGCCCCCGCCGCAGGGCGGGGGCCCGGTCCACCGGGTCTGCGGGAGGTCAGCCCTGCTTCTCGATCTCGCCGCGCATGGTGACGAACTCCGACTGGATCTCGGCGGCGGACTTGAAGTAGACCACCACCATGCCGAGGCTGCCCTTGTCGGCCCACATGCAGACGGCCACCGGCACGTCCTCGGCCTTCCCGTCGCCGCACTTGGCCTCGCCGCCCAGCGGGCCGGCGTCGACCGTCTTGAACTCCTTGGCGCCCAGCTCGGGGGTGATCGCCGTGATGGCGTCCGCCATCTCCTTCTGCGGGTCGGCGATGACGCCGGACGCGCCGGCGATCATGACCAGGTCCTTCTTCGCCGGATCGCCGTAGAACGCGCCGACCGTGCTGGTCGCGTTCGGGACGTCCTTGCTGATCTCCGACTTCATCTGGACCGCGGCCGACTGGAGCTCCGGCTGGTCCACCTTCGCCCGGCCGGCCAGCGTGGTGGGCTCGACCAGGCGGGTCTTGGTGGCCGTGACCACCTCGCCGACCTCGTCCTTGGCGGCGAACCAGATGGCGGCGCCACCGCCGACGCAGAGCACCAGCACGACGGCCAGCACGATCAGCACGATCTTGCCGGCGCTCGACTTCTTCTTCGGCGGCAGCGGGGCCGGGGCGCCGTAGCCGGGCTGGCCGGTCTCCGGGTAGCCGCCGTACTGCTGGCCGGGCTGCGCCGCGCTGGGGTAGCCGCCCCCGTACTGCTGGCCGGGCTGGTTGCTCTCCGGGTAGCCGCCGCCGTACTGCTGGCCGGGCTGGTTGCTCTCCGGGTAGCCGCCGCCGTACTGGGGCTGCTGCTGCGGAGCCGGTGGGTAGCCGCCGCCGTACTGGGGCTGCTGCGGGGGCTGGTAGCCACCGGGCTGCTGGTGGGGCGGGGGGTAGGAACCGGGGTAGGGACTGGACGGCGGCTGGGACATGGTGTCAGCTCCTGAGTTAAATCCGGACGCGTGATCGTAGCGAGCCGCACCGACACGGCGGTGTCCGGCCGCTGCCGACGTGACGAAACCGGAACCGGCTCGTGACCGGGACGCCCGGGCGATGTCGGGGAAGTATGCGCAGGGTGTCCGGCCGGTGACCGGCGGGGAAACGCCGATCGCGGTGGCCGGACCGTCCGCGAGGGACGGCCGGCCACCGCGATCGTGGGGGAGCGGCGGTGGCTGTCAGCGGAGGCTGGCGACCCCGCGCGGCAGGAACCGCCGGCCGGTGACCCGCTCGGCGGTGCCGGTCCGGTCCAGGTACGGCGTGACGCCGCCCAGGTGGAACGGCCAGCCGGCGCCGAGGATCATGCACAGGTCGATGTCCTGCGCCTCGGCGACGACGCCCTCGTCGAGCATGAGCCGGATCTCCTGGGCCAGCGCGTCCAGCGCGTTCTGCCGGACCTGCTCGGCGGTGAGCGGCTGGTCGCCGACCACGAGCAGCTTGGCGACCTCCTCGTTGACCTGGTCGTCGACCACGATCGGCTGGCCCGAGTCGGCGATCCGCTTGAGGTTCTCGCTGACCCCGAACCGGTCCGGGAAGGCGGCGTGCAGGGTGCCGCCCACGTGGTAGGCCACGGCCGGGCCGACCAGCTGGAGCAGGGCGAGCGGGCGCATCGGCAGGCCCAGCGGGTCCAGCGCGCTGTTCGCCACGTCCAGCGGGGTGCCCTGGTCGACGGCGGCGAAGACGGTGCCGAGGAAGCGGGTCAGCAGCCGGTTGACCACGAACGCCGGGGCGTCCTTGACCAGCACGCTCGACTTCTTCAGCTGCTTGCCGACCGCGAACGCGGTGGCCAGGGTCGCGTCGTCGGTCCGCTCGCCGCGGACGATCTCCAGCAGCGGCAGCACGGCGACCGGGTTGAAGAAGTGGAAGCCGACCACCCGCTCCGGGTGCTCCAGGTCGGCGGCCATCTCGCTGATCGACAGGCTGGAGGTGTTGGTGGCGAGCACCGCCTCCGGCTTGACGATCTTCTCCAGTTCGGCCCAGACCTGCTTCTTGACGTTCAGGTCCTCGAAGACCGCCTCGATGACGAAGTCGGCGTCGGCGAAGACGGACTTGTCGACCGAGCCGCTGACCAGGCCGTACAGCTTGGCCGCGGTGCCCTTGTCCATCCGGCCCTTGCTGACGGCCTTCTCGATCTGGGTGTGCACGTAGCCGACGCCCTTGTCCACCCGGGACTGGTCCAGGTCGGTCATGACGACCGGCACCTGGAGTCGGCGGGCGAAGAGCAGGGCGAGCTGGCTGGCCATCAGGCCGGCGCCCACGATGCCCACCTTGGTGACCGGGCGGGCCAGGCCCTTGTCCGGCGCGCCGGCCGGCCGCTTGGCCCGCCGCTGCACCAGGTCGAAGGCGTACAGGCCGCTGCGCAGCTCCTCGGAGAAGACCAGGTCGGCCAGGGCCTCGTCCTCGGCCGCGGTGCCGGCCGCGAAGTCGGCGTCCTTGGCGGTCTCCAGCAGGTCCAGCGCCTTGTAGGCGGCCGGGACCGCTCCGTGCAGCCGCTGGTCGAGGGTCTGCCGGGCGAAGTAGAGCACGCCCGCCCACATGTCCTTGTCGACCTCTGGCCGGGTCACGGTGACCTCGCCGGAGACGACGCCGGCGGCCCACTCCAGCGACCGCTCCAGGAAGTCGGCCGGCTCCAGCAGCACGTCCGCGATGCCCATCTCCGCGGCCTGCTTCGGCTTGAGCATCTTGTTCTGCATCAGCGGGTTCTGCAAGATCACCTGCGTCGCCGCGGGGATGCCGATCAGGTTCGGCAGGAGTTGGGTGCCGCCCCAGCCGGGGACCAGGCCGAGCGAGACCTCGGGCAGCGCCAGAGCCGCCGCGCCCGCCGACAGGGTCCGGTAGTGGCAGTGCAGGGCCAGCTCCAGGCCGCCGCCCATCGCCGCGCCGTTGACGAAGGCGAAGGTCGGGATCTCGCTGTCCTTGAGCCGGGCGAAGACCCGGTGGCCGAGCCGGCCGATCTCCAGCGCCTGCTCGCGGTTCTCCAGCGCCGGCAGGCCGACGATGTCCGCGCCGACGCAGAAGATGTACGGCTTGCCGGTGACCGCGATGAACGCCGGCTTCGCCGCGAGCGCGGCGGTGATCGCCTCGTCCAGGCTGGTCAGACCGGCCGGCCCGAAGGTGTTCGGCTTGGTGTGGTCGAAGCCGTTGTCGAGGGTGATGAGGGCGGCGGGCCGGTCCAGCCCCGGTACGTTCACCTGGCGCAGCAGCGCCTTGGTGACGACCTCGTTCGGTGCGGCGAGGCTCACTTGTCTCCACCCTCCCCCTGCGCGGACTTGCTGGACTCCGTCCAGTGTGGGTTCTCCCAGATCACGGTGCCGCCCATGCCGATGCCGATGCACATGGCGGTGAGGCCGTAGCGGACCTCGGGGTGCTCGGCGAACTGCCGGGCGAGCTGGGTCATCAGCCGGACGCCGGAGGAGGCGAGCGGGTGACCGATGGCGATCGCACCGCCCCACGGGTTGACCCGCGGGTCGTCGTCGGCGATGCCGAAGTGGTCGAGGAAGGCCAGCACCTGCACCGCGAACGCCTCGTTCAACTCGAACAGGCCGATGTCGTCGATGCTCAGGCCGGCGATGCGCAGCGCCTTCTCCGTCGACGGGATCGGGCCGACGCCCATCACCTCGGGCTCGACGCCGACGAAGCCGAAGGACACCAGCCGCATGCCGATCGGCAGGCCCAGCTCGCGGGCGGTCTCCTCGGCGACCAGCAGGGCCGCGGTGGCGCCGTCGTTCAGGCCCGCCGCGTTGCCCGCGGTGACCTTGCCGTGCGGGCGGAACGGGGTCTTGAGGGTGGCGAGCTTCTCCAGCGAGGTCTCCCGGGGAGCCTCGTCGGTGGTGGCCAGGCCCCAGCCGGCCTCCGGGTCGCGGATCGCCACCGGCACCAGGTCGCCCTGGAGCTTGCCGTTGGCGTACGCCTTGGCGGTCTTCTGCTGCGAGGCGAGCGCGAAGGCGTCGGTGCGCTGCTTGGTGATGTGCGGGACCCGGTCGTGCAGGTTCTCCGCGGTGGCGCCCATGACCAGCGCGGACGGGTCGACCAGCTTCTCCGCGATGATCCGCGGGTTGGGGTCGACGCCCTCGCCCATCGGGTGGCGGCCCATGTGCTCGACGCCACCGGCGATGGCGACGTCGTACGCCCCCACGGCGATGCCGCTGGCCACGGTGGTGACCGCGGTCATCGCGCCGGCGCACATCCGGTCGATGGCGAAGCCGGGCACCGTCTTGGGCAGGCCGGCCAGCAGGGCGGCGGTGCGGCCGATGGTCAGGCCCTGGTCGCCGATCTGGGTGGTGGCCGCGATGGCGACCTCCTCCACCTTCTCCGGCGGCAACTGCGGGTTGCGCCGCATCAGCTCGCGGATGCAGCGGATCACCAGGTCGTCGGCGCGGGTGTTGGCGTACATGCCACCCGCCTTGCCGAACGGGGTGCGGACGCCGTCGACGAAGACGACATCCCGAACTTCACGGGGCACTTGGAGCCTCCTAGCCGGCACTGGCGTTTCCCCGGATGCTACTCGCCAGTAACCAACGGCGACACCACCCCCCATGTGGCCAACCCCACACCCGCCGCGAGCGCGGTCGCCCTGTCGATCATGAAGTTGACGGCGATGTCGATCTCCAGAACTGCCGCCAACTTCATGATCGACGCTGGGGTCCGGTCAGGACGCCGGGAGGTGGAGGGCCTCCGTCAGGGCCGGGAGGAGGAGGGTGATCTGCCACTCCCTCGCGCCGAAGGTGCGGAGGGTTTCGGCGACCGTGTCGTCGGTGATCTCCTCGGGGGGCTGCCAGGCCAGGCGGCGTACGTAGTCCGGGGCGATCAGGTTCTCCGGCGGCAGGTTGTGCGCGCCGGCCGTGCCGACCACGACCTCCCGGCAGCGGGCCAGCCGGCCGGCCGCCACCGGGTCCCGCTCCGCCCACCGGTGCGGCGGGGGCGGCCCCTCCACCACCGGATTCACCGGCAGGGCGTCATCCGGCAGCTGGCGGGCGTCGTCCAGGGCCGCCAGCCAGGTACGCGCCAACCGGCGCACCGAGCGGCCCCCGAAACCGGGGAGGGTGAGCAGGGTCTTCTCGTCCTTCGGGTCCAGCTCGGCGGCGGCCACGATGGCCGAGTCCGGCAGCACCCGGCCCGGGGCGGCGTCCCGTCGTGCGGCGATCTGGTCCCGCGCGTACCACAGCGAGCGGACGCGGGCCTGGGCCCGCGCGCCGCGCACCCGGTGGATGCCCGAGGTGCGGCGCCAGGGCTCGGCCCGTACGCGAGGCGGGCGCGCGCCGTTGCGGACCAGCGCGGCGAACTCCTCCGCCGCCCACGCCGACTTGCCCTGCTTCTCCAGCTCCTCGTCGAGCGCGTCGCGCAGGTCGACCAGCAGCTCCACGTCCAGCGCCGCGTACGTGAGCCAGGACTCCGGCAGCGGCCGGCTCGACCAGTCCGCCGCGGAGTGGTGCTTCTCCAGGCTGTAACCGAGCACCTGCTCGGTCAGCGCGGCCAGGCCTACCCGCTCGAAGCCGGCCAGCCGGGCGGCCAGCTCGGTGTCGAACAGGCGGCGCGGGCGCAGCCCCACCTCGGCCAGGCAGGCGAGATCCTGGCTGGCGGCGTGCAGCACCCACTCGGCCCCGGCGATCACCGAGTCGAGGGCGGTGAGGTCGGGCAGCGGCAGCGGGTCGATCAGCGCCGTGCCGGAGCCCGCCCGGCGCAGCTGCACCAGGTAGGCGCGCTGGCTGTAGCGGTAGCCCGAGGCGCGCTCGGCGTCCAGGGCCACCGGGCCGGTGCCGGCCGCGAAACGGGCCACGACCTCGTCGAGCTCGCGCGCGGTGGCCGCCGGGGCGGGCGTGCCGTCGCGCGGGGCGGTCAGGGGAACGGGCCCGCCGGCGGTGGGTTCGGTCCCCGCGTCCGCCGGCTCCGGCGCGGCCGAGGGCGGATGCGGCGAGGCCTCTCCCGTACGGCTTTCGGCGGCCCGACGGCGCAGGGGTGGTTCGTCGGTCACCTGACAACCCTAGTGCGCCGGGCGATCCGGTGTGCGCAGCCGGTCGGGCGCGTGTCGGCGGGGTGTCCCGAAGATGTCGTGACAGGGTCGGGTTGCGCCGGGGTGGCAGGGTCGGACAACGGGGAAGACAAACCCCTTTCACGCAGGTACGGTCCATGAGCCGCGGACGGCCGGGAGGCCGTCGGTGGGGGTCGGTGGGGCGGTCACGGGGGAGGACAGGGCGATCATGACGGGCGCTTACGGGGCCGGTGACGGTGTGCCGGGGCAGGGCGGCGGCGACGAGACGGCCGCGCAGGCGCGGGCCCGAGGCGACCGGCCGGGGCCGCTGCCGCCGCGCATCGTCCCGCCGACCGGCCACGCCACCGTCCCCGGTCAGCCGTCCGGCTATCCGACCCCGAACCTGCCGGGCGCGCCCGCCGAGGGCTTCCCGTCGCCCCCGGGCAGCGCGCCGGCCGGACCCGGCGCGGGCGCCGACCAGCCGGGCGCCTCGGCGGCCTGGTCGCCGCCGCCGAACAGCGGCCAGTGGGGTGGCGGCGCCGCACCCACCCCGCGCACCCCCGGCGGCTGGCCGCCCGCACAGCCGACCGCCCCCGGACAGTTCCCCGGCCAGCCCGGCGGCACCGACCACCCGGCCCCGAACTCCGTCGCTCCGCCCACACATCTGGGCCAGCCGGCCTCCGCCGGCTATACGACTCAGCAGACTCCCGGCGCGGCCTACCCGGCACCGGCGTCGGGCCCGGCCTATCCGGCACCGGCGTCCGGCCCGGCCTATCCGCCACCGGCGTCGGGCCCGGCCTACCCGGGCCAGCCGACGTCAGGTCCGTCGTTCCCGAGCCAGCCCACTTCCGGCCCGGCCTATCCCGGGCAGCCCACGTCCGGGCCGGCCTACCCCGGGCAGCCCGCCGCCGGGCCGGCGTTGCCGGGACAGCCCACCGGTCACCCCGGCGGGTCCGGGCGGGGGCGCAGGCTGCCGGTGGTGGCGCTCGTCCTGGCCGGGATCCTGGCCCTGGTCGCGGGCGTGCAGGCGTATCAGGTCCACCGGCTGGACGACCGGCTCGCCGCCACCGACCGGCGGCTGGCCGAGGCGCAGGGTGCGGACGCCGGCCGGCTCGACGGCCTGGAGGAGCGGGCGGGGGTGCTGGAGAAGCAGGCCGGCGCCACGTTCAACCCGGAGGCCGTGGCGAGCGCCGTGCTGCCCAGCGTGTTCCGGGTGCGGGCCGGCCAGTTCACCGGCACGGCCTTCGCCATCGGCAAGGCTCCCGCCGGGGGCGGCACCACGCTGCTCACCAACTTCCACGTGGTGGAGGCGGTCTACGCGGCCGGCGACCGCAAGGTCTTCCTGGAGCGCACGGACCAGCGGTTCGAGGCGACGATCGTCGAGGTCGACAAGGACAAGGACCTCGCCCACCTGCGCACCACGGCCAAGTTCACCGGCCTGGTCGCGGCGCGCACGCCGGTCAAGTCCGGACAGCAGATCGTGGTGGTCGGCGCGCCGCTCGGCCTCCAGGACAGCGTCACCACCGGCGTGGTGAGCGCGTTCCGCAAGGACGAGGGCGGCTCCGGTCCGGTGATCCAGTTCGACGCGCCGATCAACCCCGGCAACTCGGGCGGGCCGGTGATCAACGGGTCCAAGGAGGTGGTCGGGATCGCCACGGCCAAGGCCCGGGACGCCGAGGGCATCGGCCTGGCGGTGCCGATCAAGACCGCGTGCGACCGGTTCAAGCTCTGCTGACCGGCGCGCCGCCGGTGGGCTTGACCCCGTCCCGCACCGTCGAGGCGTAGGCCCGACCACGCCGACCGCAGACCCCGGCCCTACGGGCCACCCCGCGGGGGACCAGCAAACCTGGAGGAAGAGACATGTCCCAGCCACCGACCGGAGCGGGCGGCTACCCGCCCCAGCCGCCGGGGGGCACCGTGTACGGCAGCCCGTACGGGGGCCAGCCCGCACCCCAGCAGTACGAGCCGGCCCAGCCGGAGCCCCAGCAGTACGAGCCGGCCCAGCCGGAGACCCAGCAGTACCGCCCCGCCCCGCCGGAGCCCCCGCAGTACGGCGCGGCCCAGCACGAGCCCGCGCAGTACCGGCCCGCCCAGCCCGAGCCTCCGCAGTACGGCGCGGCCCAGCCCCAGCCCACCCTGCCGCAGCCCACCACGCCGATGCCCGGGCAGTACGCGCCGGGCGCCGCCCCGGTCCCGCCGCCGGGCGCGCCGGTCTCCGCGCCGGGCTACCCGCAGCCCATGTCGGCCCCGCCGACCTCGGTCCCGCCGGTCTCGGGCGCCGGCTCCGCACCGGGCTACCCGCAGCCCATGTCGGCCCCGCCGACCTCGGTCCCGCCGGTCTCCGGCGCCGGCTCCGTGCCGGGCTACCCGCAGCCGATGTCGGCCCCGCCGGGCTACCCGATGTCGGCGCCGCCCGGCCCGGTCCCGCCGTACGGGGCGCCGGCAGCGGGCGGTGGCAAGGGGCGGGCCGCCCTGATCCTGGGCATCGTCGCCGGGCTGCTCCTCGTCCTCGGCGGCGTGATGACCGGCCTCTACGTCACCACCAACGGCAAGCTGGACAAGGCCGAGCAGCAGGTCAGCCAGCGCGACGGCACGATCACGGCGAACCGGCAGGAGATCGACAAGCTCAAGGGCGACCTCCAGACGGTCCGGGACAAGCTCGCCGACACCGAGCAGGACCTGACCGGCACCAAGAACGACCGGGACGAGCAGGCCCGGCAGAAGAAGGTCATCGCGAGCTGCCTGGACAAGCTGACCGCGGCCATCGCGGCGGCGTCCCGCGGCGACAAGGCGGCCTTCGACGCCGCGAACAAGGGGCTGGACAAGGTCTGCGACGAGGCCGAGGACTACGTCTGACCCGGCTCACGAACGGGCCGCTCCGAGCGCTCGGGGCGGCCCGTCGCCGTGCCGGGGTCACCCGATTCCTGGCCGGTTGCCGGTCAGCGCGAACGGCAACTCGCCCGGGAAGGCCGGAAGCTCAGGCGGCGCCGGCGGGGCGGCGGGTGGGGAGCGCGGTCACGCCGGGTGGGGGCAGGCCGGCGGTCGACGCCAGCAGCGTGCACCAGCCGAGCAGGTGCGGGGCCAGGTCGGCGGCGAGCGGCGTCCAGGAGGCGCGGATCTCGATGTCGCCCGCGGCGGGCGGCCCGGCCAGCTCGCCGAACCGGGTGGAGAGCGTCTGGGTGACGGTGCCGCCGATCGCCCGGTAGCGGGCCTTCTGCGCGTCGAGTGCGTCGGTCAGCCAGGTCCAGCCCACGCCGGGCAGCATCGGGTCGCTGGCCAGGTCGACCTCCAGCTCGGCGGTCACGTACGTGACCAGCCGCAGGGTGCCCTGCCACGCCTCGTGCCCGGCCGGGTCGTGCAGCAGGATGAGCCGGCCGGCGGCCACCTCGTCGCCGTCACGCAGCACCGCGGCGGAGAGCGCGAACGCGTACGGGGCCAGGCGCTGCGGGGCGCCGACCTCCTCCAGCACGATCTCCGGGCGGCATGTCACCGATCGCAGCCCCGCGACCGCGCGGGCGAAGGTTTCCGGGAGCGCGATCGGGGGGGCCATGACGGCAGCCTATGCCGCGCCGTCCGGCACGGTGTGACGGCGCGCCGGGCGGACGTTCATGATCATGCGCCGGGCCGCGCCGGGCACCCGAGGGTGGCCGGTCACAAAAGGTGACGGTGGCGGCGGGGGCCGCCCGGGCGCGTGGCACGATTGCCGCGATGACCACCGACACCACGGGCACTGCCGCCCGAGACGGAGAACCCCGCCGCGGCGGGCCGGCCGACTCGCCCTTCGTCCGCGCCTGCCGGCGCGAGCCGGGCCCGCACACCCCGGTCTGGTTCATGCGCCAGGCCGGCCGGTCGCTGCCGGAGTACCGCGACATCCGGGCCAACGTGCCGATGCTGGACTCGTGCCGCCGCCCCGAGCTGGTCCGGGAGATCACCCTCCAGCCGGTCCGCCGGCACGGCGTCGACGCGGCCATCCTGTTCAGCGACATCGTGGTGCCGGTGGCCGCCGCCGGGGTCGACCTGGACATCGTGCCCGGCACCGGCCCGGTCGTGGCCGAGCCGGTCCGCACCGCCGCCGACGTCGCGCGGATCAACCCGATCGGCCGCGACGAGGTGTCCTACGTGGACGAGGCCGTGCGGCTGCTCGTCGCTGAGCTGGGCGACACCCCGCTGATCGGCTTCGCGGGCGCGCCGTTCACCCTGGCCAGCTACCTGGTCGAGGGCGGCCCGTCGCGGACCCACGCCAAGACGAAGGCGCTGATGTACGGCGACCCGGACCTGTGGCACGCGCTCTGCGCCCGGCTGGCCGAGGTGACGCTGGCGTTCCTGCGGGTGCAGGTCGACGCCGGGGTCTCCGCGGTGCAGCTCTTCGACTCCTGGGCCGGGGCGCTCTCCGAGGCCGACTACCGCCGCTACGTGCTGCCGCACTCGGCGCACGTGCTCGCCGGCCTGGCCGACGCGGGCGTGCCCCGGATCCACTTCGGGGTGGGCACCGCGGAGCTGCTCGGCGCGATGGGCGAGGCCGGCGCCGACGTGGTCGGCGTGGACTGGCGTACCCCGCTGGACGTCGCGACCCGCCGGATCGGCCCGGACCGGGCCGTGCAGGGCAACCTCGACCCGGCCGTGCTGCTGGCCCCCTGGCCGGTGGTGGAGGCCGAGGTGCGCCGGATCCTCGACGAGGGGCGGGCCACCCCCGGTCACGTGTTCAACCTCGGTCACGGCGTGCTGCCGGAAACCGACCCCGAGGTGCTGACCCGGGTGGTCGCGCTGGTGCACGAGCTGTCCGCGCGGCCGGCGGCGTAAGGGAGGGACGACCATGGCGCGACCGTGGCGGGTGGCGATCGTCGGTGGCGGGATCACCGGGCTGGCCGCCGCCGTCCGGTTGCGCGACCGCGCCCCCGCCGGCACCGAGATCACCGTGTACGAGCAGTCCGGCCGCCTCGGCGGCAAGCTGCGCACCGGTGAGCTGGCCGGCGGGCCGGTCGAGTTCGGCGCCGAGTCGTTCCTGATGCGCGACCCGGCCGGCGGGGAGTCGGCCGTGGTGACCCTGCTCGGCCGGCTCGGCCTGACCGGGGCGATCGTGCACCCCACCGTCGGGCAGGCCGCGCTGGTGGTCGACGGCGGGCTGCGCCCGGTCCCGGGCGGCACCCTGGTGGGCGTACCCGGGGATCTGGACAGGGTGGCGGCGGTGGCGCACCCGACCGCGGCGGCCGACCGGGACGGCGGCGCGCCGCTGCTCCCGCCGGACGCCGACGTGTCGGTGGGCGCGCTGGTCCGCGACCGGCTCGGCGACGAGGTGGTGGACCGGTTGGTCGACCCGATGCTCGGCGGCGTCTACGCCGGCCGGGCCGACGACCTCTCGCTGGTCACCACCATGCCGGCGCTGGCCCGGGCGGCCCGGGTCGAGCACACCCTGGTCGGTGCGGTCCGCGCCGCGCAGGCCGCCGCGCCCCGCGCTCCGGGCGCCCCTGTCTTCGGCACCCTGGCCGGCGGGCTGAGCACGCTGGTCGAGGCGGCGGCCCGGGAGAGCGGGGCGACGATCCGCCGGGACGCCGCGGTCCGCGAGCTGCACCGCACCCCGACCGGCTGGCGCCTCACCGTCGGGCCCACCCGCGAACCAGAGTTCGTCGAGGCCGACGCGGTGCTGCTCGCCGTGCCGGCCCGCCCGGCCGCCCGGCTGCTCGCCGGCCCGGCCCCCGAGGTGGCGGCGACCGTCGGCGGGCTGGACTACGCCAGCGTCGCGCTGGTCACCATGGCCCTGCCCGAGCCGGAGCTGCCGGAGCTCTCCGGCTTCCTGGTGCCGGCCGGCGAGGGACTGCTGATCAAGGCGTCCACCTTCTTCACCACCAAGTGGGGCCACCTGCGCCGGCCGGACGGGCTCGCCCTGGTGCGCGCCTCGGTCGGCCGGTACGGCGACGAGACCGCGCTCCAGCTCACCGACGACGACCTGGTCGCCACCGTGCACCGGGAGCTGTCGAAGGTGCTCGGCGCGCCGCTGCCCGCCCCGGTGGCCCGGCACGTGCAGCGGTGGGGCGGGGCCCTGCCGCAGTACACCCCCGGCCACCTCGGCCGGGTGGCGGCGGCCCGGGCGGCGCTGCGCGCCGCCCACCCGACGCTGGCCCTGGCCGGGGCCGGTTACGACGGCGTCGGCATCCCGGTCTGCGTCCGCTCCGGCGAGACGGCGGCCGAAGAGATCATCACTGCACTGGGAGGATCGGCAGCATGACGGAGCAGACCAACGCGGCCCGGCTGCGGGAGCTCAACGAGACCATCCGCTACACCATGTGGTCGGTGTACCGGGCCACCAGCCCCCTCCCGTCGCTGCGCGAGAACGTCGTCGACGAGGTCGAGTCCCTCTTCGAGGAACTGGCCGGCAAGGACGTCACCATCCGCGGCACCTACGACGTGGCCGGCCTGCGCGCCGACGCGGACCTGATGATCTGGTGGCACTCGTCCTCCAGCGACGCGCTCCAGGACGCCTACCTGCGGTTCCGGCGCACCACGCTGGGCCGGGCACTGACCCCGGTCTGGTCGCAGATGGCGCTGCACCGGCCGGCCGAGTTCAACAAGAGCCACATCCCGGCGTTCCTGGCCAACGAGGAGGCCCGCGCCTACCTCTGCGTCTACCCGTTCGTCCGGTCCTACGAGTGGTACCTGCTGCCCGACGCCGAGCGGCGTGAGCTGCTGGCCGAGCACGGCAAGTTGGCCCGCGGCTACCCGGACGTGCGGGCCAACACGGTGGCCTCGTTCGCCCTGGGTGACTACGAGTGGATGCTCGCCTTCGAGGCCGACGAGCTGCACCGGATCGTCGACCTGATGCGCGACCTCCGGGCTTCCGGGGCCCGCCGGCACGTCCGCGAGGAGATCCCCTTCTACACCGGCCGCCGCCGCTCGATCGCCGACTTCGTCACCTGCCTGGTCTGACCCGCGCCGGCCGGGGCCGCGCGCGCGACCCCGGTCCGGCCACCGTCTCCACCGACGTCCGCTCAGGCGGCGGGCCGGGTCTCCCGGCGCATGGGGGTGTGCGGGATGCCGTCCTCGACGTAGCCGGGGCCGCTGACCGCGAAGCCGTGGCCGGCGTAGAAGTCGACCAGGTGGGTCTGCGCCTCCAGCACGCACGGCCGGTCGCCCACCACGGCGAGGGCCTCGGTCATCAGCGCGCCGGCCAGGCCCGCGCCGCGGGCCGTCGGCGCCACCACCACCCGGCCGATCCGCGCCGTGCCGTCCGGGTCGGCCAGGATCCGCAGGTACGCCACCACGTCGCCGTCCCGGGTCAGCCAGAGGTGCCGGGTGCCGGGTTCGACGTCCCGGCCGTCCAGCTCCGGGTACGGGCAGGACTGCTCGACCACGAACACGTCGATGCGCAGCCGGAGCAGGTCGTGGAACGTGCGCGCGTCCAGCTCCGCGAAGCCGGCCAGGTGGGACTCGATGGGCATCCCGCGATGGTAGGCCGGCCCCCGGACGTGCTCAGGCGGGGCGGGCACCCACCGCGTCGCGGACCTCGGCGCCCTGTTCGCCCTCGACCGCCCGGGCGCAGTGCGCGCCGCAGAAGAAGCGGCCGGAGACCTCCACGCCGTGCCCGACGATCTTGATCTGGCAGTGCTCGCAGATCGGCGCCATCTTGTGGATGGCGCACTCGAAGGAGTCGAAGGTGTGCGTGGCCCCGTTGACCGTGCGCACCTCGAACGCCATCCAGTAGTCGTTGCCGCAGACCTCACAGGTAGCCATACGAAACCCCCCGAAAATGGACCGTCATCCCAGGGTCGACGAGCGGACACGCCCCGGCAACCGAAACCGGCTAACCTGATCCGGCTCGACGGCGAGTCGCCCCCGGCGTGTCGCGCGTTAGACCCGGTGACCGCCTCGAACCTCGGAGGAACCCCCTTGATCAAGCGCAACAAGCTCTTCGGCAACCAGATCCGGGTCACCTTCTGCCTCCCCCGGGACACCCCACCCGGCACGGTCAGCGTGGTCGGCTGCTTCAACGACTGGCAGCCCGGCCGGCACGAACTGGTCGCCCGCCGGGACGGCACCCGGACGGTGACGGTCCGGCTCGGCCCGGGCGAGTACCGCTTCCGCTACCTGGCCACCGGCGGGGTGTGGCTGGACGATGAGTCCGCCGACCAGGTCGACGAACGGGGCGGCACCCTGCGGCTCTGACGGCCGATCAGCGCCGGCGGGCCTGCCGGGCGGCGAGCACGACCGGCACCAGCGGGACGAAGATCCAGAGTTGACGCGGCGTGTAGTACCGCAGCTCGGCGGGCACGTCGACGCCGTCCAGTTCCCGCTCCAGCGCACCCCGGCGGCTCAGGCTCACCGCGTGCAGGGCGAGCGGGGCGTAGTTCAAACCGACCAGCGCCAGGTAGCCGCCGAGGGCGGCCCGGACCGGACCGCCCCCGCGCGCCGCCCAGAGTCCCAGAGCGACGCAGCCCACCAGGCCGACGACGAACTCCACCAGGATCACCCGTCGCCGGACCGGCGAGCCGGCCGAACCGTGCATGTCCACGGCGGCGAGCCGCCGTACGTCGAAGTGGGGCATGACTCCAGCAGTAGCGTGGCCGGGCAAGGGCCGCGCTCAGGCGCCCTTCGGCTCCAGCCGGACGGAAATCGAGTTCACGCAGTGCCGGGTGTCCTTCGGGGTGAAGCCCTCGCCCTCGAAGACGTGCCCCAGGTGGCTGTCGCAGCGGGCGCAGCGGATCTCGACCCGCCGCATGCCGAGGGTGTTGTCGGGGATCTCCTTGACCGCGCCGGGGATCGCGTCGTCGAAGCTCGGCCAGCCGCAGTGCGAATCGAACTTGTCCTCGCTGCGGAACAGCTCCAACCCGCAGGCGCGGCAGTGGTAGACGCCGGGGGTCTTGGTGTCGACGTACTCGCCGGTCCAGGGCCGTTCGGTGCCGGCCTCGCGGAGCACCCGGAACTCCTCCGGGCTCAGCCGAACCCGCCACTCGTCCTCGGTGCGGGGCACTTCATTGTCGGAAAGACTCACCGGTCAACGGTACGTCGGCCGTCGGTGGCATCGCATAGGGTCGCCCAGTGACTCCTCTGATGCTCGGGAGCATCAGCTTCTCAGGCCGAACTCGCGGCCTGACGGGCAAGCCTTGCCCGGAGTACGTTGCTGGCGCCGACCACGTCCGCGTGTGCGGCGAACTCGCAGCGCACACATCGGAAGTCGGCTTGGGTGACGCGGTTTTCCTTCGCGCAGTGCCTACAGCGCGGGCACGTGCGAGAGGTGTTGCGGGGGTTCACTGCGATGATCGTCCGTCCGGCGCTTTCAGCCTTGGCAGACAAGATCGCGAGAAACATTCCCCAACTCGCGTCGAGAATCGAACGGTTCAGTCCGGCCTTAGCGGCCACGTTGACGCCTGGGACGTCGATCGTGCCGCGTGCCGAACAGGTCATGTTGGAGATGCGCAGATCTTCGTGCGCAATGAAGTCGTAATGTCTCACCAGCCACAGCGCGATCTTGTGTGCATGATCGCGTCGCTGCCGGCTCAGCTTGGCCTGCAGTGCTGCGACCCCCTCACGGGCCTTTCGGCGCCGGTTAGAGCCACGCCTGCGCCGAGCCAGGGTGCGTTGCGCTTGTGCCAGCCGATCGGCAGACGCCGCGAGGTAGCGGGGATTGTCCGCCTTACGACCGTCGCTGGTGGTGAGAAACGACGCCACACCCATGTCGATTCCGACCGCCGATCCGATGGCCGTCAGTGGTTTCGTCGGTACATCGGCGCAGGACAGCGCGACGTGCCAGCGTCGACCCTCTCGCTTGATGCTGATCGTCTTCACTCGGCCGTCGACCCTGCGGTGAGCATGCACGCGTATGTGACCCACGCCCTGCAGGTACACCCGCGTCTGCCCCGACTCGGGAGCGGAGTCCCAGCGGCAGCCGTCGCCGTCCTTCGGCCACTGCACACTGTCGAACCGGCCGGCACCCTTGAACCGCGGATATCCCGACCTCTGGCCGGCCTTGATCCGCCGGAAGAAGGCGGTGAACGCCTTGTCCAGGCGGCGCAGGGTGGCCTGTTGAGAGGAGAACGACCAGCGGCCCTGGTCGGGGTCCGCGCGGCGGATGTCCTTGAGCTGTGCGGACTGGTCGCCATAGCGAACGTTTACACGGGCGCGCCGGTACGCCTCGCGCCGCTCGGCAAGGGCGGCGTTGTAGAGCTGCCGATGGTCCTCGACGCAGGCGGCCAGAGCGGCCGCCTGACGTGCCGTAGGACGGAGCAGGAAGCGGTAGGTCCGCATCATGACGGCTGCTCCTTGCACCACGGCCCTTCATGTTGGCTGCCCAAATGTCGGCGATCCGTCGCGACGGACATTGAGCCGAACGTAGTGACCGAGGTCGTACGCTCCGACGGAGCCTGCACCTCATCGGCCACATTCAAACTATATGCGAATGCCCTATCAATCAGGGGAAGGGAGGAAGCGCGGAGGTCCCACCGCCTGAGGACGGCAGGACCTCCGCGTGACACAAATGGCTGGCAGCAAGGCCGCAGTCGAGGAGATCGAGGTCGCCGGGCACACCGTACGGCTGAGCAGCCCCGACCGGGTGATCTTCCCGCAGCGCGGCTTCACCAAGGCGGACGTCTTCCACTACTACCTGTCGGTCGGCGAGGGGATCATGCGCGCCCTGCGCGACCGGCCCACCACCCTGCAGCGCTTTCCGGAGGGCATCGAGGGCGAGGCGTTCTTCCAGAAGCGGGTGCCGGCCCGGGGCGTACCCCCGTGGGTGGCGACCGCGGAGATCAGCTTCCCCAGCGGCCGGAAGGCCGCCGAGCTCTGCCCGGCCGACCTGGCGCACGTGGCCTGGGCCGCGCAGATGGGCACGGTGGTCTTCCACCCGTGGCCGGTGCGCGCCGCCGACGTCGACCGCCCCGACGAGCTGCGCATCGACCTGGACCCGCAGCCCGGCACCGACTTCACCCACGCGGTCACCGCCGCCGGTGAGCTGCGCGGGCTGCTGGACGAGCTGGGGGTGGCCGGCTGGCCGAAGACCTCCGGCGGCCGGGGCGTGCACGTCTACCTGCGCATCCAGCCGCGCTGGACGTTCGTCGAGGTGCGGCGGGCCACCATCGCGCTGGCCCGGGAGCTGGAACGGCGCCGCCCCGAACTGGTCACCACCGCCTGGTGGAAGGAGGAGCGGGGCACCCGGGTCTTCGTCGACTTCAACCAGATGGCCCGCGACCGCACCATCGCCTGCGCGTACTCGCTGCGGGCCAACGCGCGGGCCACCGTCTCCACCCCGGTCGAGTGGGACGAGCTGACCGAGGTCGACCCGGACGACTTCCACCTGGGCAGCGTGCCGGCCCGGTTCGCCGAGCGGGGCGACCCGCACGCCGGCATCGACGACGCCCCGTGGGACATCACCCCGCTGCTGGAGTGGGCCGAGCGGGACGCCGCCGCCGGGCAGGGGGACATGCCCTATCCGCCGGAGTACCCGAAGATGCCCGGCGAGCCGAAGCGGGTCCAGCCCTCCAAGGACCGCGACCGGCCCCGCAGCTGATAACGATCACGTAACGCGCGCGAACCTTTCCCGCCCCCTGACGCCTCTTCCTGGTCATCGGCCCGCCGGGGCCAGGGGAGGGCATCGGATGAAGCTGGTGTGGAGGCGGGCGGTCGAGGCTCGGGGACTGCTGCTCGCCGCCGCGGTCGCGGCCCTGGTCGCGGTCGCGTTGGTCACCGGGCTCTCCGACTACAACCGCCGGGCGGTCGACGCGGGCGCCCGGGCGGTGCTCGACGCCGCCCCCGCCGAGGAGCGCAGCCTGCTGGTCAGCGGCTCCGGCGGGCGGGACGCCACCGCGTACGCCGACCGGGACAGGGCGGTCCGCGCCCAGTTCGCCGACGGCCTGGGCGGCGTGCCGGTCACCGTTGCCGCGGCCCGCTACGGCACGGGGCGGGAGTTGACCGGGGACCTCGGGCCGGCGCGCACCGACGACGACCCGATGTTCGCCACCCTCGGCACGCTGACCGACCTGGCGGCGCACGCCGAGCTGACCGGCGGGTCGTGGCCGGCGCCGGGCGCGACGCCGTTGCAGGTCACCCTCCCCGAGAAGATCGCCGGCCAGCTCGGCCTGCGGGTCGGTGAGCGGGTGCCGCTCTACGACCGCAGCGCCGAGCGGGCCGGGGCCGTGGTGCTGGCCGGCACCTGGCGGCCCCGCGATCCGGCCGACGCGTACTGGCGGCTCGCCCCGGGCGTGGGCGAGAGCCAGGGCGACTCCGCGGCCGCTTCGTACGGGCCGTTCGCGCTGGACCCGGCCGACTTCGCGCGCACCTTTCCGGGCTCGACCTCGGCCGCCTGGCTGGTCGCCCCCGACCTGGCCGTGGTCGAGCCGAGCCGGCTGACCGGGGTCACGGCGGCCCTCGCCACCGTCGCCGAGGAGATCCCCGAGGCCACCGGCCTCGGCTCCTCCGCGCAGACCGTGAGCCACCTGGACCGGCTGGTCGACCGGCTCGGCCGGGCCGACCTGGTCGGCCGGTCCGCCCTGCTCACCCCGCTGCTGCTGATCGTGGTGCTCGGCGGCTACGCGCTGGTGCTGGTCGCCGCGCTGCTCAACGAGGACCGCCGGGGGCAGACGGCGCTGCTGCGCGCCCGTGGCGCCGCGCGCGGCCAGCTCGCCGGGCTCGCCGTCCGCGAGGCGACGCTGGTGGTGGCACCGGCCGTGCTGCTCGCCCCGGCGCTGACCGGGCAGGCCGTGCACCGGCTCGGCGGGGACCTGCGGCTGGCGGACGGCGGGGTGGCCCGGATCTGGGTCGTCGCGGTCGCCGCCGCGATCGGCTGCCTGCTCGCCATGGTGCTGCCCGCGCTGCGCCGGGCCGGCACCTACGTCGCCGACATGGCGGCCCGGTCCCGTCCCACCCGGGGCGCGGCCGTGCAGCGGGCCAGCATCGACCTGGCGCTGGTCGCGCTGGCCGTGCTCGCCTGGACCCAGTTGCGGCAGTACTCGTCGCCGCTCGCCGGAGCCGGCGGGCGGCTCGGCATCGACCCGCTGCTCGCCGCCGCGCCGACCATCGGCGTGCTGGCCGGCGCGGTGATCGCGCTGCGGCTGCTGCCTCCGGCCACCCGGGTCGCCGAACGCTTCGTCGACCGGCGGCCGTGGACGGCCACCATGTTCGGCATGTGGCAGGCCGGCCGGCGTCCGCACGCCGGTCCGGTGCTGCTGCTCGCCCTCGCGGTCGGCGGCAGCACCCTGGCCTGGTCGCTGGTCGCCTCGTGGGAACGGTCGCAGCGCGACCAGGCCCGGCACACCGTCGGCGCCGACCTCCGGCTGGTCGAGCGGAACGGCACCGCGCCCGCGGACCGGGCCGCCCTGCTGGCCGCCACGGCCGGGTTGGACCGGGTGCTGCCGGCCTGGCGGGACGAGGTCCGGCTCGGCCGCGACGACCGGCCGGCCAGCGTGGTGAGCCTCGACGCCGCCGCCGCGACCGGGGTGCTCACCCTCGACGACGCGGCCGGCGGGGCGTCCACCGCCGCGCTGCTGGACCGGCTGGTCAAGGGGCGGGCCGCCCCCGCCGGGGTGGTGCTGCCGGCTGGCGCGCACACCCTCACCGGCACCGTCCGCACCCCGGTCGAGGACGCGTTCGGGATCCCGCAGATGGCCGTGTCCGCGCTGCTCACCACCGACTCCGGCGCCGCGTGGCGGGTGCCGCTGGCGGTCACCGAGGGTGACGGCCGCCGGGCGCGCTTCACCGTGCCGCTACCCGGGACCGGCGGTGCCCCGCTGCGGCTGGCCGGCTTCGAGGCCGACGGCGGCGCGGCGGTCGGCTTCTCCTACGGGCTGCAGGTCGACGGGCTCCGGCTCACCGACGCCGGCGGTGCGCCGCTGCCACTGCCGGTCGACGGCGACTGGCGGGTCACCACCGCGGAGGGGCCACGCGGTCCGGCCCAGGTCGCCGCGACCGGCGTCGAGGCCACCCACTCGATCGACCTGCCGGCCGGGGCCCTGCAGTTCGCCCGCCAGCCCTCGTCCCGGTTCGCCGTGGTGCCCGCCGGGGACGACCCGCCGGTGCCCGCCCTGGTCACCCCCGGTGCCGCCGCCGCGCTGAACGTCCACACCGGCGACACCGTGACCCTGGCGCTGTCCGGGGTGTCGCTGCCGGTCAAGGTGGTCGGCCAGGTGACCGCCGTCCCCGGCACCGCCGCCGACGGGGTGCTGCTGGACCTGCCCGCCGCCACCAACCTGCTGCTCCGCCAGCAGGGCACGATCCGGCCGGTGGCCGAGTGGTGGCTGCGCACCGACACCGGGGGCCACGCCGCCGCGGCGGGCACCCTCGCGGAGCTGCCGGGGACCACCCTGCTCGACCGGCGGCAGGTGGCCGCCGAGGCCGCCCGGGACCCGTACTGGCGGGGCGCCCGCACGGGGCTGCTCGCGGCCGCGCTCGGCTCGGTGCTGCTCGCCCTGGTCGGCCTCGGCGTGGACGTCTGGGCCACCACCCGGCACCGGCTCGCCGAGTTCGCCGTGCTGCACACGCTCGGCGCCAACGCCCGGCTGTTGGCCCGCGCCCTCCTCGCCGAGCAGGCCTTCCTGGCCGGCATCGGCGTCGGCGTCGGGCTGCTGGTCGGGGCCGGCGTGGCGGCCACCATGGTGCCGCTGGTGATCCTCACCCCGGCCGCCGGCCGGCCGGTGCCCGAGGCGGTGTTCACGGTGCCGTGGTCACCGGTCGGGCTGACCGCCGTCGGGCTGCTGGCGGCCGCGCTGGCCTTCGCCGCCCTCATCACCACCGGCATCCGTCGTCGGGTGGCCGCCGCACAGCTCCGGATCGGGGGAGAACGATGAGTCCGTCAGGTGCGCCGCGGCGGGTCCGGGCGTACGGGGGGCACTTCCTGCTGCTCGCCGTCCTGACCCTGGTCACCGCGCTGCTGATCACGGCGGTGCCCCGGGTCGCCGACCGGCTCACCGCGCAGGGGCTGCGGGAGTACGTGGCCGCCCAGCCGGTGGCCCGGCGCGACCTGACGTACACCACCGAGCCGACGGTGCTGCCCCGGACCGCCTCCCGGATCGCCGCTGGCCGCGCTGCCGAGCTGGCCACCGTCGAGGCGCGGATGCCCCCGGCCGTGCGGCGGACCGTCGGCGAGCGGTGGTACTCGGCGCAGACCGGTTTCTCCCGGTTGACCGGGCCGACCCTCAGCACCGGCAAGGGCCTGATCGACCTCAGCCTGCGCACCATGACCGGGCTGCCCGAGGCGGCCACCCTGGTCGACGGGCGCTGGCCGGCCGAAGGCCTCGGCGCCGGCGACGCCATCGAGGTGGCCCTCGCCGAGACCGTGGCCGGCCCGCTCGGCATCCGCGCCGGCAGCACCTTCGACCTGTCCATCCTCGACCAGGACGACAAGCCTGTGCGGCAGCGGACGGTGGCCCTGGTCGGGGTGTTCCGGCCGGCCGACCCGAAGGCCGGGATCTGGGACGCGCTGCCGTCGCTGCTGCGGCTCGCCGCACCCGAGGGGGACGGGGAACCGTTCCTGTCCGTCGGGTACACGTCCGCGGCCGGCTTCGACGCGGCCGCCACCTCCGGCTGGCCGGTCAGCTTCGCCTGGCGCTACCGGGTGGCCCCCGACCGGATCAGCCCCGGGCAGCTCACCGCCCTGGTCGACGGGCTCGCCGCGCTGGAGCGGACCCGTCCCGCCGGGCTCACCCTGACCCAGGGCGTGGACATCCCGCTGCGCCGCTTCGCCGAGTCGCTCGCCGCCGCCCGTACGCTGCTCGCCGTCATCGCGGCCGGGCTGCTCGCCACGCTGGCCGGCCTGATCCTGCTCGCCGCCCGACTCGCCGCGCGCCGCCGCCAGGGCGAGTACGCGCTGCTGCGCGCCCGGGGCGGGGCGACCGGCACGGTGCTGGGCCGCGGGCTCGCCGAGTCGCTGCTGGTGCTGCCCCTCGCGGCCGGCGTGGGCTGGCTGCTCGGCGGGCTGCTCCCCGGCGACGGGGTCGAGCTGCGCTGGGTGCTGCTCGCCACGCTGCTGGCCACCCTGGTGACGCCGGTGACCGCGCTCACCGCCGGCCGGGGCGGGGGCGGCCGGAGCGACCTGGTCGGCGGCCGGTCCCCGGCCGTGCGGCTCACCGCCGAGGTGACCGTGCTCGCGGTCGCCCTGCTCGGGGCGTTCCTGCTCCGCCGGCGCGGGCTCACCCTGGACGGGACGGTGGACCCGCTGCTGGTCTCGGTGCCGGTGCTGCTGGCCGTCGCCGCGGCGCTGGTGGCGCTGCGCGCGTACCCGTGGCCGCTGCGGCTGCTCAGCCGGGCCGCCGCCCGGGCGCGGGGCAGCGTCGCGTTCCTCGGCACCGCCCGCGCCGGCCGGGCCGCCGCCACCGGCCCGCTGATCGTGGTGGTGCTGGCCGTGGCGACCGCCGCGTTCTGCGGGGTGGTCGCGGCCGGCATCGAGAACGGCCGCGACCGGGCCGCCGTCCGCGCCGTGCCCGGGGACGTCCTGGTCGAGGGGGAGCGGTTCGCCCCGGACACCACCGACGCGCTCGCCGCGCTGCCCGGCGTCCGCGCCGTCACCCCGCTGCTGGTGGAGACCGGCCAGCGCCCGTACGCCGACCAGGCCGGCCGGTTCGGCGGGGTCGGCGAGACCCGGGTGCTGCTGGTCGACACCGCCCGGTTCGCCGAGGTGGCCCGGCGCGCGGGCGTCCCGGTGACGGTCCCCGACCCGCTGCGCGCCACCGGTGCCGGCACCGCACCGCTGCCGGCGCTGGTCTCCCCGGCGCTGGCCGACGAGTTCACCGACGCCGGGCTGGCCGATCCGGCCGGCCGGCGCCCCGCCTGGCTGGACGTGCAGGGCAACCGGCTGCCGGTGCGCACCGCCGCCACCGTCGGCGAGTTCCCGCTGGTCGACCGGGACGTGACGCGGTTCGTGGTGCTGCCCTGGCCTGCGCTGCCGGCGGACGCCCCGCACCCGATCGTCCCCACCGGCTTCCTGCTCGCGGGGGACCGGGTCGACCCGGCCGCGGTGGCCCGGGTGGTCGCCGAGGGGCAGGAGCGCTACCAGCGCGCCGGGGCGCTGACCGGCGGGGAGCGGCCCCGCGAGGCCGTGGTCACCACCCGGTCGGCGGTCCGCGCCGAGCTGGGCGGCAGCGGGGTGAACGGGCTGCTGGTCTTCGGCTTCGCCATCGGTGGGATCGGTGGCGGCGTGCTCGGCCTGCTCGCGCTCGCCTTCGCCGTGCTGGCCGGGGCGCGGGGCCGCGGGCAGGTGCTGTCCCGGCTGCGCACCATGGGTTTGTCCCGCCGGCAGTGGCGCGGGCTGCTGCTGGTGGAGCTGACCCCGCTGGTGCTGGTCTCCGTGCTCACCGGCGCGGTGGTCGGCGCGCTGCTGCCGGTGCTGCTCACCCCGGTGCTCGGCCTGCCCGCGTTCACCGGCGGGGTGGCGGTGCGGGCACGTTTCGAACCCGGCCTGGTTGCCGGGGTGCTGGGCCTCGCCGTACTGGCCTTCGCCTTCGCGGTCGCCGTCGAGGCTGTGAACAACCGTCGGATGCGCCTCGGCGAGGTGCTCCGGCTCGGAGAGGAGAGCTGAGATGACCGCGACCGACTATGGCCATCCGGGTTCGGCGCGTCTGACGCCGCGCAGCGACCCCGGACAGCCAGCGTCCGCCGTACCGGACCTGGCCGCCCTTCAGCAGCGCGCGGCGGAGCGCGCCGCCGAACGGGCCGGCGGCCGGGACCGGCTGCGCGGGCACATCGTCTGCGACGGCCTGGTCCGCATCTTCAAGACCGAGGGGGTGGAGGTGGTCGCCCTCCAGGGCCTCGACCTGGTCATCGACCGGGGCGAGCTGGTGGCGATCGTCGGCGCTTCCGGGTCCGGCAAGTCGACCCTGCTGAACATCCTCTCCGGGCTGGACACCCCGACCGCCGGCATCGCCCGGGTCGCCGACTACGACCTGCTCGCCCTGTCGAACCGGCGCCGGCTCGCCTACCGCCGACAGATGGTCGGCTTCGTCTGGCAGCAGACCGGCCGGAACCTGCTGCCGTACCTGACCGCGCTGGAGAACGTCGAGCTGCCGATGAAGCTGGCCGGCGGCCGTTCCCGGCGGGCCCGCCGGGAACGGGCCCGCGAGCTGCTCGACCTGGTCGGGGTCGGCTACTGCGCGGACCGCCGGCCGGGCCAGCTGAGCGGCGGCGAGCAGCAGCGCTGCGCGGTGGCCGTGGCGGTGGCCAACGACCCGGAGGTGCTCTTCGCCGACGAGCCGACCGGCGAGCTGGACGAGGCCACCGGCGCCGAGGTGTTCGCCGCGCTGCGCACCATCAACGCCGAGCTGGGCGTCACCATCGTGGTGGTCACCCACGACCACGCCGTGGCCGGCCAGGTCCGCCGCACCGTCGCGATCCGCGACGGCCGGACCTCCTCCGAGGTACGCCGCACCGCCCGGACCGCCGCCGACGGCAGCACCGAGCTGGTCAGCGAGGAGTACGCGGTGCTCGACCGGACCGGTCGGATGCAGCTGCCGGCGTCCTTCGTGGACGCCCTGTCCCTGCGCGACCGGGTCCGGCTCAACCTGGAACCCGACCACGTCGAGGTGCGGCCGGGCGACCGGGCGCACGCCGAGGAGAGTGAGTGATGACCGACCAGCTGACCGTGCCGCCGGCCCGCGTCGCCGTCGACGAGGTGGTCCGGGTCGAGGGGGTGAGCCGCACCTTCGGCAAGGGCGAGCACGCCGTCCACGCCGTGCGGGACGTCTCCTTCTCGGCCGGCCGGGGTGAGCTGGTCGCGGTCCGGGGCCGCTCCGGGGCCGGCAAGACCACCCTGCTGAACCTGGTCGGCGGGCTGGACCGGCCGGACAGCGGGCGGGTCCGGGTGGCCGGGCACGAGGTGACGGCCGCCGGCGAGCGGGAGCTGCTGGCGCTGCGCCGGGGCACCGTCGGGTTCATCTTCCAGACCTTCGGCCTGGTGCCGATCCTGTCGGCGGCGGAGAACGTCGGGGTGCCGCTGCGGCTGGCCAAGGTGCCCGCCGCGGAGCGGGAGCAGCGGGTGGCCGTGCTGCTGGAGCTGGTCGGGCTGGGCGGGCACGCCGCGCAGCGCCCGTACGAGCTCTCCGGCGGCCAGCAGCAGCGGGTGGCGGTGGCCCGGGCGCTGGCGAACGAGCCGGACCTGCTGATCGCCGACGAGCCGACCGGCCAGCTCGACTCGGAGACCGGGCGGTCCATCATGGACCTGCTCCGCGCCGTGGTGCACGCCCGCGGCATGACCGCCCTGGTGGCCACCCACGACCCGGCCCTTATCGACATGGCCGACCGCACCCTCACCCTCCGAGACGGCCGCCTGGTAACCGACTGACCCCCGGGGCGGCACCCCGTCGATCATGAAGTTGGCGGCAGTCCGCTCCGGCGTGTCGTGCCGTCAACCTCATGATCGACCGGGACGGGTGCGGGAGGGTCGTCCGGCAGCGATCCGGCGAGCGGGATGAGCAGGCAGCCGAGCAGGGCCAGCAGCGTCGCCGCGCCCGGGCCGGTCGACACCATCCCGTCCTCCTCGGCGTACGGGTCGGTGGCGGAGAAATACCACAGGGCGGCGGTGACGACCCCGCCGGCGAGCACGGTCGAGACCAGGAGCCCTCGGCTGGCGTCGCGCCACGGCCACCGGGACGGGCCGGCCCGGACCAGCGAGACCACGGCGACGAGGCCGGACACCAGCGCCCACGGCAGCACGACCCACGTCAGCTGCCCCCCGGGCCGCAGGTCGACCCCGTCCGGGTAGACAGTGCGCCAGGCCGGCAGCGTGGGCGCGGCGAGGACGGCGAGCAGGCCGGCGCCGAGCAGGGCGACCCCGGCCCGCCGTCGGCGGGACAGCGGAGCACGGGGTGCGGCCATCGCCGCCAGTCTAATTGTCAGAGGGGCAGCTTCATGCCCTCGTGGCTGGCCACGAAGCCGAGGTTGCGGTAGAAGCGGTGCGCGTCGGCGCGGCTCTTGTCGGTGGTGAGCTGCACCAGCGCGCAGCCCCGCTCCCGGGCCCGGTCGATCGCCCAGATCATCATCTCCCGGCCCAGCCCCCGGCCGCGCAGGTCGGAGCGGACCCGGACCGACTCGACCAGCGACCGCTCGGCGCCGTGCCGGCCCAGCCCCGGGATGTACGTGATCTGGAGGCAGCCGACCAGCTCACCGCCGGTCTCGGCGACGATCAGGTGGTTGCGCGGGTCGGCGTCGATGGCGGCGAACGCCCGCTCGTACGCCTCGTCCACCTCTGTGAAGTCGCGGGCCTTGCCCAGCACGTCGTCGGCGAGCAGGGCGATGACGGCGGGCAGGTCGGCCCGGACGGCCTCCCGGAAGGTCACATCGGTCACGCCGGGCAGCCTCGCACAGTCACGCCGGACGATGTGGTCGTCCCGGTTGCCCGCACCGGGCAGCATGTGCGCCATGGACGCCCTGCTGTTGCCGTTCCGCTGGATCTACCGGGGCCTGGTCTGGTTCGCCAACTCGCCGCGCACGCTGATCATCTCGTACCTGCTGATGATCGTGGTGGCCGGCGTGCTGTACAGCCATGCCGAGCACAAGAGCGCCGCCGACTCGGTCTGGTGGGCCGTGGTGACCGCCTCCACCGTCGGCTACGGCGACATCTCCCCGACCTCCTTCGCCGGCCGGTTCCTCGCCGCGCTGCTCATCTCCACCATGGTGCTGCTGGTCATCCCGCTGATCACCGCCCACTTCGCCAGCCGGCTGATCGTCGACGACGACGCCTTCGAGCACGCCGAGCAGGAGGAGCTGAAGGCGGACGTACGGCGGCTGCGCGCGCTGGTGGAGGAGATGGCCGCTCGGCAGGGCATCGACCTGCCCGAGCCGGAGCGCGCCGAGCCGGTCAGCGGGCCGGGCAGCCCGGCCCCGCCCTGGGAACGGCGGCACCGGCGCCGCCGGCGGCGCTGACGCCGTCGCGTGGTCAGCCCGGGTCCAGCCAGGTACGCAGCGCCCACCACCACCGGACGGTGTCCCGCACCGGGCACCGCGCCCCCTCCTCGACCGGCGGCCCACCGGTGAGTTCCCGCAGCCGGCGCAGCCGGTAGCGCACGGTGTTCGGGTGCACGTGCAGCGCCACGGCGGTCTGGTCCAGCCGCTGGCCGTGGTCCAGCCAGGCCAGCGCGGTCGTGGCCAGCTCCCGGTGGAACTCGTCGGCCGGGTCGAGGCCGCCGAGCAGGGCGCCCCGGAGCAGCTCGGCGAGGGCCGGCTGGGCGGCCAGCGCGGTCTGGACGGCGAGGTCCGTCAGCAGGTGCAGCCCGCGCAGCCGCCGGTGCGCCGCGGTCCCCAGCGCGGCCAGGCAGAGCGCGTACATGGCCGGGGCCCGGTCCAGTGGCTGGGCGGGGGCGACCACCATCAGCAGGTCGGCCGGCGCTGCGGCCGGCAGTCGGGGGGTGAGGCCGGCCAGCCGGTCCTCGACCGTGCCGAGCACGCCGCCGTAGCCGGAGAACTGCCGGTGCAGGGCGTGCGCCCGGACCGGGTCGGGCTGCTCGGCGACCAGGCAGTGATAGCGCCCGTCGGGGTGTAACCCGAACCGGGCCAGCTCGGCCGGCGAGGCGCCCGCCGGCCCGCCGAGCAGCAGCCGGCGCAGCAGCCGGGCGCGGGCCGGCGCGCCGGTGGGAGCCAGCTCGCGCTCGGCCGCCCGGTGACCGTCGACCACGGCACGCTCCACCGCTGCGGCGTACCGGCCGATGGTGAGCAGCCCTTCCAGCAGCACCTCGTCGGGGATCCCGGCCGCCCGCCCGTGCCGGACCACCAGCTCCACCGCCCGGTCCCGGCCGGCCTGCACGCCGCACAGCAGCCCGGCCACGGAGACGCCCTGCGCGGCCCGGTCGGCGCCCAGCCGGCGCGCCTCGGCGAAGTCGCGCTCACCCGGGTCCTCCCGCCGCTCCAGCGCGCCGAGCCCGCTGGTGAGCAGGAGCACGACCTGGCGGCGTACCTCCGCCGGGGGAAGCCGGGCCACCTCGGGCGAGTGCGCGCGGGCGGCCTCGACCACCTCCTCGACGGCGACCGGGTCGGCGGCCAGGTCGCGCAGCACTACCGGGAAGGAGGGGGCGCTTCCGGTCCGGGTCATCGGCTCCCGCAGCCTCCCGTTGTCGTCGGGGCACAACCCGACCGGCCGGGTGTTGGCGTCCGGTCCCTATCAGGGTCGGCCGGCGGGTTGTTCTCCTGATTGTTACCGCAAGGTAACACCGTTCGGCGCACCGAGAAACATCGATGCCGCAACCGGTCCTCAGGAGGCGTCCATGACTCCCGCCCCGCCCCGTCCGCTCCGCCCCCGCGGCCGCCGCGCCGTGCTCGCCGCGCTGGCCGCCCTCGCCGTGGCCGTACCCGCCCCGGTGGCGGCGGCTCCCCGCCCCGCCGCGGCTGCCGCCGGCCTGCAGGAGGTGATGTTCGTCGGCAACAACTGGGACGGGACGGCCGACGTCATCCGGTCCCGCGGGGACTACGTCCGGCTCGGCCGGATCAACGTCATCCCCGACCGCGACGAGCGGCTGCGCGAGATCTACCTGAACCCGATCCGGCTGGCGTTCTTCCTCGGCATTCGGCAGGGGCCGGGGGAGGGGCACGACCAGTTCGTCGACGACATGTACACCACCCCCGACGGGACGGCCCTCGTGGTGTCCCGGCCCAGCTTCGCCGACGTGGTCTCCGTCGACCTGGCCACCGGTCGGATCCGCTGGCGGTTCCCGGTCTCCGGCTACCGCGCCGACCACATGGCCGTCTCGCCGGACGGCAGCCGGGTGGCGGTCTCCGCCTCGACCGGCAACACCGTGCACGTGCTCGACATCCGCACCGGTCAGCAGGTCGGCTCGTTCCCCACCGGGGACAAGCCGCACGAGAACATCTTCACCGACGGCGGCCGCCTGCTGTGGAACATGTCCATCGGCGAGGTGAACACCGACCTGGACGCCCCCTGGCTGGACTGGACCAAGGGGGACCGGCGGATCACCGTCGCCGACACCACCACCTTCGGCGTGGTCAAGGTGATCGACATGCGGTCGCGGCTGGACGCCGCCGGCCGCCGTGACCTCTCCGACGCGGTCCGCCCGGCGGTCTTCACCCCGGACGGGAGCCGGCTCTACTTCCAGGTCTCGTTCTTCAACGGCCTGGTCGAGTACGACGTCGCCGCCGACCGGATCACCCGGGTCGCCACCCTGCCGACGAACCCCGCCACCAGCGAGGACCGCACCACCTGGGTGAACGACTCGCGCCACCACGGCCTGTCGGTCAGCCCGGACGGCGCCAAGCTCTGCGTCGCCGGCACCATGGACGACTACGCCACCGTGGTCGACCGGGCCACCCTGCGCGAGGGCACCCTGGTGCCGGCCAGCAAGCCGTACTGGGCCACGGTCAGCGGGGACGGCCGGGACTGCGTGATCTCCGAGTCCGGCGCCGACCGGGTCACCGCGATCGACTTCGCCACCGGGCAGAAGGTGGCCAGCGTGCCGGTCGGCGACCACCCGCAGCGGGTCCGCATCGGGCACCTCCCGCTCGACTGGACGCCCCCGGCGGCCGGCTGACCCCCCCCGCACGCCGTCACCGGGCGGGGCAGCGCAGCCCCTCCCGGGGGACGGTGAGCGAGAGCAGGTAGGCGTCGACGGCCGCGGTCACGCAGGCGGTCTGCGGGTAGGCCGTGTGCCCCTCGCCCTCCCAGGTGAGCACCCGGCCGACGCCGAGCATCGAGGCCAGCGCGGCGGTCTGCTCGTAGGGCGTGGCCGGGTCGCCGGTGGTGCCGACCACCAGGATGGGCGGCGCGCCGGCCGCCTTCCCGGTCGGGTACGGGTCGCGCCCGCCGGGCCACTCCACGCAGCCGAGCATCCCGACCGCCAGCGCCGGGCCGAACAGCGGGTACTTCTGCCGCCACTGCGACTGGAGCGACCGGATCCGCTCCCGGGTCGGCTTCTCGCTCTCGTCGGCGCAGTTCACCGCCATGTTCGCGTCGAACAGGTTGGAGTAGTGCCCGTCGTCCTCGCGGCCCGCGTAGGCGTCGGCGAGCTTGAACACGCCGGTCGGGTCGCCGCCCTGCAGGGCGTCGATGGCCCGGGCCAGCTCCTGCCAACCCTGCTCGGTGTAGAGGGAGGAGATGATCGCGTAGAACACCCAGCCGGCGGTGGCCTCCCGGCCGTCCCGGCCGCGAACCGGGGAGACCCGGGCCTTGTCGATGGCCGTGGTCACCGCGGCCCGGGCGTCCGGCGCGATCGGGCAGCGCCCGGCGTTCGCCGCGCACCAGCGGGAGAAGTTGTCGAACGCCCGCTCGAAGCCCTTCGCCTGGCTCTCCGAGCCGGCCATGAGCTGCTGCCGCGGGTCCACCGCGCCGTCGAGCACCAGCGCCCGCACCCGCTGCGGGTAGAGCTGGGCGTACGTGGCGCCGAGCAGGGTGCCGTAGGAGTAGCCGAGATACGTCAGCTTCTCGTCGCCGACGGCCGCGCGCACGGCGTCCATGTCCCGCGCGGCCTGCTCGGTGCCGTAGAGCGGCAGCTGGTCGCCGTACTTCGCGCCGCACCGCTGGCCGATCCGCCGGTTGAGGTCGACGAAGCCGTCGAAGGACGCCTGGCTCTCCGGGTCGGGGTCGTAGCCGAAGCTGGCGTCGAGGTCGGCGTCGCCGATGCACTTCACCGGGCTGGACCGGGCCACCCCGCGCGGGTCGAAGCCGACGACGTCGAACCGGTCGGTCACCTCGGCCGGCAGCCCGCCGAACCCCGGACCGAAGGAGAGGTAGACCGCGGTGTCCACGCCGGACGCCCCGGGGCCGCCCGGATTCACCACCAGCGACCCGATCCGGTCGTGCTGCTTGTTCGACCGGATCCGGATCAGCGCGATCTCGAAGGTCTCCCCGGCGCCCGGCCCGGCGGTCGCGCCGGTCGCCGCCCCGGTGCCCCAGTTGCGCGGTACGGCGATCCGGGCGCAGTCGTAACGCATGCCCGCCGCGCCCCGCCCGACCAGCTCGTCCGGCACCTCCGGGCAGGGGCGCCAGGTCGGCGCGGCGCCCGGGGCGGCCGCCTCGCCCTGGCTCTCGGCCCGCGGGGCGAACGCCGGCAGCGTGCAGCCGGCGGTGAGCACCAGCGCCGCGACGAACCCGGCCAGCGTGGGCCGCCGGCGGATCCGGTCGGAGAAGCGGGTCACGTGGGAGCCCTCCATGATCGTGTGGACCGCCAGGCTACGCCCGGTCCGTCCCGTCGCCGACGGTCGCCGCCGGGTCGCCGCGCAGCACCTGGTCGACGTCGTAGCGGATCGGGCGTTCCAGCTGCTCGTAGGTGCAGGAGCGGGGATCGCGGTCGGGGCGCCAGCGGACGAACTGGGCGGTGTGCCGCAGCCGATCGCCCTCCATGGCGTCGTAGCCCACCTCGACCACCAGCTCCGGGCGCAGCGGCTCCCACTCGAGGTTCTTGCCGCCGGTCCACCGGCTCACCCCGCCCGGGATCCGCTGCCCCCGCTCGTGGTCGCCGTGCACCCACGGGTGGTCGCCGCCGACCTCCCGGTAGGGCTCCAGCTCGTCCAGCAGCTCCTTGCGCCGGGCCGCGCTGAACGACGAGCTGACGCCGATGTGGTGCAGCACCCCGGCCTCGTCGTAGAGGCCGAGCAGCAGCGAGCCGACCACCGGGCCGGACTTGTGCCAGCGGAAGCCGGCCACCACCGCGTCGGCGGTGCGGGCGTGCTTGACCTTGAACATCAGCCGCTTACCCGGCTCGTAGGGCAGGTCGGCGGGCTTGACGATGAGCCCGTCCAGCCCGGCCCCCTCGAACACGTCGAACCAGCGCCGGGCCGTCGCCGGGTCGGTGGTCACCTGGGTGACGTGCACCGGCGGCCGGACCTTGGCCAGCGCCTTCTCCAGGCGGGCCCGGCGCTCCGGGTAGGGCTGGTCGGTCAGCAGCTCGTCATCGAGGGCGAGCAGGTCGAAGGCGACGAAGTCGGCGGGGGTCGTCTCGGCGAGCAGCTTCACCCGGGAGGCGGCCGGGTGGATCCGCTGGGCCAGCAGCTCGAAGTCGAGCCGCGGCTTGCCGTCGGGGCCGTCCCGGCGGATCACGATCAGCTCGCCGTCGACCGCGCACCGCTCCGGGAGCTGGCGGCGCGCCTGTTCGACCACCTCGGGGAAGTAGCGGGTCATCGTCTTGCCGCCGCGACTGGCCAGCTCGACCTCGTCGCCGTCGCGGAAGACGATGCAGCGGAAGCCGTCCCACTTGGGTTCGTAGGTCAGGCCGGGATCGGTGGGTAGTTGGGGCACGCTCTTGGCCAGCATCGGCTCGACCGGCGGATTGATCGGCAGGTCCACGGCGACCAGTCAATCAGACCCCACCGACGGTCGTGAGGCAGATCACCGGCGGTGCTTGGCGGCGTGTCCCGTCCCCGGCCCGTTCGTCACCCGCGACCGGATGGTGAAACCGCAGGTCAGAGCTAGGTTCGCGGCGTGCCGGAGTGGAGCTGCGGATGCTGCGGGCGCTGGCGGGTCAGCGTGGAACTGATCCGGGGGCGCTACCGCTACCGGCTGGTGCACCGCTACCCGGCCGAGCACGGCGGCGGCGCGAACGTGGTCGGCGAGGTGGCCTCGGTGGCCGAGCTGGAGGGGCTGCTCCGCCGGTACGCCCCGGTCGGCCTGGCCGACCTGCGCGAGGCGGCCTGACCGCCGGCGGGATCACCGGCCGTCGATCATCGGCGTAACCTGACCCCGGGCATCCGGGGGAGGGAGGGCCATGCGATTCGTCGAGTCCGTGGAGATCGCCGCCGACGCCGACCGGGTCTGGGCCGTGCAGACCGACGTGGAGCGCTGGCCGGAGTGGACGCCCTCGGTCACCGCCGCCCGGCGGCTGGAGCCCGGGCCGCTCACCCTCGGCGCGACGGCCCGGCTGGCGCAGCCCCGGCTGCGCCCGGCGGTCTGGCGGGTCACCGAGTTCGATGCGCCGCACGTCTTCGTCTGGGAGTCCGACAGCCCGGGTGTGCACAGCCGCGGCGAGCACCGGCTGGTGCCGCTGGCCGACGGCCGGGTCCGCGCCGAGCTGGTGATGGCGCAGACCGGCCCCCTCGCCGGGCTGGTCGGGCTGCTCGCCGGCCGCACCATCCGCCGCTACCTCCGGCAGGAGGCCGACGGGCTCAGGCGCCGCTGCGAGCAGGGCTGACCGCGCCGGGCTCGCCCGCCACGGTCTTCTCCAGCACCGCCAGGCGGTTGCCGTTCTCGTCCGGCCGGTGCGCCACCACCCGGTAACCGCGCCGCGCGTACAGGCCCAGGTTCTCGGCGCTCTCCGCGCCGGTGAACAGGGCGAACCGGGTCACCCGGCCGGCGCAGGCGGCCTCCACGGCGCCCAGCAGCAGGCCGCCGATGCCGCGCCCCTGCTGGTCGGGGGCGACCGCGAGCCGGCCCAGACGGGCGGTGTCGCCGTCGATCCGGGCGCGGACCGAGCCCACGAGGCGGGGTCCGAGCCGGGCGGCGAGCACCACGGCCGGGCCGGCCAGGGCGGCGCGGACCTCGTCCAGGGTCTCGGTCAGCGGCGGCAGGAACAGGTCCCGGTAGCGCTGCGCCTCCACCAGGTACGCGGCGCGCTGCACGGTGAGGATCTCGCCGGCGTCCGCGACACCGGCCGGGGCGACGGTCAGCTCCTCGGTCACCCGGCAAGCCCACCACAGCCCGCCGGACCGATGTCGGGCGGGCCACCATGCCGGCCGTACCCTGGCGGTGTCCCGCGAGGAGGAGGCCGAGGTGCCCGAGCTGACGTACCCCGAGGTGGGGGCGACCCGCGACGGACGCCTGCCGGCCGGCTACCACCACCTGCGCCACCGGGTCCGGCTGCCGGACGACGGCTTCCGGGTCGCGGCGGACGCGGTGCTCGGCTGGCGGCTGCACCGGGCCGCGGGCGTCGTCATGCGCACCGACGCGCCGCGCGCCGCCGCGGGTGTGCGGGTCACCCCGGGGCTCGGGGTCGGCCCGCTGCGGATCTGGGGCCCGACCGAGGTGGTCTGGGCGGTGGACGAGCCGGACCGGGCCGGGTTCGGCTACGGCACCCTGCCCGGGCACCCGGAGGTCGGCGAGGAGGCGTTCCTGATCACCCGCACGGCCGGCGAGCTCTGGTTCGAGGTGACCGCGTTCAGCCGGCCGGCCCGCTGGTACGTCCGCGCCGCCGGTCCCCTCACCCTGGCCTTCCAGAAGGCGTACGCGTGGTGGCTGGGGCGGACCCTGCGGCGGCTCTGCGCGGGTCACCGGCCGGCCTCGCCGGCCGACCGGGTTCAGTAGCCGGCGAAGGAGCGGATCGGGGCGCGCGGCCCGTACTTCGGCGCCTGGATGCCGGCGGCCTCGAACAGCACGCAGACCCGCCCGCGGTGACCCCGGAACGGCTCCAGCAGGGCCAGCATCCGGGCGTCGTCGCCGCGCGGCTCCCCGGCCAGCGCCCAGGCCACCGTGTTGGGGACGTGGTAGTCGCCGACGCTGACCGCGTCCGGGTCCCCGTACGCGATCCGGACCACCTCAGCGGCGGTCCACGGCCCGATGCCGGCGATCGCCGTGAGCCGGCGGGTGGCCTCGGCGGAGTCGGCGCAGCGTTCCAGCCGGTCCGCGACGGCGGCCGCCCGGCGCAGCGTGTCGGCCCGCCGCTGCTCCACCCCGAACGGGTGGAAGACCCAGTACGGCGTGGCCGCCACCGCGGCCGCCTCGGGCGGCAGCAGCAGCGGTTGCAGCGGCCCCGGCGCGGGCTCCCGGAAGTGCCGCACGGTCGCCGCGTACGCCCGGTACGCCTCCTTGCCGGTGACCTTCTGCTCGAAGACGGCGCGCAGCAGCCGGGGAAAGACCTGGCCGGTGGCGGGCATCCGCAGCCCGTGGTGCTCGCGGGCCAGCCGGGCCACCAGCGGGTGCGCGCCGGCCAGCGCGGCGAACCCGGTCAGGTCGTCGCGGAGCCCGGCCACCGCGTCGGCCCGCTCGACCACCCAGTCCGCACCGGGGCCGTAGCCCTCGGCGACCAGTTCGCCGGCGTCCGGGCGCAGCGCGAGGGTGGCCGGACCGGCCGGCGTGCGGGTGGCCCACCAGAAGCTGCCGGCGGCGATCCGGGCGCACGGGTCGTAGGGGCTGAAGGTGAGGGCGCGGACCGAGGCGGCCAGTCGGTAGCCGGCCGGAGGGCGCAGCGTCCGGCGGGCGGCGGGGGAGGTCACCCGCTCACTCTGCCACGCGCGCCCCCGGTGACCACGCACACCGCCGCGAGGGGAGCGGCGGGGGGGGGGGGCGGGGGGGGGGGGGCGGGGGCGGGGGGGGGGGGGGGGGGGGGGCCGGGCCCGGGGGCCGCCCGGGGGGGGCGCCCCCCCCCCCCGCCCGCGC